>JBKHAV010000125.1:0-6503 GCA_046542715.1 Desulfovibrionales bacterium
ATGAATATACTGATGTTCGGCCCCAACGGCAGCGGCAAAGGCACCCAGGGAGCTCTGGTCAAAAAGAAATACGACCTTGCCCACATCGAGTCCGGCGGCATTTTCCGGGAGCATATCGGCAAAGGCACTGATCTTGGCAAAAAGGCCAAAGAGTACATCGACCGCGGTGAACTCGTCCCTGATGAGATCACCATTCCCATGGTCCTTGACGTCCTGAAGAAAGAAGGATCCAAGGGCTGGCTTCTGGACGGTTTTCCCCGCAGCATCGTCCAGGCCCAGAAGCTCTGGGAAGCTCTGCAGAGCGAAGGCATGAGCCTGGATTACGTCATTGAAATCCTCCTGCCCCGCGAAGTGGCCAAGAACAGAATCATGGGCCGTCGTCTTTGCGTGAACGATCCCAACCATCCGAACAACATTTTCATCGATGCCATCAAGCCCGACGGCGACAAGTGCCGGGTCTGCGGCGGCGAACTCAAATCCCGCGCCGACGATCAGGACGAGGACGCCATTGATAAGCGTCACAACATCTACTACGACAAGGAGACCGGCACCCTGGCCGCTGCCTACTTCTTCAAGGACAAGTGTGCCGAAGGGCTCTGCAAGTACATCGAGCTGAACGGCGAAGGCACCATCGACGACATCAAGAACACCCTCCTGGAGCAGCTTGACTAATACAATTTCTCAAGCAATGAGAACAGTCCGCATCCGTGAATGGTTGCGGACTGTTTTTTTTGCCGCCACCACCGCATGAACCCGAAACTCTGCATCGGCCAGATCGATTACCTCAATGTCTGGCCGCTCTTTCACTGCCTGAAGAAATGTTCCCCGGATCTGGATGTGCAGTATGTCCGTGGGCATCCAAGCGAGCTGAACCGCGCCCTGCGCACAGGGGACGTGCAGCTCTCCCCTTCTTCATCATTTGAATACCTTCTGAACGGGTCCGAATACCAGCTCCTTCCCGGTATCGGGGTCAGCGGCCGGCATGAAGTCCAGTCCGTTCTTCTGGTCAGTCCGGTCTCGTTGTGGGAGTTACCTGAATTTCTTCGCAGTCACGGCAACATTGTGCTCCTGACAGAAGCGTCGGCAGCATCAGTCGCCCTGCTCAAGGTGCTGTGGCGATTCGCCTGGAACCTGCCGGAACCCCAGTGGAACAGCGTGGGTCCGGGACTGGGGATCAAAGGCGAACATCCTTTCCTTGAAATCGGGGATTTCGCGCTCAAGCTGCGGATCACACCGCCAAAAGGGTGGGTGCTGATCGACCTGGCAACGTCCTGGGAACGATTTACCGGTCTACCGTTTGTCTTTGCCGTCTGGATTCTTCGCCGGGATCTCTCCCCTCTTCAGCAACAGGATCTCGCTTCTTTTGTGCATGTCCTGCACTCCTGCAAGGGATATGTCCGATCACATCTGGAAGAATTGAGCGAAGCAGACGGACTTCCCGGCTGGATTCCCCGAGACCGGCTCCTTTCCTATTGGAAGACCATGGATTACGAACTGCATCCCGACCATATGGCCAGCCTCATCCTCTTCAGCCATTATTGCCGACTCCTGGGCCTCATCCCCTCCATTCCCGGGCTGTCCTGGTTTTCTGAAAGGGAGTAATGCGCAGCCCGTCCTTGTGAAGGACAGCAGGGACAAAAAAATACAAAGAGCCCGCTTCTGAAAGCAGGCTCTATTTGTAAACTGGAAGGAGGACAGTTTGGAGACTGTTAAAAAGGTCTTTTTCTCAGGTCGTTCAACTACCACGCTGACTGGCGCGAAAAAGTCCTAGGCTGAAGCGTACTTAGAGTACGTGAGGATATGGACTTTTTGAAGCAATCACGCGTCCCGCGGGATCAGCGGGGATTTTTCAACGAACTGTTAGGCTTGGCTGTTGACAGCTCTGGCCAGTCGGGAGATGCGACGGGCAGCGGTTTTCTTATGGATGACCTTCTTGGAAGCTGCCTTGTCGAGCGCTTTGGTGGCAGCCTTCAGAGCCTCGGCCGCTTTCTGCTTGTCGTTCTCTTCGATGGCCGTGCGGACCGATTTGCTGACGTTCTTCACCCGGGTCTTGACCGCCTTGTTGCGCATACGAGCTTTCAGGCTCTGACGGTGTCTCTTTATCGCGGATCTATGATTGGCCAATGTCGTCCTCCTCAAATCTGGAAATTTTTATAGTACTTCACATTCTCAATGGTGTGGAAACAAAGCTCATTATATGCCCGCAGAGATGTTGTCAAGTCTGAGCAGTAAAGTCTAGACTTGGAGTCTGGAAAAATCAGCCAGCCTGCCGAGCTTGTCCACCACGTTCTTGATCAGGTTGAGCCTGTTCTGCCGCAGGTCAGAATCGTCGCACATAACCATGACATCATCGAAAAACCTGTCCACATCCGGGCGAAGCTCCCGCAGGAGTCCAAACAGCGTGTCGAAATCTTCCTCCTGCCAGGAGGATTCAAATCTCGGGGAGATCTCGTTCATTTTTTCAAAGAGGCGTTTCTCCGCCTCTTCGGTCAGGAAAGAAGGAGTCACCTCTCCTGTCAATGGAACACCGGCCTCAGCCCCTTGTTTACGGATGATGTTGGCTGTCCGTTTGAATGTCAGGACCGCCTGCTCGAAATCCTGCTCCCTGCTGAAGCGCTGCAAAGCTTGCAGGCGAAGGCTCAGCTTCCTGAGATCGGAAAACCCGGCGCCAAGTCCCGCTTCCACCTGCCTGGTTTCAAACCCTTCCGACTGAAAATACCCCTTGGTCCGCTGTTCAACGAACTCGAGGAGTTTCGAAGTGGTCTCTGCAGGGCTGTTTTTCCACTCCACTCCTGTGTAGGTGTTCAGGGTTTTTTCAATCAATTTTTCAAGATCCAGATCAAACCCGTGCTCGATGACGATACGGATGATCCCCAGGGCCTGGCGCCTGAGAGCGTAGGGGTCGTTGGCCCCGGTGGGTATCATGTTCAGTCCGAAACACCCCACCAGGGTGTCGCACTTGTCCGCAATGGCCAGAAGTCCTCCTGCAGCCGTGGAGGGCACCGGACTGCTCGGCCCGGTGGGAAGATAGTGCTCATGCACGGCCTTGCTGACAGTCTCGTTTTCTCCCATTCTGGCCGCATAGATACCGCCCATGATTCCCTGAAGATCGGCAAATTCCCCGACCATCTCCGAAACGAGATCCACTTTGGCCAAAAGGCCGGCGCGGGGAAGATCGTCCCCAAGCCCCGGCACCGCTCTCTCGGCCAGATAGCCGCAGATTTCGGACAAACGCCGCGACTTGTCGCCCATGCTGCCCAACGGCCCGAGAAAGACCACGTTCTCCAGCTTTGCACGCCAGGTGTCCAGACCGGCTTTCAGGTCGGTCTCCCAGAAAAACCTGGCATCCTCGAGCCTGGCCCTGAGAACCTTTTCCCACCCTTTCCGCACGACATCCACATCCCGGGGCTCGATATTGATGGTGCAGAGGAAATAGGGAAGCAGATCCCCGCCCTGCGTCATCACACCAAAGCTTTTCTGATGGCTTTCCATACTGGTCAGGAGGACCCGTTTGGGAAGTTCGAGGAATTTGTCGTCAAAGCGGCCCATGACCGGCAGCGGAAATTCCACCAGGTCGGCCACCTGGAGGAGCAATTCCTCGTTCCAGACCACTTTGCCGCTCACGGCTGCGGCCAGATCCTCGCCCACTGTCTTGATGGTTTGTTTGCGTTGGTCCGGGCTGAGGACCACCCGTCCGTTGACGCTGAGAATATGAGTGTACTCCGACGCATGGGGAATGTCCCAGGGACCGGCACCCATGACCCTGTGCCCATAGGAGGTGTTGCCGGAAGCGACCCCCCCTATGGTGAAGGGGACCACGGTTTCGTCAAGAAGTCCGAGAAGCCAGCGGATGGGCCGACCAAAGGTGAAACCGGATTCGTTCCAGCGCATCTTTTTGGCAAAACTCAGGGCAGAGACGATCCGTTCACAGATCTCCGGCAGCAGGACGAGCGTCTGATCCCCGCCAACGGTCTTGCGCACGGCCAGGTATGCCCCTTTGGAGGTTTCCTCGACAAAAATATCTCCCGGGTCGACCCCCTGGCTTTTGGCAAACCCGAGCCCCGCTTTTGTGGGCGCGCCGCTTTCGTCCAGACCGACTGCGGCTGGAGGGCCGGTCACGACCAGCTCCTCGGCAGGCTGTCTCTCCAAAAGGTCAGTCACGGTGATCGCAATTCTTCTGGGCGTTGCATAGGTCGTGAGAACATCGAAGGTGAGGTTCTTCTCCTGGAATGCCCTTTGGAATCCTTCCTTCAACTCATCCTGAAGCGTGGGCAAAAATCTGGCCGGCATCTCCTCGGTGCCGACCTCCATAACAAAATAGGCCATGTCAATGTTCTCCTGCTACCGTTCTCGTAATCAGCGTATCGGACCTGGGACGGCTTCTCTTTGGAGCAGGGGAAACCCCATTTCCTCTCGCTGCTCGAAGTAGAGCCGGGCAACAGCGGATGCAACCCGCCTGACTCTTCCGATGTAAACGGTCCGTTCCGTTATGGAAATCGCCCCCCGGGCATCCAGGAGGTTGAAGGTATGCGAGCATTTCAGGCAATAATCATAGGCAGGCCAGGGCAGCCTTTTCTCGCAAAGCTGCAGACACTCCTGTTCATATGCGCTGAAAAGGGTATGCAGCATGGAGGCATCGGAGCAGTCGAAATTGTATCTGGAGTGCTCCACCTCGGCGCTGTGGTGCACGTCGCCGTATTTCAGGGCGTGGTTCCAGTCCAGGTCGTACACGGAATCTTTTTGCTGGAGGTACATGGCAATGCGTTCCAGTCCGTAGGTGATCTCCACACTGACCGGATTCATATCCAGGCCGCCCACCTGCTGGAAATAGGTGAACTGCGTGACCTCCATCCCGTCAAGCCAGACCTCCCAGCCCAAACCCCAGGCGCCAAGCGTCGGGGACTCCCAATCATCCTCTACGAAACGGATGTCGTGCTCAGCAGGGTCAATCCCGAGTGCCCGCAAGCTCTCCAGATAAATCTCCTGAATGTCACGTGGAGAGGGCTTGAGAATGACCTGGAATTGGTAGTAGTGCTGCAACCGGTTCGGGTTTTCGCCATAGCGGCCGTCTGTGGGGCGCCTGGAGGGTTCCACATAGGCAACCCGCCAGGGTTCGGGACCGATGGCCCGCAGAAATGTTGCCGGATTGAACGTCCCTGCACCGACTTCGATGTCATAAGGCTGTTGCAAAATGCAGCCCCGCTCAGTCCAGAAACGCTGAAGCGTGAGGATGATTTCCTGAAAATGCATGTTTCGTCTCCTGATAAAACACATCAACGCTGAGCTGCGGAAAAACAGGTGCGCGCTCTCTCCTGCTATACCCTCTTGAACCGCCCGTTTTCCCATATCACCCCCAGATGATACTGGATGAAGGCGTCCGTAAGCAGAAAAAAATCCCGCTGCACCTCCCGCTGCAGATTCCCTTCCGGCAGAACGAAAGGTCCGTTATCCACGATCGCCTGCAAAAGTGTAAGTGATCCCGAATGAATGCGAAGAAAATTCCCTTCGGCAGGGTGGCAGTTCTGACAATAAACCCGGCCTCCGTCAATGGAAAAGAGCGGACCGGAGATATCCAATGTTGGTTTTCCGCACCCTGCGCAGCGGTCCAAAACCGGGAGGTATCCCTGCTCGCACACGACCTTGGCCCGGAAGAGCATGGGAAACAATGGCGAAACATGGACTGCGCTCTCCAGGTGCTCAAGCGTTGCGAGCAACAGTTCATAGGCGGACTTGGCATCCTGGGGGCCGATCTGCACGATTTCCAGAAACTTCATGCAGTTCACGGCCATGCCTGTACGGGCCGAGTCCCTCCGCAGCCTGGAAAACCCGTTCAGGAGCACGCCTTCCTCGAGGCAGGCATATTTTCCGCACCTGGAGGACTTGATCCGGAAGAGCACATGGTTGAAGAGGTCGAGACATCCCATGAACCGCTTCCGGCTTTTGCTTCCGCCGAATGCGAAAGCCGTGATCACGCCCTGGCTGGGAGAGAAAAGCCGCACCCAGCAGTCCGCCTCCCGAAAACACCCGATCTTCAGGATCAGAGTATGCTCGTTGTACTCGCCGTGGATCACTGCCGCGCGGGCGGAAACGTTAGAGTTCGCACTTCCCCGGACTCGGCCTCGAAAGGATAGGGCTTTCCATTGAAGGTCAGTTCCACACCGCCGGCATTCCCGAACCTGACCTCGAGCAGGGATGAAAACTCCAGGGTGACCCGTTCACCAGGACGAAGGTAGATCTCCTGGCGTTTGCCGTCGATGCTGGCAACCAGCCAGCATGGTTCGACGGCCTGGATGGACAGGGTCTTGAGGCCGGGCATTGTTTCCTGCTCCCCCGCGGTGCTTCCCTCCAAGAGTTCCTCTGATCCGTTCTCGGGCATGTCGGAAGGTTCGTCCGAAAAAATCTCCGGGAATTCTTCCTGCGGAAGCACAGGTTCTTCCATATTTTCTGCCGGTGCCGGCTCGGGAATCGCGTCTGGAGAGGGTTCATTTTCATTTTCACCTGCA
>JBKHAV010000126.1:0-6501 GCA_046542715.1 Desulfovibrionales bacterium
GTAAAAGGCTATCCCGCCGGCAGCATCTTTCGGAACCGGGTCATGAAGTACTGGCTGTCGTGGGGGCCGGGGCCGGCTTCCGGGTGATGCTGCACGGCGATGATCGGCTTGTCCTTGTGGCGGAAGCCTTCCAGGGTCTCGTCGTTCAGATTGACATGGGTCTGTTCCAGAACGTCGAGCCCGCTGACGTCCACACAGAACCCGTGGTTCTGGGAGGAAATCTCGATGGTGCCGGTGGTCAGGTCCTTGACCGGGTGGTTCAGGCCGTGATGGCCGAACTTGAGCTTGAACGCCCGGCCGCCAAGGGCGAGCCCAAGGAGCTGATGGCCCAGGCAGATTCCGGCGGTGGGGTATTTGTCGGCCAGGATTTTCACGACCTCGACGATCTCCGGGAGGGCGGCCGGGTCCCCGGGGCCGTTGGAGAGAAAAACGCCGTGGGGATTTTGGGCCATGACGAACTCGGCCGAGGTGTCCGCGGGCACCACGAGCAGGTCCAGCCCTTCAGCGGCCAGAAGGCGCAGGATGTTCCACTTGATCCCGTAATCGAACACCACCACCCGGGGGCCGGCCCCGGGCCAGTCGTATTTCCCCTCTGAGAGTTCCACGTTTTTCGGCCCCTGCTCCGTCCAGGTGTAGGGCCGCTCACAGGTGACCACATCCACGAGGTTGGTCCCTTCCATGGTGGGCATGGACCGGGCTTTGGCCACCAGTTCCTCGGGCGTGCCCTCGGTGGAAATCACGCCGCGCATGGCCCCATGGAGCCTCAAATGGCGGGTCAGAGCCCTGGTGTCGATGCCCTCGATCCCCATGACCCCGCTCTTTTTGAGATACTCCGGCAGGGATTGTCTGGACCTCCAGTTGGAGGGCTCCTTACAGCACTCCTTGACGATGAAGGCTTCGACCTGGACCCGGTCGGACTCCACGTCTTCCAGGTTCACCCCGTAGTTGCCGATGAGCGGGTAGGTCATGCAGACCATCTGTCCGCGGTAAGAGGGGTCGGTCAACACTTCCTGATACCCGGTCATGCCGGTGTTGAAGATGACCTCTCCCTGCGTGGTTCCCGGTCCGGTGAAGGACGTGCCGTGAAAACAGGTCCCGTCTTCCAGGGCCAGTATTGCATGCATCACTCGTTCTCCTGAATCAATTTTTTGACAATCTCGAGATCCTCGGGCCGGTCGACCCCCACGCTCTGGTGGGTGGTGGGCACGACCCGTATGGGAATGCCGGCTTCGAGAAGGCGCAGCTGTTCGAGTCTTTCCCGCTGCTCCAGGGGGCTTGGGCCCAGGCGGGAGAAGGTCTGCAGCGCCTCGAACCGATATCCGTACAGACCGATGTGGCCCCAGAAATCCTCGTTTCCTGCGCTATAGGGAATCCGGGACCGGGAAAAATACAGGGCGTTGCCGGAAGCCGTGCTCCAGGCCACTTTGACCCTGTCCGGCGAAAGCGCTTCCCGGGCGGTGATCTTTCGCGCGAGCGTCGTGACCATGACCTCGTTTTGCTCAAAGGGTTCAACCAGCCGGTCCAACAGGTTCGGCTCCAGAGCGGGTTCGTCGCCTTGAATATTGACCAGGACACTGTCCCGGTCAAGGTCGAGAATCTCCGCCGCCTCCAGGATCCGGTCGGTTCCGCTGGCATGCTCTTTCGCCGTCATGACCACGGGAACCCCAAGCTTTGCGGCTGCCCGGCGGATGCGCTCGTCGTCCGTTGCCAGGTAGACCGCGTGCAGTGCATCGGACCGCATGGCACGCGTATACACGTGCCAGAACATGGGTTTCCCCAGGATGTCGGCCAGAGGTTTGCCTGGAAACCGGGTTGACTCATACCGGGCCGGGATAATGCCGTAACAGGGGACTTCAGGCATGCGGCTGTCTCGATCGGGTTTCATCCGGGCGGAGGAATTCGTAGATGGCGGTCACGGCCTGATCGGTCCCGCCCTGTTTTCCGGCCAGAAAGGCCAGGGTCCGTTTCCGCACGGCGTCGCGATCCCGGGCACCATCCAAATGCTGCACAAGGCAATGGACGAGATCGCCCGGGTTGTCAACTTCCCGCACCAACTCCTGGCCAATGATCTCCCGCCCCACCCAGTCGAAGTTTTCCCAGTGCACCCCGATGCAGGGGATCACGCCGCTGGTCAGAGGTTCGAGGAAATTTTGGCCGCCGCACGGGGCAAGGGTCCCGCCCACGAAAACAGCCCGGGCGTATTCGTAGGCCGCGCCGAGTTCGCCGAAGGTGTCCCACAGGACCACGCAGCCCAGCGGTGCCGGTCCCCGGATGTTCGAGCGCAGGAGAAAGGAGATGTTTTGGTCTTTGAGCAGGGAAGTCCACGCGGGAATCCGGTGCAGATGCCGGGGGAAAAGGGCGACCACGGTTTCAGGCCGTGCGGCCAGAAGTTCCTTGACCACCTGGACTACCTGCTCCTCTTCCTCTCTGCGCACCGAACCGAAAACCACCAGCTGGCGAGCCCGGTCGGCGAGAATCGGGGCCAGGGGGTTGGCACTGCCTGTCACGGGTGCGGGCGTCACCCTGTCGAACTTCATATTGGGCATGGTGGTCACATTGTCACGGCCAAAGACCCGGGCAAAGCGCTGTGCATACTCGTGTGATGCGGCCATGGTCCGGGAGGGTGCTATCCGGTGCAGCAGAGGGCGCAGCATCATGTAGCCGCGGGAGCTCTTTGGGGTCATTCTGCCGTTGACCAGAAGCACCGGAACCGAGTTTTTGTGACAGGCCCACAACAGTCCGGGCCAGAGCTCGGTCTCGAGTAAGACTACAAGCCTGGGATCCAGCTTGCGGAGCATGCGCTGCATGACGCGGGGAAAATCAAAAGGAAAAAGAGCAGTGTGGTACTGGAGATTTTCAGAAGGGGTGAACCCTTCGAGGACCTCCAGCCCCTGCTGCGTGCAGGTGGTCACCAGCACCCGCAGCCGCTCTTGCCCCTTGGACAATGATTTGAGCAGTTCCACAGCCAGATAGGCCTCTCCGCCTGAGGCCGCCTGGATCCATAGATCCACCCCCTCCGGAAGTTTCCTGGGGAAGAGCCTTTGGAAGTAGCCGTGGCGCAGACGCTTTGAAAGGGCCAGAAAAGGAACTGCTCCATACCAGATGCAGGAATAGACGAGGAGAAGAAACCGGATTGAAAAGGGCTGTCGGGTCATAGGTGTCGATGCGCTCAGCCGGCGTTTCCAGAGTTCGAGCCGGCCATCCCGAGCCTGATCAGTTCGGCAATGAGCGCTTCGAAGTTGAGACCGGCAGCCTGTGCCGCCTGGGGCAGAAGGCTGGTTTCAGTCATGCCGGGGAGCGTATTGACCTCGAGGAGCAACGGTCCCTGCTTGGTCAAAATGAAGTCCGCCCGGCTGTAATCCTTCAAGCCCAGGACCTGGTGGGCCTTGAGGGCCAGGTCCTGTATGGTCCGGGTCAAAGAGGGATCCAGGGGGGCCGGGCAGGTCTCTTCGGCGCCGCCTTTGCGGTACTTGGACTCGTAATCGAAATAGGTGGCTTTCCGCGGCCGGATCAACACCAGGGGCAGGGCCTCGTCGCCAAGAACCCCGCAGGTTACTTCCACACCGGGTGCGAACTCTTCGAGCAGGGCGTCGTCATGGGCCTCAAAAAACGCCATCAGGGCGGAGGTCAGCTCCTCATCGGACTGGACGCGGCTGATGCCCACGCTCGAGCCGCCCATGTTGGGCTTGAGGAACAGGGGATAGTGAAGATTCGGTGTCCACCCGTTTTTCGGATACACTGGAAGATGTTCCCAGGGTGGCGTGGGGATGTCGTGATACCTGAACAGCGCTTTTGAAGCGGCCTTGTTCAGGGCTCTGAGGGAACCGGCCGGACCGGACCCCTGATAGGGGCAGCCGATGCAATCGAGCAGGGCCTGGACAAGACCGTCCTCTCCTGGCGCGCCGTGGAGATTGAGAAAGGCAAAATCACAGTTCTGGGCTCGTTCCAGAAGGCCGGAGAGGCTCCCTGCCGGATCAAACGACTCGACGTCGTGGCCGAGTGTTCCCAGGGCGGATCGAATCTGAACCGCGCCGGCAAGGGAGACGTCCCGCTCTTCAGACCAGCCGCCGGCGATCAAAAGTACACGCATGCAGATCATCTCCGATCAATTCACCCAGCTGCTTTTCAATGGACCTGACCTGGTCGAGCGAGCAGGCGATTTTTTGTTGTCGATAGGCTGTTGTGCCGTAACGTTCGAGGATATAGCCGTAGCGTTCGTCAAGGGAAACGATTTCCGTGTGTTTGACCCGCTTGTCCGCATAGATCACCGTCAGGGGAAGAAAAAATGCGGCCACGTCCAGCTTTCCGGGCCAGCAGACATGGTGCAGCACGCCCTGGGCAATGACCGGGTTGCCGGTGAGTTCCTGCACCAGGGCGCCGCCTATCTGACTGTGATTGCCCCCGTAGCGGATCGTGTAGGTCTTCCCGAGATCATGGAGCAGGGCAGAGGCCCGCACTGCCTGGGGGTGGATCGAGGGGTCCAGTCCGGCGGCTTTCTCGGCAATGCAGGAGGCCACATCGGCCACGATCATGCTGTGTTCCCTGATATGCGGCATCATCTGGTACCGCTTCCACCACTGCATGCACTCCGAGTCCGTGGGGACGAACCGGGAACAATGTTGTGCAGAGCGGGAAAACCAGGAGTGTTGGACCAAGGCTGAATCGTCCATGCAATGAAAGGTTCGCGAAACTGCAGCGCCTCGATGCCGAAAGGTAGCAGTCAATGCGGGAAAAGGCAAAGCATCAGGGCGAAGGCGGTCCCGGGGATTTCGGTTCTGGAGCAAAAATCGCTTCCATTTGACGAGAGCCTGTTCACTGCTTATCAGGGGTCGTGCGGGTCGATGTCGAAATCACTCAGGCCCGGTTCAATCGGAAATTTCAGAACCGGTAAAGGAGAGCTATATATGTGCCTTGCTATCCCCATGGAAATCACCTCCATTGAAGACAATGTGGCCCAGGTGGAGATCGGGGGCGTGAAGAACCAGGTCCGCCTGGACATCATCGACGAAGAGCCCAAAGTCGGGGATTTCGTCATTGTCCATGCAGGATTCGCCCTGCGCCGGCTTGACCGCCAAGAAGGTCTTGAAACCCTGAAACTCTTCGAGGAAGGACTCAACCTTGGACTTACTCCAGAAGCTTAAGGATCCCGAGCTCTGCCGTTCCCTCATCCAGCGCATCGAAGCGGAGGTGGACGGAACGTTCCGGTTCATGGAGGTGTGCGGGACCCATACGGTGGCCATATTCCAGAGCGGGCTGCGCTCCCTTCTCTCCGAGAAGATCGTGCACGTCTCCGGACCGGGCTGCCCGGTGTGCGTGACCCATGAGAGCGAGGTGGCCGCATTTCTGGAGGTGGCGGCCCGACCGGACGTCATCCTGGTGACGTTTGGCGACCTCATGCGGGTGCCGGGACCCGGGGGGAAAACCCTGAAGCTCGCCCAGGCCCAGGGAGCGCGGATCCAGGTGGTCTACTCCCCCTTTGATTCGCTGGCGATCGCCGCGGCCAATCCTGACAGCAAGGTGGTCTTTCTCGGGGTCGGGTTTGAGACCACGGCGCCTACCATAGCGGCCACCCTGAAAGTGGCCAGGGAACAGGGGGTCAAAAACTTCTTTGTGCTCAGTTTCCACAAGGTCGTGCCCCCGGCGCTCAGTGCGCTGGTCCAGGATCCCCAGATCACGGTGCAAGGGTTTCTCCTGCCCGGGCACGTCTCCGCGATCATCGGGCTCGAACCTTACCGCTTCATTGCCCAGACCCATTCCATTCCCGCGGTGATCAGCGGGTTCGAGCCGGTGGATATCCTCCAGTCCCTGCTGCTCATGATCCGCCAGCGCAACGAGGGCAAAGCCGAGGTGGTCAACAACTATAAACGGATCGTTGCCGACGCGGGCAACCCCAAGGCGCAGGAAATTCTGGCCGAGGTTTTCACCCCGGTGGACGCCCTGTGGCGCGGAATCGGGTTGATTCCGGGCAGCGGCCTGGCACTTTCCAAGGAGTATCAGCAGTTCGACGGACTGCAGGAACTGGGGATCGAGATCAGGGAAACCCCGCCCATCAAAGGGTGCCGTTGCGGCGATGTGCTCAAGGGCGTCATGCCTCCGGACAAATGCCCCCTGTTCGGCAAAGCGTGCACTCCGGCCTCCCCGGTGGGGCCATGCATGGTTTCCACCGAAGGAAGCTGCGCCGCCTATTTCAAGTACAAACTGGATTGATCCTTCACGCCACTGCCCGAAACAACAGGACTGCTTCTTCATGAGCGCAAACACACTTCTCCTTGACTATGGCAGCGGGGGCAAAGCCTCCCACCGGCTGATCAGCGAATTGTTCCTCAAGCACCTGGGCAACCCGATCCTGAACGAGCTGGACGATGCGGCCTTTCTGGAACTCTCCGGACCCGTGGCCATGAGCACGGATACCTTTACAGTGGATCCGATCTTTTTCCCCGGGGGAGACATCGGTTCCCTGGCGGTTCACGGGACGGTCAACGACGTGGCCATGCTCGGGGC
>JBKHAV010000127.1:0-6496 GCA_046542715.1 Desulfovibrionales bacterium
CAGAAAGGAGCAGGTCCGGGTCGTGAACAAGATCGACCTCTTCTCCGCGGAGGAGATCGACCGCCTCCGAAAACGCGCCGCCTCGGACGGCCGCACCGTTCATTTTATCTCAGCCAAGGAAGGGACCGGAGTGGAGGGGCTTATGGCGATTTTGTGGGAACGGTTCAGGGAATCGCAGAAGCTCGAAGCTCAAAGCTGAAAGCTCAAAGCAAGAGAAGAGGGAAGAAGCTCATAGCTGAAAGCTCAAAGCTCAAAGCAAGAGAAAGAATCGGCTTGGGGCTCGGGGCTATGGGCTATGGGTTTTCCGGACCTATTAACGACCAACTATTAACGAATAACTGCGCAGCAAGTGGCTAGGGGAAGAAGGGAGAAGCTCAAAGCTGAAAGCTCAAAGTAAGAGAAGAGGGAAGAAGTTCAATTTTGGAGATTCGAATGGTACAGCGATTTGGGTTTGAGGATTTGAATGTCTGGAAGAAGGCTGTCGCATTTGGCGTCGAGGTCATCAATCTGGTCGAAAAAATCGAGACATCCAGAAAACATTTTCGTCTCTTAGAGCAGATTGAGTCTTCAGCAACTTCCGTTGCCATGAATATCGCTGAAGGAAAGGGCAGGTTTTCCAAGAAGGAGTTCAGGCAATACTGCTACGTTGCACGCGGATCACTATACGAGACCATCACCCTTCTGATCATAATGCAAAACATGAATTGGATATCTGGAGAAGATTACAAGCAAATTGAGGAACAAGGTATCGAAATCGCAGCGATGATCAAGGGCTTGATCAAAACTCTCAACTAGGTCCTTGTTTCTTTGAGCTTTGAGCGTTGAGCTTTGAGCTAATCTTCACTCTTAACCCTTTGAGCTTTCAGCTTTGAGCTTTGAGCTCAACGAAGAACTATGAACAATCGCAACGAAGAGATTACTCCCGAATCAATGCGCAGCCACCGTGAAAGCACCCTAAAAACCGCCCGCCGGATCGTGATTAAAGTGGGCAGTGCGGTGCTCACCGATGCAGAGGGGTTGAATTTGCGGGTGGTGAACCGGCTGGCGGACCAGATCGCAAGCCTGCACGACAAGGGGCGCGAGATCGTGCTGGTCTCTTCCGGGGCGGTGGCCGCGGGCCGGAAGATGATCCCCTTTCCCACCGGGGAGAAATGTCTGCCCGTGAAGCAGGCCTTCTCCGCCGTGGGCCAGAGCCGGCTCATGCACGTCTACGACGAGGCATTTGAGCGCTACAAGGCCATCACCGCCCAGGTCCTGCTCACCCGCGACGACCTGCGCTCCCGCGAGCGTTTCCTGAACGCCCGCAACACCTTTGCCTCCCTGCTCTCCTGGCGGGTCATCCCCATTGTGAACGAAAACGACACCGTGGCCGTGCAGGAACTCAAGTTCGGGGACAACGACGCCCTGGCCGTGCAGCTTCTGAACCTGGTGGAGGCCGATCTGTTCGTGAACCTCACCTCGGCCGGCGGGGTCTTTGACGACAACCCCCAGATCAACCCGGACGCCCGGCCAATGGCCTATATCCCGGATATCGGGGAACGGGACCTGGCAACCATGTGCCGGGGCAAGACCCTGGAGGGCACCGGCGGAATGTACTCCAAGCTCCTGTCCGCCAGGCGGGCCGCCCAGCTCGGCGTGCCCACCCTGATCCTCTCCGGCCTGGTTCCCTTCAGTCTGGAACAAGGATTTGCCGGCGAGGAGATCGGCACCTGGATCATGCCTGAACCCAAAGCCATTTCCCGGCGCAAATTCTGGCTGGCCTACAATCTGGACCCGGCCGGCGAGGTCCGGATCGATGCGGGCGCTGCTGCAGCCCTTCACCGGGGCAAATCCCTGCTTCCGGCTGGAATTCGAAGCGTGGAGGGCAGCTTCGGCGTGGGCGCCCTGGTCCGGATCACGGACACGGACGGCGCAGTCCTGGGCGTGGGCCTGACCAATTACCGCGCCGCCGACCTGAAACGGATCATGGGCCGCAAAAGCTCGGAGATCGAGGCGGTCCTCGGCCGCTGTCTCTACACCGAAGCGGTGCACCGGGATAATATGCTTTTGGATGCCGCGGTATAGAACCGCGGCGGCTAGGGGCTAGCGGCAAGCGGGAAAGGCGGGAAGGGGTGAACAGTGAACTGTGAAGCGGGAAGACCCCTTGAGTCCCTGATGTCCCTTTCGTCTCTTGGTGCTCCTTTTAAAATTTCGGAACTCAATTTTTTCTGTCATGCCACGGGTTGCCTGCCACGGCGTAGGCTCTGTGGAGACGGATTCGGCGGAAGGGACTTTTAGGCCGCGGTCTGGACCTCGCGGGCAAATGTCTTTCCCTTTGTGAGCTTTGTGCCTCTGTGGTGAAGAAGCTTCTGCTCCCTGTTTCGAGATCGCGTACTGCTCCTTGAGCGCGAATAGATCATGAATATTCTGAAAACACTCGACATTCATTTCCTCGAAGTCCTTCGCGGGGCGTCCGTGGCTTTTGTGTTAAAGGGCGTGGCCTCGGTGCTTTCGTTCGTGCTCAATCTCGTGCTGGCGAGGATGCTGGGGGCGGATGGGGCTGGGTTGTATTTCCTCTCCCTGACCGTAATCACCATCGTGGCCATGCTGAGCAAGGTGGGACTGGACAATACCTTTGTCCGGTTCACGGCCGGCAATGCGATCAAAGGGGACTGGGGGGCGGTCAAGGGGCTGTACCGCAAGGGGATGCTGCTCACGGCCGCAGTTTCTCTTGTCCTTACAATTATTCTTTTTGCGCTGTCGCCCTGGCTGGCCCACTCCGTGTTCAAGGATCCCCGGCTGGCCGAACCGCTGCGATGGATGTCTCTGGCCGTGGCCCCCTTTGCCCTGGTGTTTCTCCAGAGCCAGGCTCTGACCGGGCTCAAGAAGATCAAGGAAGGGGTGGCGCTCTCCGGAGGAATCCTCCAGGGGCTGACCCTGCTGGGGGTTCTCATCCTCGTGCCCCTGTTCGCCGTAACCGGTGCGGTGGTCGCCTACGCGCTGGCCTCTTTCGTCACCCTGGGGATCGGCATCTGGCTCTGGAAGCGGTCCACCCCGGATTTGAAAGGGGTGGAGGGCTCGTTTCCCACGAACCGTATGCTGGCAAGCAGCATCCCGCTGTTCTGGGTGGCGGTTTTGAACATGACGCTGCAGTGGTCCTCCAACCTGATGCTCGGGATCTGGTCCACATCGGCGGATGTGGGGCTGTACGCCGTGGCCAATCGCACTTCCGGGCTGGTCAGCTTCATCCTTATGTCTGTAAATGCCATTTCCGCGCCGAAATTTTCCGAGATGTACAGCCAGGGGGACATGGAAGGGCTCGGGCGGCTGGCCCGGTCCACAGCCAAGCTCATGGCCCTGTTCGCCTCCCCCATCGTCCTGGCCTGCGTTCTCATTCCGGACCTGGTCATGTCCATCTTTGGCGCGGAATTCACCAAGGGCGGGCCGGTTCTGGCCATCCTGGGGGTGGGCCAGTTCGTGAACGTGATCACCGGATCGGTGGGCTATCTCCTGGTCATGACCGGCCAGGAGCGGGTCTGGCGCAACCTCATGGCGGTGAGCGCTGCCATGTGCCTGGCGCTGAACGGCCTGCTCATCCCCCAGTTCGGGGTCGTGGGCGCGGCCGTGGCCATGGCATCCTCCCTGTCCCTGCTCATGTTTTTGGCCGTCTACATGGTCTGGCGGAGTTTGGGTATTGTGACGATTCCGTTTCTGCCGATGGGGAGAACCGGCTAGCGGCAAGCGGCGAGCGGCAAGTGGGAAACGGAAAGACGAAGAGGATTTCACCACAGAAGCACAGAGATCACAGAGGAAGAGAGTTTTTTTGGGCTCTTGGCAATATCCATTCTCGATTGCCGTTCTTGTTCTGTGGGTGACTCTGGGATAGAGGGGTTCATCCGATTTGGGGAATCTGATAAGGTACCGCCTCTTTTTTGAATCTCGGCGAGCAGCCAGAGGCTAGCGGGTAAAAAGCGAAAAACGGCAGGAGGAGCAGTTCACTACAGAGGCACAGAGGGCACGAAGGGAAGAGGAAGGCAAAAGAAAGGTGCTCCCCCGCTACCGGAAAACTTACGATTGCATTCGCCGTCAGGCGGAAGACAAGAGTTTGCCCGCGGTTTGCCCTTGCGGGGGAATTCTTCACTTCGTGTCCTTTGTGACATTGTGGTGAAGTTCTTCGTCTTTTATTTTATGAACAGAAGATAAGGAAGGATTCATGATCATACCTATCATTTTGTCCGGCGGATCAGGGACGCGGTTGTGGCCGATGTCGCGGCAGTTGTATCCCAAGCAGCTCCTGCCGCTGGCTGGGGAGCGGACCATGCTTCAGGAGACGGTCTCCCGTTTGAAAGGGATGGAGGAGATCGGCCGGCCCGTGGTGATCTGCAACGAGGATCACCGGTTCATGGTGGCCGAGCAGCTGCGCCAGATCGGAGTGGATCCTCAGGCCATCATCCTCGAGCCCAAGGGACGGAACACTGCCCCGGCGGCGGCTGTGGGCGCGCTCCATGCGCTGGCCTCCGATCCCAAGGCCGTGCTCCTCGTGCTTCCGGCCGACCATATCATCAGGGACGTGGACGCGTTTTCCACTGCCGTGCGGCAGGGAGTGCAGGCAGCCAGAGAGGGGCGGCTGATCACTTTCGGAATCGTGCCCACGGGGCCGGAGACGGGGTATGGGTATATCAAGAAGGGCAAGTGGCAAGCGGCTAGCGGCAAGGGGGAAGAGGGCAAGCAGCCAGCAGCGAGCAGTGAGCAGGGAAGAGGGGGGGAAGAAGCTCAAAGTTCAACGCCGAAAGCTGAAAGCAAGACGGAAGAGGGGAACCCCGGGGTGTTTGCTGTTGAGGGGTTTGTGGAGAAGCCGGATCTTGTCACGGCCGGGGAGTATGTCCAGTCCGGGGAGTATTTGTGGAACTCGGGCATGTTTGTGTTTCAAGGAGACCGGTTTATCGAGGAGCTGGAGCGGTTTGCGCCGGAGATGGTGGTCTGTTCCAGGGAAGCCCTGGAAAAGGGGGCAAGGGATCTTGATTTTATCCGCCTGGACAAGGACGCTTTTGAGGCCTGCCCCAGTGACTCCATCGATTATGCTGTGATGGAAAAGACCGATGCGGCCGCGGTCATCCCTCTGAATGCCGGGTGGAACGACATCGGGTCCTGGTCCGCACTGTGGGATGTGGGCACTGCGGACGGAAACCACAACGTCTGCCTGGGGGATGTCATCACTCATGGGTCAAAGGGCTGCTACCTGCATTCCACCAGCCGGCTCGTTGCCGCCGTGGGGCTGGAGGACCAGGTGGTTGTGGAGACCAAGGATGCGGTCCTGGTCGCATCAAAGGGACAGGTCCAGGATGTGAAAGCGATCGTGGAGATGCTCAAGAAAAAGGCCCGGGACGAGGCCGTGGTCCACAGCAGAGTGTACCGGCCCTGGGGCGATTACGAGTGCATCGACCAGGCCGCCAGGTTTCAGGTCAAGCGGATCACGGTCAAACCCGGGGAAGTGCTCTCGCTGCAGATGCACCATCACCGGGCCGAGCACTGGGTCGTGGTCAAGGGCACGGCCAGGATCACAAGAGGCGAGGACGTGATCGTGCTCACCGAGGACCAGTCCACCTATATCCCTCTGGGAACGGTGCACCGCCTCGAGAATCCGGGCAGAATTCCCCTGGAACTCATCGAGGTTCAGACAGGCAGCTATCTCGGGGAGGACGATATCGTCCGGCTGGAGGATGTGTACGGCAGGACGAAGAAGTAAGGGAAGATTAGGCAAGCGGCTAGCGGCTAGCGGTTAGGGGGAAGAGATGAAGAAGCTCAAAGCTGAAAGCTGAAAGCTGAAAGCAAGAATAAGAATCGGCTAGTGGCAAGTGGAAGAAGAACGAGAAGCAGAAGAGCCCTTGAGTCCCTGGTGTTTTTTTTGTCCCTTGGAATGAATCCAATGAATCGACGAATTCAACGAAGAAGGACTCACCAGAGCCACAGAGGATACGAAGGGAAGAGAAAGGCAAAGGTGCTCCTCCGCTTCGTAGAGTTTGGATCCGGACAGGGATGCCTGGGAGAGGTTGCACTATGCCGCGGGTCGTGAGCGGCGCGTTCTGGCCGGGAAACTCTTCTTCTGCAGGCCAGCGGCTGGAGCCCGAATCAAAACTTCGTGCGAACTGCTCTTTGACGCCGGGCAGAACAAGGCCGGGCGTTTTCCTGATATTTCGCCGGGAGCGGATCGCGAAGACATGAGAAATGTCCCCCTGTAAGTCATTGAAATACAAGCTATTTAAACGAACTCTAAGTTTTTTCAAAAAGTCGTTGACTTCCCCGGCCGAGACACCTAGATACAGCCCCCTGCCCGCTGGAACTTCCCGAAACGGTTCGAAGGGGAAGTGAAGGAAAAAAGAAAAAACGGTTGACAGTGAGTGGGCGGGTGAGTAGTTACTGTCGTTTCGCGCTGAGGGGAAAACAGCTCAGCACGAAAGCCGAAAAGCTCATTGACAATTAAATAGCGAGTCGAAATTGAGAGACGACGATGAATAAA
>JBKHAV010000128.1:0-6492 GCA_046542715.1 Desulfovibrionales bacterium
TTCAACCGATCCTGCAGCCCTTTGATGAGCAGGGGCCAGGCGATGGTGGCGTCGCAGAGGACCTCGGCGTACTTGCCGCCGTCCTGGGGGGGGACGAATTTGCCCCAGGAAATGCCCTCCTGGTAGGTGCAGCCGGACAGGCCGCCCCAGTGTACCGGTTCGGGGCAGATGCGCACGCCGTAATGGAATTTCTTCATGTCCAGATCCATTTCGGGAAGACGCTGGTTCACGATCTCGATGAAGGGACCCACCTGCTGCGCCCAGTTCCGCGGGACCCCGCCGCCAATGGTGAAGATGCCCACCCGCTTGGCCCGGCAGACGTGCTTGGTGTAGCTCATGAGGTCGAGAAAGGGGTTGAAAAAATAGGGCAGGGAATCAGGGTCGGGATCGCGTTTCAATGCCTCAGGAGCTTTGCGCAGGATGTGGGTGGCCACGTCCAGCGCCAGTTCGGAATCGGTGAACGCCGGGATATAGACCGGAACATTGCTCTCATAGGCACTCTTGAGAATGCCGGGGCCTTCCATGTTCTCGGACAGGTACTTGCCGATTCTGCGGCAAAGAAGCGTGGAACTCAGGGTCTCCCCTGCGTCGATGCCCTCCATGACCTTATGGATGATCCGTTCCGCCTCCATGAAGTTCTTTTCCGGCTCCAAGGTGTCGTAAACCCGGTTGAACCCCTGCTGGTACAGGGTGGCGTCGTTCATCTTGCCGGGCTCATACTTGTAATGTTTGAGTCCGATGGATTCTATGAACCCGTGGGCCATGAGGGCGCCTGTGGAAACAACGATATTGATCCAGCCCTTGTCGATCATTTTGGAAAGCAAAAGCCCCATTTTGGCTACGGTCATGGCTCCGGAAAAGGTGCCCACGACAACGCAGTCCGGGTCGGAAACCATGGATTCCATGACATCCAGGGCTTCGCCCATGCGGCGACCGTCAAAGGAGGTCCGGGACATGGCCTGGAGAAGGTCGTCAAAATCGTCAATAGCGTCAGGATCGAGCGGACTCAGGGATTTGAGTCCAAATTCCGAAGGGTCGTGCAATTGGTCGATTCTTCTGATGTCGTTCTTTTTTTTGGTCATGGATGTTCGGGGATGGATGGTTGTACACACCGTTTGTTCATCATGGCATAGCACAGCGGTGCCGGAATGTGGAGCCGGCAGCTTGCTAAGGAAATCTGGTGGGTGTGGTGAAAAATGGGCGGCGGCAAATGCGTTTGCCGCCGCCCTTGGACGTCTGCATCTAGGGAAGGAAGACTACAGCGGAAATGGTTGTGGTCCAGATGCCTCCGACTCCGGTGGTTACGCAGGGGGCGGAAGCGGAATCAATGATTTTGCCGCTCATGTGATAGAGTTGTCGGCGTTCATCATAGTCCTTCTCAGGATCGAAATCGATGCCCAGGGTCGTCGCCAGCATGGTCGAGGCTAAATCCTCGGCAAAGTCGCCGATCTCCTTTTCCTCGGCCCCGAACGCTGTATGCTCGGAGATGTAACCATAGGTCGTAGCATCGGCAGGGAACGCCATGCCCACGGCGGACCCGACCAGACGGCCCTTCTCGTTGGTGGCGTTTCTGGCCATAACGCAGAAGGTGATCTGTCCGGGGCTCAGTTCCTTGATTCCATCATCAAGGTTCAGCATCTTGCATTTAGGGGGGTAGATGCTGGAGACGTATACCAGGTTCAGCTTTTCTATCCTTGCTTCGCGCAGGGCGAGCTCAAAGGATTGGAGTTTGTTTTTGTGACGGCCGATTCCAGCCGTGAAGAAGGCCTTCTTGGGTACAAACATCGCATTCCTCCAAAAGTGTATTTTCGAAGCGTCGCTTCGAAGGTGGGAACCTATATAGGTTTTTTGCTTCGAAGCAAAGGGTTTTTCACGCCCATTTTTTCAAGCTCGGAGTGCAGTTTTCCAGTCTGTTCCGGAGTCCCGTCAAAGGACACGTATACACGAAACCAGGGGTCGCCTGCACTTTCTCCTTTCAGAAAATAGGAGGAGATTCCGCCCTTGAGGATCTGGTCCCGAAAGAGAACAGCCCGGTCCTCTTCTTTGAACGCAGCCACCTGATAGATATACCTGAACCGGCCGGTTTCTGCAGAGGCGGCAGCTGGAGCAGGGCTCGCCGGCTTTACAGAGGGCTGAGCCGCGGGTTTGGGAGGGCTGGCTTTTACAGGGGGCTGAGCCGCGGGTTTGGGGGGGGTGGCTTTTACAGGGGGTTTTTTGACCGGCTCCTGTTTCGGTTCGGACCCCTTTTTCAAGTCATCGTAAAAGGTGAGGTCCTCAGGCTTCAGGGTCTCGCTTCTTTCATCCTTGGGGGCAGGACCCTGGATGGACTGGACTGCATCCTGGGGCAGGATTCTGGCCAGTTGGGGGATGAACGTTTCCGGCTTGTACCCCCGGCCCACGAGTACGCCCAGGATAAACATCCAGACCATGATCAGCACGGAAAATCCAAACAGAGAAATCAGCCCCGAAAGCGAGAAATCAAACGTGTACTTGTGGGATTGCTTCGGTTTGGCTTTTTTTTGTTTTGCAGCTGGCATTGAACTCTTATGGTGGTTGTCGGCGTATTGAAATTCCGGCGCACAACGCTAAGCAGCGGTTCCCCGATCCGTTCAGGAGAATTCTTCTCTCAGAGAACGCACCATGTATCGAACCAATGGGCGCATGCCGGCCCGTGTGGCTTGCACACCTCATTTGCAAAAATCAGGATGAGGAGCCTGATATCACATCCTTTCAGGAGCCTCCACCCCTAGCAGGAAGAGGCCGTTGGCCAGTACTTGTGCCACACACAGAAGCAGATTCATCCTGGCCTGAAGCAGGTCCTCGTCCTCCAGGGAAAGGACCGGATGGGTCGTGTAATAGCGGTGCAGGGTTCCGGCAAGATGCTGCAGATAATAGCTCACCGTGTGCGGGCTCAGGCTGGAGGCGGCCGCAAGCACGATATCCGGAAATTGTTCGAGGAGCTTCAATATTCTCAGATCCTCCGGAGTGTCCAGCCTGGCCATGAGGCCTGCATCCGCCGGAACAGGGGTGATGGCCCGCTCTTTTGCCTTGGCCAGCAGGGAACAGATCCGGGCGTGGGCATACTGGACGTAGTAGACCGGATTTTCCATGGTCTGCTGTTTGACCACCTCGAGATCGAAATCCAGGTGACTGTCGCTTTTTCGGGAGAGAAAGCTGAACCGGGCGGCGTCCACGCCCACTTCGTCGCACACGTCTTTCAGGGTTTCGAACTCGCCGGCCCGTGTGGACATGGCTACCTGTTCGCCTCCGCGAAGGAGGTTGACCAGCTGGACCAGAATAACCTGAAGATCCTCGGGGTCGCGTCCCAGCGCCTGCACAGCGGCTTTCATCCTCGGGACGTAGCCGTGATGGTCTGCACCCCAGATGTCCACCACCAGGTCGAAGCCCCTGGAGTACTTTTCGGCATGGTAGGCAATGTCCGAGGCAAAATAGGTGAGCAGGCCGTCCGATTTTTTCAGCACCCGATCCTTGTCGTCGCCGAACCGGGTGGAGCGGAACCAGAGCGCGCCTTCCTCTTCATAGGCCAGGTCGCTTTGCCGCAAGTCGTCAAGGGTCTTTTGCACCGTGCCCGCGTCCAGCAAGGTCTGCTCCGAAAACCAGACCTGGTGATGCACCCGGAAATTCTCCAGGTCGGTGCGGATGCCGTCCAGGATGCGGCTCATGCCGTGGATACGGCAGATGTCCAGAGCCTCGGCCTCGTCTCTATCCAGCAGGGCGGAACCGTGCCGCTCCTGAAGTTCCCGGGCCAGGTCCCTGATGTAGTCGCCCCTGTAGCATTCCTCGGACAGGGCAATGTCCCGGCCAAGGAGTTGTTGGTAGCGGACGAAAATCGAAAGCCCGAGCAGCCGCATCTGCCGTCCGGCATCATTGATATAGTATTCGGTGCTCACGTCGTGGCCTGAACAGGTCAGGATTCGGGCCAGAGAGTCGCCTACGGCTGCACCGCGGCCATGTCCGATGTGCAGAGGACCCGTGGGGTTGGCAGACACGAATTCCACCTGGACCCGTTTCCCGGCGCCGGCATCAGAGGCGCCGAACCGGTCGCCCTGTTGCTGGATGTCCATGGCCACCGCCTGCCAGAACCGGGGGGCGAAAAAGAAGTTCAAAAACCCCGGGCCTGCGATGTCGATGCGCTCGATGTCTCCGGGATCATTTAGAATACGGGTGCGGATCTCCTCGGCCAGAGCTTTGGGGTTTTTCCGCGCCTCCTTGGCCAGGATCAAGGCCGCATTGGAAGCCATGTCCCCGAACTTGGGGTCCTTTGGCGGGTCGATGGCGACCTTCTCAGGAAGGACCAGCCCCAGGGAATCCAAAGCCTGAGCCAGCCGCAGTCGAACTCTTTCCTTCGCACGCATGAAATGAAATTCCTTGTTTAGGGTTTATATAAAAGTTGTTGGGAGCTTCTTCCCGCTCGCCTCTTGCCCTATTGCCGCAAGCCTATCTTGAATGTCGATTTCTACTATCAGCTTTGATCCTGAACCAGTCTCTTCTTTTTTGCTGGCCCAAAAAAGAAGCAAAAAAGGGCCGGCCCCAGCCGAAGTCACCCAGCACTCAATTCTTGATAACTTTCTACTGAAGCATGGAGAGACACTTGAAGTCATTTCGCGATACAGCATCGTTCTGGGAACGAATTGAATGCTGGGACGCCGCTTCCTCCGGGCGGACTTCCCAAACTCCTCCCTGCGGTCGTCAAACAATGGGAAGCCGCTGATCCTCCGGGCCCGGCTTGCCTTCGGCAACGGGGCAAAAGACAGAAACACCAAGAAAAATTCAACTGCTTTGTGCTTCTTCTATTTTTAGCCTTCCGTTTTCATCCTTCAGCCTTTTTCTCAATTCCCCCCTTTCGATTTCGTCCGGGGGAGCGGAGGAGGAGCCGCTTCGCACTGTTTGAGCAAAGCTAAGTTTGCGAAGTCGGCCCGCAGCGGACCCGGTGCCTTTAGCGGAATCGTCCCGGGGGCGGCTTTTTTGCCTCCTTTTTTGCCGCCAAAAAAGGAGGTCGCCACAAGGCGAAACCATGATTGGCCTGTGGTCTTGCCCGGTGCGTCGCTACATGCCAGACAAGTTTCAGGCCTGAACCAGTCTCTTCTTTTTTGCTGGCCCAAAAAATATGCAAAAAGGGCCGATCCTCAAACCTGCTTGCTTTCAGATTCCAGCTTCCACTCGTCCGCCTGCTCCAGGGTGGCGATGTTTTTGCCGGTCCATTCCTCGTCCCGTCCCTTGAGATTCTGGCCCAGGAGGCGGGTCAAAACTCCTTTGGGACCGAGTTCGAAAAACGAGCGCACGCCCATGTCCCACTGGGTGACCATGGTCTGGATCCAGAGAACGGAGGAGGTCATCTGCCCACTCATTATCTCCAGGATCTTGCTCGGGTCAGACTCTGTTTCGGCCGTGGCGTTGAAGACCACCGGAAATTTGGGGGAGCGCCAGTCGCGCTTTTTCATGACTGCGGCCAGTTCATGGGCGGCCTCCTCCATAAGGGGGGAATGAAAGGCTCCGCTCACCGGCAGGACCACGGCCCGGCCCTTTTCGTCCTTGGCCAGTTCGCAGGCCCGGTCCACGGCCTCGGCCTGGCCGCTGATGACCAGCTGCCCCGGGGAATTGTAGTTGGCCACGAGTAAAATCTGCCCGGTTTCAGCCGAGGCCGCGTCCACAATGGCCTCGACCTGGTCGCGGTCGAGCTTGAGTATGGCCGCCATCTTCCCGCCGCCGGCCTCGGACATGAGACGGCCGCGCAGGGAGACCAGTTCCAGGACATCGTCCACTGCAAGCACGCCGGCGGCAGCAAGGGCGGAGAATTCGCCCAGGCTGTGCCCGGCAGCAGCTTCCGGTGCGATCCGGTCCCGGAGATAAGACCACAGGGCCACGTTGACAACCGTCATGGCAGGCTGCAAATTCCTGGTCTCGGCCATGTCCTCGTTTTGGGATTCCCAGTAGACTTCCCGCAGCGGCAGGCCGGAGATTTTTTCAGCCCGGCGCCACAGGTCCATGGCATCGGACCAGTGCTCGGCAAGATCCCTGCCCATTCCGGGCTCCTGGGATCCCTGGCCGGGAAACAGAACAGCGCGCTTGATCATGTGTATCCTCCATATGTACTGCAGGGGCTTGTACCCATGCTGCGGGCGAAGGTAAAGCCTTAGCAGGCCGTTGAAAAATCCCCGCTGACCGCGTTGTCACGCGGGACGCGTGATTCAAACCCTCACGTATGGGAAATACGCTTCGGCCTTGAACTTTTCTCGCGCCTTGCCAGCGTGGTTTTTGAACGGCCTGCCGAAAAGAGTTTTTTTAAAAAAACTGTTACCGAATTGACTGTAACTGCCTGGGAATCGGATATGGCAAAGACTGTTGTACGTGGTCCGGAAGTGGGCAGGGCGGTTCGGGAACTTGGATTGTCCATCGAACCGTCTCAAGCGGAAACTCTGGCCGTCTATCTCGACCTTCTGGTGACCTGGAACAGGAAAATGAACCTGGTCG
>JBKHAV010000129.1:0-6479 GCA_046542715.1 Desulfovibrionales bacterium
GCAGTGAGAGACCGATGCCCCTCAAGGAAAAACTCAACTTCTCTGCAGAGCCCGTCTACCTGATCGACGGGACCTCCTTCATCTACAGGGCGTTTTACGCCTTTCCGGACCTCACCCGGTCCGACGGTTTTCCCACCAATGCCATCTACATCCTGCTTCGGATCCTTCTCAAGGTGATCCGGGAGGAACACCCCGAATACGTGGGGTTTTTTCTGGACGGCAAAGGGCCGACGTTCAGGCACGAGCGGATGAAAACCTACAAGGCCCAGCGCCCGAAAATGCCCGAGCCCCTGGCCAAACAGATCCCCGAGCTGATCCGGGCGGTCCAGAGCCTGGGGATTCGGGTCACGATTTCCAAAGGAGTGGAGGCAGACGACTGCATCGCCAGCATTGCCCACCGGTTCAAAGGGGAACGGCCCGTGGTCATCGTGGGTTCGGACAAGGATTTGAACCAGTGCCTCGACCACAACGTCGTGATCTGGGACCCGGGGCAGAAAACTGAACGTCTCTTCACCCTGGAAGAGTTCATTCAGACCCAGTCCCTTACTCCGGACCAATGGCCCGATTTCCAGGCCCTGGTCGGCGACAAGTCGGACAACATCCCGGGAGTCCCGGGCATCGGGCCAAAATCCGCGTTCAGCCTTCTCAAGCGGCACAAAAGTCTGGAAGGCCTCAGGGACAATTTCGACCGGCTCACCGTGAAAGAGCAGGAAAAGCTGGGCCCGCACCTGGAGAGCATCTTCCTGTACCGGGAGATGACCCGGCTGCGGCTGGACAGCTGCCCTGACATGAAGCTGTGCGACCTCGAGTCCGAGCCGTTGAACATGGAAGAACTCACAGCCTTTTTGAAAGAATTCGAATTCCGCTCCCTGCTCCGGGAACTCGATCTGCTCCCGAAACAATCCGAACAACGGATGGAGCCTCTGGGACCCGCTTTTCAACAGCGCGAGCCCAAGCTGCTCACCGAATCCCTGGATCTGGCCGGTGAACAGGTGGGGCTTGCGGTCTGCGGCAATGCCGTCCGCATCGGGCACAAGGGAAGCGAATACCGCTTTACCGGCACCAGAGAAGAACTTGTGGCCATGCTTGCCCCGGCAACTATCGCCACCCCATCGCTCAAACAGCTCCTTTCCGACGACCCGCTCTGGGAAACCATTCCGGTCGACCATTGGTTTGATCTTTCCCTGGCCGCCTACCTCCTCGATCCCGAGCAGCGCGACTACTCCTGGGCATCCCTGAGGGAACGTTTTGGTGCGGAAGTCGAGGTTCATCCTGACGACCAAGGGCTCTTTGCGTTGCAGCAGGGCGAAATACTGCGTCAGCGATTGCAACATTCCGAGCTTCTCCCGCTCATGCAGGACATGGAACTTCCCCTTGTTCCGGTCCTGGTCAACATGGAACGCCGGGGGGTGGGCATCGATTGCGAGGCGTTTGCCGCCTTTCTCAAGGAAGTCAGGGAGCGGCTTCGCCAGCTGACCGAAGAGATCTGCGCCCAGGCCGGCACCGAGTTCAACCTGCGCTCGAGCCAACAGCTGGGCGAAATCCTGTTTGAGCGGCTCGAAATCAAGTCCCGCAAAAAAACTCCTGGCGGAGCCCACTCCACCTCCAATGTCGTGTTGGAAGAGCTGAAAACCCAGCATCCCATCATTCCCCTGATCCTGGAATACCGGACCCTGGAAAAACTGCGTTCCACCTACCTCAAACCGATGCCTGCCCTGGTGGATGAAGACGGACGGCTGCATACCACGTTCAACAATCTGGCCACGGCCACCGGGCGGCTTTCCAGCAGCACCCCGAACCTGCAGAACATCCCCATCAGAGGCCGGTTCGGACCCAGGATGCGCTCCTGTTTCGTCGCTGCTTCAGGAATGCATCTGGTGGCGGCGGACTACTCCCAGATCGAACTTCGGATCCTGGCCCACATGTCCGGGGACCCGACACTTCTGGACGCCTTTACCGCAAACGAGGACATCCACACCCGCACCGCTGCGTTGCTGTTTTCCAAAGACAAGGAGGAGGTCGCGGCGGACGAGCGGCGCAAGGCCAAAACCATCAACTTCGGGCTGCTCTACGGCATGGGACCGCAGAAACTGGGCCGGGAACTGGGAATTTCCCTCAAAGAGGCCAAACAATTCATCCAGATTTATTTTGAGCGGCTCAACCGGGTGCAGGAATTCTACCTGGAGGTGGAACAGGCCGCCCGCGAAACCGGGTTTGTGATCACGCTCTTTGGCCGACGCAGGCTGCTGCCTGACATCAATTCCCGAAATCCCCACCTGGCGCAGCAGGCCAGGCGCATGGCCATCAATGCGGTCATCCAGGGCAGCGCGGCAGACATCATCAAGATGGCCATGATCCAGACCGACAGCGATCCGATGTTAGGCGAACTCGGTGCTAAGCTGATCCTGCAGGTGCACGACGAACTTCTCCTGGAGGTCCCTGCGGAACATGGCGCCCGGGCAGGTGGCCGTCTTGCGGAAATCATGTCCTCCGTGTATCCCCTCTCGGTCCCCCTCAAGGCAGACTGGGGGGTCGGATCGAACTGGGCTCAGGCCCATTGACTTGGAAACGCCATTTTGGAGAAGATTTCTATGATCCACAAAACCAGGCTCCTGACTCCCGGCCCAACGCCCATCCCGGAGGAGGTGCGGCTGGCCCTGGCCAGGGACATGATCCATCACCGCAAGTCCGAGTTCACGGAGTGCATGGGCCGGGTCCTGGAAGGGCTCAAATATCTGTTCCAGACCACACAGCCGGTGCTCCCCCTCTCCTGCTCCGGGACCGGAGCCATGACCGCCGCCGTGACCAACCTCTTTGCGCCCGGGGAAAAAGTCCTGGTGGTGGAAGGGGGCAAATTCGGAGAGCGCTGGTCCGAAATCGCGGACTCCCACGGGCTGGAAATCGTGGCCGTCCCCATAGCCTGGGGCCAGGCCGTCCAGCCGAAACACATCGAGGGCTCCCTGGAAAACTGGCCTGATATCCGCGGAGTTCTGGTCCAGGCCAGTGAGACCTCCACCGGAGTGCGCCACCCCATCGGTGCACTGGGCAAGCTTCTGCAAAAGCGGGATGTCATGCTGGTCGTGGACGGCATCTCTGCGGTGGGTGTTTCCCCCTGTCCCATGGACGAGTGGCACATCGACTGCCTCGTGACCGGCTCCCAGAAAGGGCTCATGCTCCCCCCGGGCCTCGGCTTCATCGCGCTGAGCCAGAGAGCCTGGACCCGGGTGGAAACCGTAAAACCCAAAAATTTCTACTTCAACATGCTGAAGGAGCGGGAGAAATCCCTTGCTCGGCAGACCCTGTACACCTCTCCGGTCAACCTGATCATGGGGCTCGAGGCTTCGCTTCACTCCTTCCGGTCCACCGGTCTGAAAGAGGTCTTCAGAAAGCAGTGGGCCCTGACCTGCATGGCCAGAGCCGGTGTGCAGGAGATGGGATTGGCGCTGCTCGCCCGGGACAACTTCACCTGGGGACTGACCAGCGTTTCCCTTCCTCCGGGGATCGACGGCGCAGCGCTTCTCGATGTCTGTGCCCGGGATTACGGGGTCATCATGGCCGGTGGACAGGGCCGGCTGAAAGGCCGTATAGTTCGAATCGGTCACATGGGGCACGTGGACTACGCCGATCTGTTCGCCGGGCTCCATGCGTTGCAGCGATCCTTTGTCAAATGCGGTGGCGTGATCGGCTCCAGGGATTATCTGGAACGAGCCGCCCAGGCGTATGAAGACGGACTCGAAACCTTTGACCAGGACAGGTCCCATGTCTGAAAAGGAACAGGAAACCAAGGCCACGGAGCAATCCGAACCTGCCCAAGAGCAGACGGACACCACCAGCAAGTACGAACAGGCGGCCAAAGAGTTCGAGGAAGTCACGCCCATGCCCAAAGTGGACATGGCCACCTTTGTTCTCTCCCTGAGTTCATCGGCGCTGGTTCACCTGGGCGAGGTTCCCGACCCAGAAAGGGGAACGGTGGCGACGAACCTTCCCCTGGCCAAGCACACCATCGACATCCTGGCCATGCTCGAGGAGAGCACCAAAGGCAATATCACTGATGAGGAAGCGCGGCTCTTCCGGGACATCTTGTTCGAACTGCGCATGCATTACGTGCAAAAATCCACCTAGACCACTTGAAAGGCAGCATGACTGAACACATCTCCGTCGGACTCGTGGGCGTGACCGGCTATACGGGCATCGAACTGCTCCGGCTCCTGTCCTCCCATCCGGTCTTCGACCTTGTCCGGGCAACCTCCAGAGGTGAGGCCGGAAAGGAGCTTGTCGACCTTTTCCCGTTTCTGCGCAGGACCAGGTACGGTTCCCTGCGGATCACCCCCCCGGATGTGGACGAACTGGCCAAAGCTTGTAACCTGGTCTTTCTGGCCGTCCCCCACGGCACAGCCATGGAGATCGGCGCAGCTCTGGTGGACCGGGGGGTCAGGGTTGTGGATCTGTCCGCGGATTTCCGCCTCCGCAACCCCGAGGTGTACGAAACATGGTACAAACTGCCCCACACCCAGACAGGTGTACTGCGCAAGGCAGTGTTCGGACTCCCGGAACTCTATGCCGACCGGATCGCCACAGCCGAGCTGATCGCCAATCCCGGCTGCTATCCCACCTCTGCCATCCTCGGCCTGTATCCGGCCCTCAAGGAAGGGATCATCGATCCGGAGGGCATCGTGGTGGACGCCAAGTCCGGGACATCCGGAGCCGGCCGCTCGGCCCAGGTGGGCTCGCTGTTTTGTGAAGTGGCCGACTCCTTCCGGGCCTACAACCTGGGCAAACACCGCCACACCCCGGAGATCGAGCAGGAACTCTCCTTGGCTTTGGGCCGGGAAATGACGCTTTCGTTCAATACCCACCTCCTGCCCATCGGCCGGGGGATTCTCTCCACCATGTACGCCCGGCTGACCGGGGAATTCGATGCTGTCTCCCTGCAAAAGCTCTACGAAGCGTTCTACGAACCCCACCCCTGGGTGCGGGTCCACCCCCAGGGGACGCTCCCCCAAACCCGTTGGGTCCGGGGAACCATGTTCTGCGATATCGGCCTTGTGGTTGATCCGCGGACAAAACGGCTCATCGTGCTCAGCGCGATCGACAATCTCTGCCGGGGCGCATCCGGCCAGGCCCTGGCCAACGCCAATCTCATGTTCGGGCTGGATCCGGACACGGGACTCGATTTGCCGGCCATAATGCCCTGACCCCATCGACTATGGATATTCTGGCGACCGACCCCTATCTTTTCCCCATCATTTCCCTGACTCTCGGGCTGTTGCTCGGAAGCTTCTACACGGTCTGCGTGCACCGGTACATCGAGGGGGGGAACATTGTCTGGCCGGGTTCCCATTGTCCCCAGTGCGACCACCCCCTGAGCTGGTGGGAGAACATCCCGGTGGTCAGCTTTGCCCTGCTGCGGGGACACTGCAGAACGTGCAAAACACCCATCAGTCTCCGGTATCCCACAATGGAAGCGGTCTCCGGTCTCTGGGCCCTGGCCCTGGCTGTGAAGTTCGGACCGTCCTGGCCCTGGGTGGTGTACATGGTATTCGGCGGGATTTTCATCGTGGCCAGCTTCATCGATTTCGAACTCTTCATCCTTCCTGACGTCCTGACCCTCCCGGGTGCCGCGCTGGCAGTGCCTGCTGCGGTTTTTCTCCTGGAACTGAGCTGGCAGGATTCCTTGATCGGCGCTCTCGTGGGCGCAGGGACCTTCCTTTTTCTGCAGAAAGCCTATCTGATTTTGAAAAAAATCGAGGGGCTGGGAACCGGGGACATCAAGCTCATGCTGCTCATCGGGGCGCTTTTGGGGTGGCAAGCCCTGCCGGTGATGATCTTCTTGGCCGCCGCCCTGGGGCTGGTGGCCAGTCTCTTCTATCTCCGCAAGGAGGGCGCGGCAGGCATGAAAACCGCCATTCCTTTCGGCCCGTTCCTGTGCATGGGAGCCATGGCCTATATTCTCATGGGCCCCCGGATAATGGAATTGATCTTTCTTCGCTAACTCAATTTGTGCTGTGGAGCTGCAATGCAAAAACTGCTCGTACTAGGCGTCGGCAATATACTGCTCATGGACGAGGGAATCGGGGTCAAGGCGGTGACCGAACTTCTGGGCGAGACCTGGCCGGAAAACGTGACCTTCATCGACGGGGGCACCTTTACCCAGGATATCTTCTATCTCTTCCAGGAATACGACCACCTGATCATTCTCGACGTTGTCCGGACCGGCAAAGAACCGGGAACGATCTTTCGGCTGAGCGAAGACGACCTCGTCCAAAACGAGGACCAGTCCCTCTCCCTGCACGACATCGATCTCCTGGACTCCCTGCGCATGGCCGAACTCCTCGGCAACAGACCCACGCTGACCATCATCGGCATCGAACCGGAAAAGATCGACTGGTCCATGGAACTGACCCCCACCCTGGAGAAAGCCTACCCGAAATTCCTGGAAGCCGCGCGCAGAGAAATCCGAAGCCAGCTGGAAGCGATGG
>JBKHAV010000130.1:0-6456 GCA_046542715.1 Desulfovibrionales bacterium
CGAACCTGGATGCCCCGATCGAGTCGGGGCATGACAAGAAAAGAAAATCGAGGATCTGGGCGAACGCAGTTGTGCGGCTGATTACTGAAGATAGGCGTCTCTCCTCTCTCCTTTCCGTCATTACCCGGCTTGACCGGGTAATCCATTGCCTATTGCAGGGTTGGGCTCGAACCTGGATGCCCCGATCAAGTCGGGGCATGACAGAGAAAGGGAATCCTGCCTTTTGATTCGTCAATTCGAAATTCCTAAATTCGCAAGTTCCTGAATTCGCTAATTCGCCAATTCGCAAATTCCTAATTCCCCAATCCGCCAATTCCTAAATTCGCAAATTCGCAAATCCCTAAATACCCCAATCCGCCAATTCGCTAATTCGCCAATTCAGGCCTTTTTCCCAGCGTCCGCGTTATCTCCCGTTCCAGTTCCTCGAAATCCACGGGTTTGGGGACGAAGCCGTCCATGCCCTGGGCGAGGAAGTGCTGCTTTTCCTCTTCCCGGACGTAGGCGGTCAAGCCGATGACCGGGAGAGCGGGGTACCGGCTCTTGATCCAGCGGGTCGCTTCGAGCCCGTCCATGACCGGCATCTGGACATCCATGAGCACCAGATCGAAGGTGTCCGCAGCAAGGATCTCCAGAGCCTCCTGCCCGTTTTCCGCGACCTGCACTACGTGGCCTCGTTGTTTCAGCACCCTGGAAATGAACAGTGCATTGACCTTGTTGTCCTCGGCCAGGAGAATGCGCTGTGAAGGAAGTTCACTGACCGGTTCGTTGCCCGGCCGGGATTTCATTGCCCGCTCACAGGGCGAATCGCTCGCCTGCAGCGGCAGCCGCAGCGAAAACGTGCTCCCGCGACCCGGTTCGCTCTCAAAAAAGATCGTCCCGCCCATGAGTCCGGCGAGTTCTTGGGAAATGGACAGCCCGAGCCCTGTGCCGCCGTATCGTTTGGTGTAGGTGTGGTCCAGCTGGAGGAAACTCGTGAACACATCGCCGTGGCGATCCTTTGGTATGCCGATCCCGGTGTCGGATACCGTGAACACCAGAGCGTGTGACGACAGGGAAGATTCCATGGAAAGACGCAATCCAACACTGCCGGCCTCGGTGAACTTGAGGGCATTGGAGAGCAGGTTGACCAGAATCTGTCGCAGCCTTTGAGGATCGGCCGTAAACTTCTCCGGGAGATTCGACTCCAGGACAATATTCAGCTCGATGCCCTTGTTCTTTGCTTCATTGGCAAAGAGCTTTGCTGTTTCCTGCACGAACGGGCGGAGCGCAAAAGATTCCGAAGTAATGGACATCTTCCGCGACTGGATCTTGGAAAAATCCAGGATGTCCTTGAGCACGGAAGACAGACTCCATCCCGACTTCCTGACAAGTTCGAGATTATCTCGAAGATCCGGGGCCAGGTCCATGTCCAGGCAGAGTTCCGTGAGGCCCAAAATTCCGGAAAGCGGTGTGCGGATCTCATGGCTCATGTTGGCCAGAAACTCGTTCTTGATTCTGCTCGCCTCCAGGGCGGCCTGCTCCGCCGTTCTGCGGGCTTCGATTTCCCGGCGCAAATCCCGGACAAGCTTTTCCAGATCTTCGGTCCTGCGCCGGACCTGCTCCTCAAGGGTGTCCCTGGCGACCTTCAGCGCGGTGATCTCCCTGCTGACCACCAGCAGCGTGGTGATCTCGTTTTCCATGAATTCCGGAATGACTCTGCCCTGGAAATAGATGCGCCCCTGGGGTGCATCGTGGGGAAATTCAAAGGATTCCTCTACCTTTGTGCGCACGACCCGCTCGAAAACCTCCCGCAGGGTTGTCTTCAGACCATCGTCCATGCAGGGATCTTCTTCGATCAACTTCCCGGTGAGCTGCTGCGGTGAAAACTCCGTGTATTTGGTGACGGCCTTGTTGATGAAGATCCGGCGGCCCGCAAGGTCGAACCTGGAGATCACGTCCGGGGAATTCTCCAGCAGATTTTGATAGAGCTGTTTTTGCCGGACCAGATCTGCTTCCGCTTCCTTCTGGTCCGTCATGTCACGGGTTATGGACATGATGCCGGCAACCGCGTTCCCGTCCAGCACCGGGAACAGCATGGTGCTGCACCACCGCGGGCCGAGCATGGTGGCCACGCGGTACTGGATGCTGCACTCCCTGGAGGTGGCTTTCACCTGGTCGATTGCCCGGGCAATCGGCCCGACAATGTCCGGGTTTTCCGCACCGAAAAGTTCCTGAACGGTCTTGCCCTGCATGAGGGACACCGGCAGGCCCGTATAGGCTTCCATGGTCCGGTTCATGTACGCGAGCCTGCCCTGGAGGTCGAACCTGGCGATGACATCCGGGGAATACTCCAACATGGCTTTTCGTTCCTGTTTTTTGACCAGCGCCTCCAGTTTCCTGGCTCTGACCCGGTCCGAAATGTCCAGAAACGAAATCCTGCAGGCCTTTCTGCCCTCCAGGTCCTTGAGGCAGCGGCCGTTGATCCGGGCCGGGAAGGGCCGGCCCATCCGGGACACCATGGTCAATTCACAGGACCAGTCCTGCTGATTTTGGATCTTGTGCTGCAGAATGCGAAAAAAAGTATTCTGTTCTTCCGGACGAAGAAGGGTATAGAAGGATTCGTTGTAAAGGGCTGACCTGTCTGCGGTCAGCATGTCCGCGGCAGTGACGTTTACCTCGAGGATGGTTCCCCGGGCATCGAGAACCATATAGCCCACCGGCGCATGCTCGAAGAGATCATGGTACTTTGTTCTGGCCAGCTCCTCCTGCGCTGCGGATTCCCGCAATTTCTCCGCCTGAAGCTCCAGTTCCTCATTGGCCTGCTGCAGTTCCTCGGCCTGCATCTCCAGATCGAGCTGATGAAGCTGAAAGGCAATTGCCAGTTCCGAATCGGCCGGGCCCCTCCATTGCTCCTGGGCTTTCCCTGATGAGGAGAAATCCTTTATCTTGGATAGGTCTGGAAGATCGCTGCTGCCTTTTTCCATAATAGCTGTGGGATTCAAATCCTATGAATACAGATTCTTAAAACGTACAGATACTTATACGTATATTTCAGAAGAAGGCAACCTGTCTTCAACTTCAATCCCAAATCCTCATGAGATCCCTGGATGGTCCAGACAGCAAAACATCAGCGGAGTCATATTTATGATTTTCGATTCTCCCTTTCTGCCCCTATCCCATCACCGCCTGTATCGCCTCGGCCAGTTTGGACTGGTCCACCGGTTTGGACACGTAGGCGTCCATGCCTGCGGCAAGAAATCGTTCCCGGTCGCCCTTCATGGCGTAGGCGGTCAGGGCGATGATCGGGATGGTGGCAGGGTTGCGGCCGGATGCTCCCTCCCGGATGGCCCTCGTGGCGTCCAGGCCGTCCATCTCGGGCATCTGCACGTCCATGAGGACGAGATCGAACGAATGGTCGTGCAGTTGCTCCAGGGCCTTGCGGCCGTCCGCCACGGCAGTCACGCTGTGGCCGCGTTCGCTCAAGAGCTTGGAGATGACCAGTTGATTGACCGGATTGTCCTCGGCCAGGAGGATGCGAAGGGGGGGCAGTTCGTCCAGAGTCGGGCCGGCAACAACGCCTGCATCCTGTTCCTCTTCCGGAAGCTCCACCGGAAGGGTGAGGGTGAATTCACTGCCCTTGTCCGGTTCACTCGCAACAGTGATATTTCCGCCCATGAGCTCGGCCAGATTTTTGGAAATGGCCAGCCCCAGCCCGGTGCCGCCGAACCGCTTGGTGATGGTGGCGTCCAGCTGGGTGAAGCTTTTGAAGATGTCGTCCAGCCTGTCCGGGGGGATGCCGATTCCGGTATCGACAACGGAAAAGGTCAGGTGGTCGGGATCGGGTCGGCGCACGATCAGTTCCACGCTGCCCTCTGCCGTGAATTTTACGGCGTTGTTCAAAAAATTGATCAGGATCTGGCGGAGCCTGGCCGGGTCGGTGACGATTCGGTCCGGCGCGTCCTCGTGCATGCGAAAGGCAAAGGACAGCCCCTTTATTGCTGCCTGTTCCTCGAAACCGACGGTGATCTTCGACAGCTCATCTTTCAGGGAAAACGCCGTAGGAGTGATGGTCGCCCGTTTTGCCTCTATGGTGGAAAAATCGAGCAGGTCGTTGATGATGGTGTTCAAGCTCTGCGCGGAGTAGCGGATCATCTCCAGGTTTTCAACGAGTTCCCCTGACATCTCCTGCTCCAGGGAAAGTTCGGTCAGCCCCAGGATCCCGGCCAGCGGCGTTCGGATCTCATGGCTCATGTTGGCCAGAAACTCCGATTTGGCCCGGTTGGCGGCCTCGGCCGATTCCCTGGCCTGTTGGAGCTCCCGGGTTCTCGTCTCCACCCGCTCCTCCAGATCCCTTCGGGACTGCTCCAGCCAGATCTGGGCACCCTTGAGGGCGGTCACATCCCGGCCGATGGCCAGCACGGTCTCGACCTCTCCCTCACTGGCCACCTCCGGGATAAAGCGCAGCTGAAACCACCGGGATTCCAGGGGGGAGGGAAATTCCGCCTCAAGAATCTGCTCCTGCCCGGTGGCAATGACCTGGCGGATGCAGCGGATGAAATCTTGCTTCATTTTCGAAGGAAGCGGAGCGTCCAAAAAAGAGCCCTCGAGCTGGTGATCGCCCTCCACACCGTAGAGCCTGTTCAACGCCTTGTTGGCGAAAAGCCGGTTGAACTCCCGGTCGTAGCGGACCACGATGTCCGGGGTGCGTTCGGCCAGTGTTCGATACTCCTGCTCCCTTCGCTCCAGGGCCAGCTCGGCGTTTTTGCGGTGGGTGATGTCCTCGGCGATACCGGCTGAATGCGTTCCTGTTTCGCCGTTTCTGATCGGAAATGACCTGGCGTGAATCCAGCGGATTTCGCCGTTCGGGCGCCTGATCCGGTATTCTTCATTGAACTCTCCGGTCTGCAGGGAGGTTTCAAACGCCGCTCGCACCCGCTCCCGGTCCTCGGCCACAACAGCCTCCATGAACGCCCCGGCCCGGTAATGGGTCTCGTCGATGCTGCGCCCCCATATCTCTTCAAAAGCCGGGCTAAGGTACACGAGGGTTTCACCCTGCTGCAGCCAGAACACCGCCTTGATGTTTTCGGCCATCTGCCGGAACCGCTCTTCGCTTTGGCGCAGCATGAACTCCGCTTCCAAACGCTCGGTCATGTCCCGGCCGATGGTGAGCACGCTCGTCACCTCCCCTTCCGGGGAGCGTACCGGAAAGACGCTCACGTGGAACCACCGGCGGCCGGCAGCGGTGTCCATGGCCAGCTCCAGATACCGCCGCTGCCCAGAGTCCAGGACCTCCCGCAGCACACCCTCCAGCTTTTGCACGCCGTCCGGATCAAAGCCGTTCGGCTTTTCCTTAAGGGTCCAGCCCAGGTAATGGTCCACGGACCCGCCGTTGTACAACGCACAGGCCCTGTTCATGTAGACCCGCCTGAGCCCCCTGTCGTAACGGACGACGCGGTCCGGAGATTCCTCCATCAAGGCCTGCTTTTCCTCACGGCGCAGATGCTCCTCCAGGGCTTCGGCCTTCTTGCGGTCGGTGATGTCCAAAACCGAGGTGCGGCAGAGGGTCTGGCCTTCCGCATCGCGCATGGGCATGCACTGGAGCTGGACAAAGATGGTATCGCCTTTTCCGGTGACGAGCCTGAGTTCGGTTTCAGTCTCGTTTTCCCACCAGAAGGCCTTGCGCAGGAACGTAAAGAGCACGTCCCTGTCCCCGGTGGTCACATAGTCGAAGAGCCGCTTGCCTTTGATCATGGACCGGACCGTGCCCAGCATGGAGCACAGGGTCAGATTGACATCGTGGATGACCCCGTCCCTGTCCAGGGACAGGTAGCCCACGGGCGCGAAGTCGAAGAGGTCCACGTACTTCTGGTGCGAGGTATGAAGCTCCTCCTGTGTGGCCCGAAGCTCCTCGTTCTGAATCTCCAGCTCGATCTGATGAACCTGCAGCTCGTGCACCACCCGCCGGATCTCGTCCTCGTCCATCCGGTCGATATCGGCCGTAAGCCGATGGACCTTCCGCTCCGCCTTCTCCCGAAGGCCCAGATCACTCCCCTTCCCCAAGGATCCCCTCCCTCGAAAGCTGTAAATGGATTCGCTCTTATGAACAATTTCAGGAAGAAAAGCTACTGGTACACGAAATTGTTGTGAGTTGAAAGGAATGGAAAAATTTGGATTTGTCCTGCTGGGGAACGAGGAGAGGGGTTAAAATTTTGTCATACTCAGGATTTTTTTGTTCATCCCAGGCCATTCCATCATGGACGCCCCACCGCAAAGGCATGGATCATCCGGACTCTGCTTCGCTAATGCTATGCCGTGACATGCCCGTCTCCGCTGAAGCTATGCCCTGGCATGCAAGCCGTGTGATGACAGAGGGGAGAAGCGCCTTTCTGAGAATTTGCGAATTTGCGAATCTACGAATTGACGAATTGAAAGGCAGGGTACCTCTTTTCTGTCATGCCCCGACTTGATCGGGGCATC
>JBKHAV010000020.1:0-29971 GCA_046542715.1 Desulfovibrionales bacterium
AGGAGCCTTTTTTATGCACAGTGGTCGGGACGACTGGATTCGAACCAGCGGCCCCCTGCTCCCAAGGCAGGTGCGCTACCAGGCTGCGCCACGTCCCGAAACGGAGAACTTGCCTGGTTACTGAAAAAGAGAGGAATATACAAGTTAAAATTCGATCCCTTTCACTGCCGGGAGTCCGGAATGGAAGGGATGTTTTATGGGGGTGATTTCAGAGACCAGATCTGCCTGGGCGGCAATCCAGTCCGGGCAGCCCCTTCCAGTCAGGACAAGGTGGCAGCCAAGCTCCCTGCACCGATACAGGAGCGACTCGAGTTCCTCCCTGGTGACCAGCTCGAGCCCCAGGGCATAGAGCGCCTCGTCCAGAAGCAGCATGTCCAATCCTTCCGTCTGCCACGCATCCACCAGGCTCAGCAGGAAGCGAGCCTTTTCCCGGTGCCTGGGGAACTGTTCGGCCCTGCGGTAGAACCCGGCACCAGAGGCGAAAAACCGGTTGCCGAGCAGTTCAGACAAAATCTTCTGCTCACCGGCCTGGCCTGGCGGTTTCATGAATTGGGCAAACCCCACCCTCAAACTTTGGCCGAGAGCCCGGACACATTGGCCCACGGCTGCCGAAGTCTTCCCTTTGCCTTCACCGGTATAGACGAGAAGCATGGCCATCAGAGTGCTGAAAAGCCCGCATTACAACGCAGGGATAGAGGGTGCACCGGCATCTTCATTTGAAATGGTCCCAAGGGGGCCAGATGATTTCAGGTTCGATGACGAGGAATTCGGGACGGCGGGTTGAACGTGCCAGCGGTTCAGGAGGAATGGCCAGGAGCAGCCGGTCCCCTGTTTCCGGATCGCGGCCGATAAAGATCAAGCCGTAATGTGTTTCCCTGTCCGGAAAGGATTCGGTTCCCCAGTATGGGCCCATCTGGTGGTCGGAAGCCTCTGCAGGGCCGGGAAACAGCAGGAAGCTCAACAGGAAGAGGGCTGTGCACGCGAGATGCCGGAGGACAGAGAACGTCCTCCGGGGAGAGCGTGGAGAAGATTTTCGGGTCTCTTTCATTCTTGAATTCACAAGGTGAAAAGCCTAGATTGTCACGACGTTTTTACGAGCAATAGCATTGAAACCGCATGGTGAAAAGGAGTAGCAATGTCGGACAGACAGAGCGCATACAAGGAAGCCGGCGTGGACATTCAGGCCGGAAACCAGTTTGTCAGCCGGATCAAGGAGATGGTCTCGTCGACCTTCATCAAGGGCGTAGTGACGGATATCGGAGGCTTTGGTGGAATGTTCCGGCTCGATGTTGCCGACATGTCCGAACCGGTACTTGTGGCGAGCACCGATGGAGTGGGCACCAAGCTGAAGCTGGCCTTCCTCTTTGACCGGCACGAGACCATTGGAATCGATCTGGTGGCTATGAGCGTCAACGACATCATCGTACAGGGAGCCAAGCCGCTCTTTTTTCTCGACTATCTCGCCACGGGAAAACTTGAAATCGAAAAGGCGGAGCAGGTTCTCCAGGGGGTTGTCCAGGGCTGCAAGATGGCCGGATGCGCTCTGATCGGAGGGGAGACCGCAGAGATGCCGGATTTTTATGCCCCGAACGAATACGATCTCTCCGGGTTTTGCGTCGGGGTGGTGGACAACAGACGAATTGTGGATGGAAGCGGAATCGGTGCAGGGGATCGCATCATCGGTATAGCCTCATCCGGGATCCACTCCAACGGGTACTCCCTGGTCCGGAAGGTGTTTGAAAATTCCGGGCTTCAGCCTGACGACCTCTTCCCTGGAACCGAGCAGAAGGTCTCAGAGGTATTGCTCGCCCCGACCGCGATCTACGTGGACGTGGTCATGAATCTGCTCAGGGATGTCAGGATCAAGGGCATGGTGCACGTGACAGGAGGGGGATTTTACGACAACATTCCCCGTATCCTGCACAAGGGCGTGCGCTCGGAGATCACCTTTGGAAGCTGGGTCGTGCCGCCGGTATTCACCTGGCTGAAAATGGAACGCAATCTCTCCTGGCCGGAAATGCTGCAGATTTTCAATTGCGGGGTTGGGTACGTCATGATCGTGGCCGAGGAAGATGTCGAAGATGTGCTGTCGAGGATTCGGGCGTTCCGCCACGACGCATGGGTTATCGGAACGATCGGCGAGCGCAGGGCCGAGGAAGAGGAGCAGGTCAGCATCGAATTCGGCTGATCTCCGGGTGTGAAGCCGACGGCTTGTGAGGCCAAGACTTGACCATACCCCTCTTTTGCTGATGCGAAGGGGGGTTTGCATTTCTGCCCGCTGAAGCGGCTTTGGGTGAATCTGCTCCCGGATCGGAGTGGTCCTGCCAAAATCAGGGGGGGCCGCATCAAGACCTGGCGCTTTCCTGCTCGAGGTAGGGATTGAAATACCCGAACCGGATCCAGGGCGCGGCTTTTCTGATCCGCTTCATGAAGTTGGTCAGCCCCATACCCGGACCGGGCTCCGGGACCAGGTCCAGATACAAACGGGGATCGAGATTCAGGTTCCGAAGCTGGATGAAATCCGGCTTTGTATCCGTGAGCAGGTCGAGAAGGGGAGCGAGTTCCTCTTCGGTGTCGTTCACACCGGGAAAGTAGAGGTAGTTCAGGGAGACAAAGAGTTTGTTGGCCTTGGCTTGGGCAAGCGTCTGCAGGACATTGTCAAAGGTATATCCAGCAGGTCTGTAGTAGGCGTTGTAGAGCTTTGGCCGGACGCTGTTGAGGCTGACCCTGATCGAGGAAAAACCGGCTTCGGCCAAGGGCGCCATCGTGTGGGGCAGGCTCCCGTTGGTGTTGACGTTGACGGTTCCAACACCGTTTTCGGCCCGGTAGGCAGCGATGGTCTTTTCCAGGAGCGGGGCTTCAAGGAGCGGCTCCCCTTCACAGCCCTGGCCGAAGGAGAAAATGGGGCGACGTTCCCGCTCGGCATGCCCGCGCATAATTTGAAGGATTTCTTGGGGTTCAGGGCGGAATTCGATGCGGTTTTGGGTGGCAGGGAATCCTGAGTCAGGCGGTTGCAGGGATATGCAGCCCACGCATCGGGCGTTGCAGCCCCTGGCAGTGGGCAGGGGGGCTTCGAAGCGCCCCAGGGCGAGGTTGCGGGCCGCCGGGCAACAGGAGGTCAGTGCGCATTTGGACAGATGGCGCACCAGCCGGTTATGGGGGTAGCGCTCCAGCCATGACCGGGCACCGCGTTGAATGCGCTGGTGAGGAATGTTGGTAAAAACCTGACGCTGATCGCTGTCCACCCGTTTGGCGCAGACGTAAAAACGTCCATTGGCAAATCCCAGGGCCCCGTAAGCAAACAGGGGGAGCCTGCAACCCTCTCCCTCGGCAACATAGGCAACGGTTGCAGAGAGCGTGTACCCGGGGCTGACAAAAGCGGCTACAGCGTACCCGTCAACAGGCTCGACCCGGCCTGTTGACGGGTCCAGTCCAAGCGGTCTGCGGTTCGGGAGCATGAAGATGTCGCTTCCCTCGGGAAGGGGGATGATTTCCCCTGGACGCGGCAGTTCCAGAGTCGCACCATGGCTGCAGAGCATTTCCAGTTCAGGGTTGTCGTAGATGTTGCCCTGAGTGTCCGCGTAGACCAGAGACGGACGGATTTTTTTCGTGGCCATGGCATTTTCCCCGGGTAGGAAAGAAACAGAGCGCCCTGCCTCTTCGCAGCATCCCACGCTCAAAAAAAAACGGGGCAGAACCGCTGTGCGGACCTGCCCCGAAATGACTGCATTCGGTTCGACTTAACGCTTGGAGTACTGGAATCTGGCCCGAGCGCCGCGCTGCCCGTACTTTTTGCGTTCTTTGATGCGCGCATCGCGGGTCAGGAAACCGGCCTTCTTCAGAACGGGGCGAAGGTCCGCATCAAACTCGATAAGGGCTCGACTGATGCCGTGGCGCACGGCATGCGCCTGCCCTGTGGGCCCGCCGCCGGCAACGTTGATCTTGACATCGAGGCTGTCCAGAGTCTTGGTCAGCTTCAGGGGCTGACGGATGATCATCTGCAGGGTGGCCCGGGGAAAATAGTCTTCAATAGACCGCCCGTTCACCACGATGGTGCCGCTGCCCTTGTAGATTCTGGTTCTGGCGACAGCTTCTTTTCTTCTGCCGGTGCCATAGGAAAATTCATTCATGGTGTACTCCAACCCTTCTCCTAAATGTCCAGTGCCTGCGGTTGCTGGGCCGTGTGCGGATGGTCCGGACCGGCGTATACCTTCAACTTCTTGAGCAGAGCCCGTCCCAGGCTGTTCTTGGGAAGCATGCCTTTCACGGCATGAGCCACGACCCGCTCGGGTTTTTTGTCCAGCATATCCTTGAGAGAGGTCTCACGGATTCCTCCCGGGTAGCCGGTGTGGCGGTAATATTTCTTTTGCTCCATCTTGGCGCCGGTGACCCGGATCTTGTCCGCGTTCACCACGATGACGAAGTCCCCGGTGTCCATATGGGGGGTGAATTCCGGTTTGTGCTTGCCGCGCAGACGCCGTGCGATTTCCGTGGCAAGGCGGCCCAGAATCTTGTCCTGAGCATCCACAACGAGCCAGTTCCGCTGTATATCCTGAAGCTTTGGGGTGATCGTTTTCATTTTCTCCATCTCCTCGTTCGAAAGTCGAAGAAGGGATGACTATGTTTTTTTAAAATCCATGTCAACTGCCCTGTTCAACAATTCTTCTCGTTGGGTATTTCGCCTGACTTGTCCTTTGCATTCACCCGGGGTATCTTCCCGCAGGAATCCGGGCGGTGCAACACCTCTTCATACCTTCTGCCGGCGCAAATGACAATGGACTTCTCAGGTGGAGGAGGGGGCTCTTTCGCGTGGTTCCGCAAGAACGCTGTTCCGCCTTCCGGGGTGGGGGAAAAGATCAGCCTCACAGGAACGGAGGCCAGCATCCGCAGCAATGGGCGAAAGAGTGCAACCATATTTTGATTTTGTCGTTCAGTTCAGGGGGGAAAATGGCCAGTATTCGGAAGAGCCTGCTGCAATTTGTCTTTTCAGGGTCGTTCATGAAGCGCTGGAATGACAAGCTCCGGCCCATGGATCTGGTGGAGGTGGACAAGCAGGCCCACAAGATGATCGTGGCCTGGACCCTTTTGCAGTTGAATACGCAAGGCCTTGATCAGGAGACGAAAAACAGTCTGGGCGAACAGATTATCGAAGGGGGAATTTTCGATTATTTCTACAGACTGATCATCACCGACATCAAACCCCCCATCTTCTATCAGATAAAAAACAACCCGGTGCACTACAAGCAGCTCACCGACTGGGTCCTTGAACAGCTTCAGCCCAGGGTTCAGCCCCTGGGGCCGCTGTTCTGGGAAAGGCTTCAGGCTTACGTCCGCAAGCCGGACGACGATGATCTGGCCGGGCGCATCCTTTCCGCGTCGCACATGTTCGCCAGCAGGTGGGAGTTCATGCTGATCCGGGGGATTGCGCTGTGGGACGACGAAATGGAGGAGATCGAAGCTACCTTCAATAACGGACTGGAGAGATACAAAGACCTGAAGGGAGTCGATGCGATGATGCAGGGTCCGTCAGACCCGCTGGGCCGATTCGCCCATCTGTGCGGCCAGCTCCGCTTTCAGACCCGCTGGTCCCAGACCCCGCGTATTCCCGAGACTTCGGTGCTTGGGCACATGTTCATCGTGGCGTGTTACGCCTACTTCTTCAGCCTGGCCGTGGACGCCTGCGGTGTTAGGCGCCAGAACAATTTCTTTGCGGGATTGTTCCACGATCTGCCGGAACTCCTGACACGCGACATCATTTCACCGGTGAAAAAATCGGTCCGCAAGATAGGGAATCTGATCAAGGAGTACGAGGACAGGGAAACCAAGCGCAGGGTGTTCTCCATCCTCGAACAGGGGGGGTACGGGGAGGTTGCCCAGCGACTGAGCTATTTTCTGGGTATCGAGGTCGGATCGGAATTTGCCTCCACCATCATCCAGGAGGGACAAATCCGGGAGGTGGACTGGGAGCAATTGCAGACCCGGTACAACGAGGATGCCTTTGATCCAAAGGATGGTCACCTGCTGAAGGTCTGCGACAGCCTTGCCGCATTCATCGAGGCCTATACCGCGTTGCGTAACGGAATTACCACGGACCAGCTTCTGCATGCCACCATGCGCATCCGCACCGATTACAACCAGGTGACCCTGGGGGAAGGAGTGCACATCGGTTCGCTGCTGGCTGATTTTGACTGATCCATATCCACGGGAACAGACCACAGGGAGACAGAACAGATGCTGATGAGAAAACGGGCTTGGGACATCATGCGCGATGATTTCCTCAGGGTGGACGAAGACGCCGAGCTTGTGGATGTCGTCAAAACGATCAATAGAGGTATTGCCAAAGACCCCATCAACAATTTCGTCCTGGTTTTTTCCAGGGACAACGAATTCCGGGGCGTCATAACCATGTGGAACGTGCTCCAGGCTTTGGGGCCGTGTCTTTTGCAGCAGATCCCGCTGACAGGGACGGTGGACTGGGACGAGACTTTTGAAGAGGCGTTGCGGACCTGTTCCAGCGTGGACATCAAAAAAATCATGCAGCGTGACCTCCCAAGCCTCAAACCTACCGAGCCCCTGGCCAGAATCATGGAAATTTTCCTGGACTACCGGCGGGGCAGAGCGATTGTTGAAGAAGGGGGAAAGGTGATGGGTGTGGTGCTGCTGTATGATATCTGCCGGGAGATCGGAGCGGAGATGGAATAGCAGCTGTGTCCTGGAGCGTGGCGGGCGAGAGTTGTCTGTAGAAAGTTTCCGGAATCGCCGCTTCCGTTGACTGGCGCTGACTAAATCGTGTGAAGCGCGCTCAAAAGGATGGTTGCAAGCCGTTTGTCGTACTTCCGGTCCTGAAGCAGAGCCACGGCTGCTTCTGCAGGAGGAATGCAAGCGGAATAGGGCCGCTGGCTCGTCATGGCACTGAACGAATCGGCCAGGGCACAGATCTTCCCCGAGATGCTGATTTCCCGATCCCTTTTTTTCTGAGGGTAGCCGCTGCCGTCCAGCCGTTCATGGTGCTCCAGAACACATTGGACAACCTCGTCGTAAGCGATGCCCAGATTTCTGATGACCCGGGCACCGACCAGAGGGTGATGGCGAATCTTGTCCTCCTCCTCCCTTTTCAGGGTGGTGGTCTTGGCCAGAACAAATTGTGGAATCTTCCTGAGCCCGATGTCATGAATAAAGAGTCCCAGGGCCAGCCGGTCGAGGGTTTTCCGGTGGAGCTCCTTTTCCCGGGCAATAAGATACAGCAGGAGGCCGACAATGCCGACGTTGTACTCATGCCGGGATAGATCATTGTCCCTGTACAGATGGCGGAACAGCCCCCTGATCCGGAACGGGTCGTTCCAGATGTACTCGGTCAGGACCAGAATATCGCTTTGAAGACGGGTAAACGTCTCCTTGACCGGCTGGTCCAAAAAAGCATCTATTCGCCTGGGCAAAGAACACTGGAAGATCTCGATGATCTCCTGTTCCTTCAGATTCTGGTCCAGAAGAACCAGGTCGAGCTGCTCGGATATGTGCTGAGCATAGATGGGGTGATCGGTTCTGGCGACGAAAACCCTGCCTTCGGTGCAGAGACGTCCGAGCTCTTCCTGCTTGTCCTTGTTGAGAAAACATCCCTGAAGAAACGTCGGGACAAGGGTCACCGAATCTTCCCTGAAAACGTAGAGCGTGAGAGGAGGGCGGTGTTTAGGGAATTTCCCGAGTATTTCGGGTGAAATCTGATAATACTCCTCACTGAGCGCATCCGGAGTAATATGGCGGCAGGCTGTGTTCATACGTCCCGGGTAAAGAGCTTGACGAGGTTTGTCGGAGTGCGTCCGTCTCTATCACTGGCATGGCCGGCGGTGATGACCACCTTGTCCACGGTTTCGAACTCTTTGCTCGACTGGACGAAGTGTTCAGCCCTGGTCAGATGGTCGGGGATATCCTCGGTCACGAGACGCGGCTCCAGCCCCCAGGCCAGGTTCAAAAAGCGGGCGATATCACGCCCTGGAGTGAGGGCGAACAGCCGCTGGCGAGGCCTGCACGCGCTCAACAATAAGCCGGTCGCCCCCGAGTTGGTGTGGCCGACCAGTGCACCGGCCGCACTCTTTTCAGCAACGATGCAGGCACTGTAGGCCAAAAACCAGGGGGGATTATTGTCCTCTTCAGGCGGACGCTTGGGACCGCCGAACCGTTCAAAGGCGTAGCTTTCCGCATTCCGGGCTATGCGCTGCATGTATCCTACCGTTTCCAGGGGGTATTTCCCCACAGCTGTTTCCTCGGAAAGCATGAGGCAATCCGCTCCGTCCAGAACCGCATTGGCCACATCCGTGGTCTCAGCCCGGGTGGGGATGGGGCTGTCGACCATGGACAGGAGCATCTGTGTGGCAACAATTACCGGTTTGCCAGCGGCATTACAAGCCTGGATTATCCGTTTTTGGAGTTCCGGGAGGGATTCCAGGGGGCATTCGATGCCCAGATCGCCCCGGGCAAGCAGCAGTCCGTCACTGCACTCCAAAATGGCATCGAGCTGCTCCACGGCCGAGGGCTGCTCCAGTTTGGGCAGCACCGGAACCGCAGATCCCACTCGGGCCAGTTCCTCCTTCAGTTCGCGAATATCTTCCGGATCCTGGACAAAGGACATGGCAACGCAGTCCACTCCCAGCCGGGCCCCTTCTCGGATGTCTGTGCGGTCTTTGTCGGTTAGGGCGGGGTGGGGATAGCGTTTCCCGGGAAAGGCGATTCCTTTGCGGGAGGTCAGAAGTCCCGAGTTGAGCGCTGTCATTTGAACGAGGTCTTCTCTCAGGACCTCGTCCACGGTGAACTGAATCGTCCCGTCGCTTAGAACCACAAGGTTTCCTGGCTGCAGATCCCGAAGTATAGTTCTGCCCTCAAAGGGGATATGCGGTACCAGTCCCCCTTCCTCCCCCTTTACCCCCAAATGAAATGGATCTCCCTTCCCGATCTCCAGGGTTTTGTCTCCCAATTCGCCGATACGATTCTTGGGGCCGCTCAGATCCTGCAAAATGGTCAACGGGACGTTGTTTTCCCGTTCCAATCTTCTGAGGGTGCGCACGATATTTTCAAAAGAGGCGGCGTCTCCATGGGAAAAGTTGAGACGGAAGATGCGAACGCCGAGGGTTACGAGTTCTTCAAGCACGGACTCGCCCCAGATGGCCGGGCCGACAGTCACAACGATTTTGGTTCGCATTGTCCTTCTCCTTCTTTGGAATTCGCCTCTCAGAGTACACAAGAAAAAAATCGGCCGGAACCGGGATAGGCCTTGACTTTTATGGAGGACCCTGTGAAAAGGTGTGAAAAGGTGGTAAAAAGTGGTAATTAGTGTGGCGTTATGAAGTTTCGCGGTCACTCCTTTCGCAGTCTCGACCCCAAGGGGCGCCTGATGTTGCCTCCCGAATTCCGGGAGACGATACTGGAAGGCTCTGCCGAAGGAAAGCTGATCGTAACGAATTTTGACGACTGCATCGCAGGATACCCCCTGCCGGAATGGGAGCAGATCGAAGAAACCTTCAGCCGCATCAACGTGCTCAACAAACAGCTCAGAAATTTTCAGCGATTTTTCATCTCCGGCGCCGTAGAGGTGAGTCTGGACAAGCAGGGGCGAATCCTCCTCCCGCCGGAACTCAGAGAATATGCGGCATTGAACCGCGAGGCCGTGCTTGCGGGGGTGGGCCGCAAGTTTGAGATTTGGGACCGTGAACGCTTTGAAGCCCGCAGGGCGGAGATGGATTTCGACTCCGTCATGGACACGCTGGCGGAGAGCGGTTTCGAGCTCAGGATCTAAGTGTGATGTTGGAACATCTTCCGGTACTGGTCAGTGAAGTGGTCACCTGGCTGAATCCAGGGCCGGGCAAGCGGTTTCTGGACGGGACTGCCGGATTGGGCGGACATGGCCTTGCCCTGCTGCAGGCCACAGGAGGAAGGCTCGAATACCTGGGAATAGATCGGGACCAGAACGCTTTGGACAGGGCGCAGGCACGGCTTTCAGAGTTTCACGATGTGCACCTTGCCCATGCTGATTTTGACCGGTTCCCGGCTGTTTTGGCTGAACTCGGGTGGGAAAGTGTGCATGGCGCGTTGCTGGATCTCGGCATCTCCTCACTGCAGCTGGATACTGCCGAGCGGGGGTTCAGCTTCCTGAGGGAAGGTCCGCTGGACATGCGCATGGATACCGGAGGGGGAGAAGCTCCGGCCTGGAACCTTGTCAACCGGGGTTCGTTCAGCAGGCTGAAGTACGTCATCCGGACCTATGGAGAGGAGCCGCTGGCCGGCAGGATTGCGGACACAATCGTCCGGGAACGGGAGAAAAAACATATCGAGACGACCTTGGAACTCGCCGATATCGTGTCCAGAGCGTATCCGGCAGCCCGGAGGGCGAAATCCCGAAACCATCCGGCGACAAAGACGTTTCAGGCCATCAGAATGGCGGTGAACGAAGAACTCGGATCCTTGGAAAATTTTTTGGATCGCATTGTCGATTACCTTGCTCCCGGGGGGAGAATCGGGGTGATTTCCTTCCACTCCCTCGAAGACCGGCTGGTGAAACGGGCGTTTCAGCGGGAAGCCAAGGGGTGTACCTGCCCCAAAGATTTTGCTGTCTGTGTCTGCGGAGGCCGGCCGCGCGTCGAAATTCTGACAAAAAAGCCGGTGATCCCTCAGCAGGAGGAGGTGGAGAGAAATCCTCGAAGCAGGAGTGCAAAGTTCAGAGTGGCCAGGCGGGTCGTGTCCGGAGAACATCATGCATGACAGGTTCTGGGTACGCATGACCCTCGTGCTCACGCTGACGGCGACGCTGTGGGGCATCGGGGTGGTGATGCTCAATATCGAACGGATAGATCTTCGATACGAGTTCAAGGAAATCGCAGACCGGCTCGATCGAAGTGAAGACCTCCGGGGGAAGCTGGAGGTCGAACGGGACAACCTGACCTCTTCCTCCTCCTTGAAAAGGGCCGCCGGGAAAGGGGGGTTCACACAGGCCGGTCCTGGTCAGATCCGTCGAATCTACAGTGTTGATCACAACATGGAACAGGAGAGGCCATGATCAGGCGCAGGTCAACGCCTTCCATCGACTGGACAAAATTTCGCCTGCGAATGGTGGCCGTGGTGTTCCTGTTGGTTCTGGGGGGGCTCTGGGCCAGAGCGTACCACATCCAGATCGTCCGCGGGCCTGATCTGGCCCTCAAAGCTCAACGCCAGTACTGGACCAAGGAATACGAGTCGGGCAAGCGTGGAGAAATCTACGATAGAAACGGCATTCTTCTGGCCAAGACCATTCAGGTCAATTCCGTATACGCCAGACCCGTTCAGGTTCTGGATGTTCCAGGAACAGCGGCTGCGCTTTCCACAATTCTCGGCATAGAGGAAAAGAAGCTCTATTCCCTGCTCAAACAGAAGAAAAATTTCGTCTGGATCAACCGTAAGACCGGAGACAGACAGGCGGCGGCACTCGCTAAAGCAAATTTGCCGGGAGTCTATCAGACTTACGAAAACGAGCGGCTCTATCCTCAGGGAAATCTGGCAGGGCAACTCCTCGGTTTTGTGGGGGTCGACAACGAAGGGCTCGAAGGGCTTGAGCGCTCCTTCGACGAATTCCTCCGGGGCGCTCAGGTCAAAAATGTGGTTCAGCGTGACGCTCGGGGTCAAATTCTTTACGCGGGCCCCGGGACCACTTCCAAGGGAATACAGGGGGGAGACCTCCACCTGACCATCGATTCCAGAGTGCAAAATGCCGCCGAGGAGGCGCTGGCCCGCAGCGTCCTGAAGCATAAGGCCAAAGACGGCATGGCCCTGGTCGTCGAAGTGAAAACCGGAGAAATTCTGGGCTGGGCCAATTATCCGTTTTTCAATCCGAACAGGTACCGGGATCATGTCCGCACGCCGGTCAGGTGGAGGAACAGGATCAGCCTGGACGTGTTTGAACCAGGCTCCACCATGAAACCCTTCCTGATTGCCGCAGCTCTCGAGGAAAATCTCTGCAGCCCTTCGAGCATCTTTTTCTGCGAGGAGGGCAAATGGCATCAGAAAGGGTTTTCCATCAAGGACACCAAGGAATACGGCTGGCTCAGCGTCAACCGGATTCTCAGTCTTTCCAGCAATATCTGCGCAGCAAAGATCGGACTGGCCATGGGCGCGGAGACCTATCATGACTATTTGAAGCGATTCGGGTTCGGCCGCACCACGAGTCTGAACCTGCCGGGGGAGAGTGCCGGCATGATCCGTCCCACACGGGAGTGGTACCCGGTGGATCTGGCCACGGCTTCGTTTGGTCAGGGAATTGCAGTGACGGCGCTGCAGTTGGCTCAAGGATATCTCAGCCTGGCCAACCAGGGGACGTTCAAGCCCCTCCGGCTGATCAAGAATCAGACGGACGGGGTGGAGACCGGGGAGCAGGTTGTCTCTCCGGAAACGGCCCGGGCGGTGCTCGATATGCTGCGCGAAACCGTGAGCGAGGGCACCGGGACCCAGGCCGCTATTGACGGTCTCCTGGTCGGCGGGAAAACCGGAACCGCCCAAAAAGCTACGGCCCAGGGCGGATACGGTAAAGAGTACATGTCCTCATTTATCGGTCTGATTCCTGCCCTTGATCCTGAGTACCTCCTGGTGGTGATCGTTGATGAACCTGAAGACGAGCATTACGGGGGGGTTGTTGCAGCTCCAGCAGTTCGCGAAATCGCACTCCAGACCTTGAGCTTCCGCGGTGAGCTCCCTGATCAATACACACTGACAGCAGCAGGTCCTGAGCGGATATCCGTCTCAGGGACCTCCGGTGAACAGATGACCCGGGTAGACCGGCCGGCAATTGTTGCGGCTGAGGGCATGATGCCCGATCTCCGGGGCATGAGCCTGAAAGAGGCCATGGAGATTCTCGCGACCCAGGGAATCGTTCCCACTTTGGAGGGTTCCGGGATCTACATCGAACGGCAGAGTCCGGCACCGGGGAGCCGCAAGCCAAAAGATGGCCAAAGAGACTGCCGACTCTGGCTGACCGACGCCTGGAGGAATTCGTAAGCGTATGACTGATATGACATGGAGCGAACTTCTGACCCGCGTGAGTGCCGGTATGATGGTCCGGACCGACTCCCGGGAGATTCAACCCGGCGAGGCCTTTGCGGCCCTCCCGGGGAGCAGGGTTGATGGGAGCACGTTCATTCCCGAAGCCCTGGCCCGGGGGGCGAAACTGATCATCGCCAAACCCGGAACACCGCTTCCAGCCGGAGCAGATGCGGTACTGGTGACCCATCCCGATCCCCGGAAAGGACTGGGAGAGCTTGCCGCAGCGTATTACAGAACCCGAAATTGCGACATGAAGCTGATCGGGGTCACCGGCACCAACGGTAAAACAACCGTGACCCATATGATCGAACATCTTCTCCGGGAGGGCAAAATGACCCCCGGAATCATGGGCACGATCAGCTGTCGCTGGCCGGGACAGGAAAGAGCGTCCTGCCTGACCACCCCTGACTGCTGGTCCATCCACCAAATGCTTCGGGAAATGGCCGATGCGGGTGTGGACGCGGTCTGCATGGAGGCTTCATCCCATGCCCTGGATCAGGATCGAATGGCCGGACTGCGCTTCGATGCCGCCGTGTTCACCAATCTGACCCAGGATCATCTGGATTACCACCGGACCATGGAAGAATACTTCGCGGCCAAGAAAAAGCTCTTTTCCGGCGATGGCGATCTGCACCGTGTCGTCAATATCGACGATCCCTATGGAGCCCGAATCGCCCGGGAGCACCGGCCGGTGCTCGGGGTGACCCTTGGTGGGAATGGCCACCGGGATTTCCCGGTCCTGCGGGGAAGGTTTCATTCGGCCGGAAAAAAGGGGCTCTCCATGTCCGTGGATTATAACGACAGGACATGGCGCATCGACTCATCCATGGTGGGCAAGCACAATGGATACAATATGCTCCTGGCGCTGGGCACCGTCATCAGCCTGGGTGTCGAGCACGACGCTGCTGCAGCACTTTCCCGGTTACCAGGGGTCCCGGGCAGGCTGGAGCGTGTGGAAAATGCCAGGGGGCTGGATGTGTTCGTGGATTATGCCCACACCCCTGACGCTTTGGAAAACGTCCTTTCCGCACTTCGTGAGCTTGATGCGTCTCGAATCGTCACGGTGTTCGGATGCGGGGGAGAAAGAGATGCCGGGAAACGGCCGATTATGGGCAGGACCGTAGCCCGCTACTCGGACGTGGCCGTGCTGACCTCGGACAATCCCAGGGGGGAGGACCCGGAGGCGATCATGGATCAGGTCGAGCCCGGACTTGCCACCTGCCCCCGGGTGATTCGCGAAAGTGACAGAAAGAGCGCCATCGCCCTTGCCATCGGTGAGATGCAACCCGGCGACGTGCTGCTGGTGGCTGGAAAGGGGCACGAGACCTATCAGCAGATCGGCGACCGCCGGATTCCCTTCAGCGACGTGCAGGCGATCCGGGAGGTGCTCCAGTGAGGATGACCCTGCAGCAAATGGCTGACGGCCTCGGCGGACTCGGGGACCTTCAGGGTCAGGAGGAACGGATCGTCACGCATATTGAAAAGGACAGCCGCCTGGTCAAGCCCGGCGACGTCTTTGCCTGCATTGTGGGCGAGCGGTTCGACGGCCATAACTTCGTCCGGGAAGCGATGCGACGGGGTGCCGCTGCCGTTATTGTGCAGCGTATGGTCCCGGAACTCGAAAACACCGTCCCGGTGCTCATGGTCCGGGACACGGTCCGGGCGCTTGGAAGCCTCGCCCATACCTGGAGAATGCAATCCTCCGCACAGGTGGCGGGAATCACCGGCACGGCCGGCAAGACCACGCTCAAGGAAATATTGGGGTCGATCCTGAGCGGGACAGGCCGGACGGCGAAAAGCTATAAAAACTGGAACAACCAGCTCGGGATGTCTCTGTCCATGCTCGCCGCCGAGGGCGACGAAGCGTTCTGGGTCATGGAGGCGGGGATCAGCATCAAGGGCGATATGGACGAGCTCGGAACCATTCTCAGGCCTGATCTGGCCATTATCCACAATATCGGACCGGCCCATCTGGAAGGACTGGGCAGCCTGGAAGGGGTGGCCGAGGAGAAGTCGAGGTTCCTCGCTTCCCTGCAGGAAGGGGGAACGGGTCTGGTGAGCATGGATTACCCGGAGCTCTTCACCCGATGCAGGGCACTCGCACCCGAAGTGGTGGGATTTTCCACTCAGGATGAATCAGCCAGGTTTTTCGGCCGCTACCTCGGCCGTGGAGAGATGGGCGGCAGGTTCATGTTGCGCCTTGACGGCTACGTGTTCGATCTCGAGCTTCCCGTGTGGGGAGAGTACATGGCCGAAAATATCGTGGCCGCTGCAGCAGGGGCGTTTCTCCTGAAAATCCCTTCTGAAATGATCGTGAAAGGGCTGCACGCCATGCACCTTCCCGAGCAGCGGTTTCAGAGCCGAAGTGCCGGGCAATGGACCCTGATCGACGACACCTACAATGCCAACCCCCTTTCCATGCGCCGGGCCATCAGCGCGGCTGCGGACAGATCGGGCAAAGCGCCGCTGGTGCTTGTCCTGGGTGAAATGGCCGAGCTTGGGGAGCACAGCCGGCAATCCCACGAGGAACTCGGCGAATTCATTGCCGCGAGTTCGTGTGCCTGTGTCATTTTCAAGGGAAGTTTCCAGGAAGAACTCCTCAATGGTCTGAAAAAAAGAGGCCGGGAGTCGATTTTCCACCCGGTCAATTCCACGTCCATGGGACTTCGGGTGTTGAAGGACCTGGGGCTTGAGGGGGGCACGGTTCTGTTCAAGGGGTCGCGATGCTGCTCCATGGACGACTATTTTCGAGCGTTCCTGGAGGAGCTGCGGTCATGATATATCACCTTCTCTATCCCTTGAGTTCGGAATTCATCTTTTTCAACGTCTTCCGGTACATCACGTTTAGGTCGGTCTATGCTCTGGTTACCGCTTTGATCATCAGCATCCTCATCGGCCCGCGATTCATCCGCTGGCTCCAGAAGATCAAGTGCGGACAGTACATTCTCGAGGACGTCTCCGCCCATCAGACCAAGGCCGGGACCCCCACCATGGGCGGGGTGCTCATCGCGTTCAGCATGCTGACCAGCGTCCTGCTCTGGGGCGATTTGACCAATCCCTATCTCTGGTTGTGCATCCTGGTATTCACCGGGTTCGGGCTGGTCGGGTTTCTGGACGACTATTCCAAGCTGACCAGAAAGAAGAACAAGGGCCTGTCCGCCAGAACCAAACTGGGCGGGCAGATTCTGGTCGCCATGCTGGCGGTGGCCCTTTTGATCCAGCTCCCGGGGTACTCCACAGTGCTCCACGTTCCCTTTTTCAAGTTCATCAGACCTGATTTGGGGTGGATGTACGTCCCCTTTGCCATATTGGTGATCGTGGGTGCTTCCAACGGCGTCAACCTGACGGACGGTCTGGACGGGCTGGCCATTGGGGCCTCCGTGGTCTCCGGAACCTGCTTTGCCCTGTTCATCTATGTGGCGGGCCATGCGGAGATCGCCAGGTATCTTCAGGTGGCCTATGTTTCCGGGGTCGGCGAAGTCGCTGTCTTGTGTTCAGCGCTGATCGGGGCCGGGCTCGGGTTTTTGTGGTTCAATGCCTACCCGGCCCAGATGTTCATGGGCGACGTGGGCAGCCTGAGCCTGGGCGGAACATTCGGGTTCATCGCCATTTTGTGCAAGCAGGAGCTGGTGCTGGTCATCGTGGGCGGTCTCTTCGTCATCGAGACCCTCTCGGTGATCCTGCAGGTCGGATATTTCAAATTCAGCGGGGGCAAGCGGATATTTCGCATGGCGCCGCTGCACCACCATTTCGAACTCAAGGGAATCCCGGAGTCCAAGATCATCATCAGGTTCTGGATTCTCTCCATCCTCTTTGCCCTGGCGGCATTGAGCACATTGAAGCTGAGATAGAACATGAGGGAACTGCTGCATACCGGTCAGCTCAAAGGGCATCAAGCCGTGGTCGTTGGGGCGGGTCGCTCCGGTAGAGCGGCCGCGGGCCTTTTGCACCTTCTCGGGGCCCGGGTGCGATTGCTGGAGACCAACCCCGAGACCGCCGGCCGGGAAGTGCGGGACCTGGCCGAAACTCGGGGATGGGATCTTCGGGTCGGACCACACACGCCTTCGGACTTCGAGGACGCCCAGATGGTCGTTTTGAGCCCCGGCGTGCCCAGGCGGGCCATCGCGCCCTTTATGCCCGAACGTCCGGTACAGGTCCTGGCTGAACTGGAACTGGCGTCCTGGTTCGTGAGCGAGCCCATCATCGGGGTGACCGGGACCAACGGAAAAACCACCACCACCACCTTGATCGGCCACATCCTGGAGTCCTGCGGACGCAAGACCTTTCTCGGTGGAAATCTGGGGATTCCCCTGAGTGAATACGTAACAGGAGGCGGGCAGGCGGAAATCCTTGTGCTGGAGGCTTCGAGCTTTCAACTCCAAAATGTCAGTTCCTTTCATCCCAGGGTTGGGGTGCTGCTCAATTTTTCCGCCAATCATCTCGATTTCCATGCGGACATGGACGAGTACCTGGACGCGAAACTGAAGCTGTTCGCCAGACAGACCCCAAAGGATCTGGCCATTCTCCCTCTTAAAATGAAGGAACTTCTGGAAGGCAGGGAGGAGATCAAGGCGAGTCGGACCTACTTTATCGGTTCCAGCAGGTTTGCCTGCCCGGCGCTCCCCGGAAGACACAATCAGGAGAATATGGAGGCGGCTTATCTGGCCTGCCGCTATTTCGGCGTGAGCGAAAACGATGCGGCCAAGGCCATTGCCACATACGTGCCCCTGCCCCATCGCATGGAGCGTATAGGGGAGAGGGAGGGGGTGCTGTTCATCGACGATTCCAAGGCAACCACCGTGGACGCGATGATGGCCGCCCTGGACGCCGTGGACAGACCGGTCCATCTGCTCGCCGGGGGAGTGTTCAAGGGCGGGGATCTGACGATCGGCCGGGATCTTCTCAAGAACAAGGTCAGATCGGTCTCCCTTTTCGGGGGCAGCCGGGAACTCTTTGAGGCGGCATGGGAGGGGACTGTCCCACTTTCCTGGCACCAGACCATTGATGAAGCCGTGCAGAACGCCGCTTCCAAGGCTTTGCCCGGGGAAGCGGTGCTGCTGTCCCCGGCCACCTCGAGTTTCGACCAGTTCACGAGCTACAAGGAACGAGGAAAAGCTTTCAGACAGGCTGTTGAGATGCTGGGAAGCAAAAGACAATGAGTGAAAACGTCCGCACAACCACCTGTCCCTACGGGACGCTGGATATCTGGCTCATCATCGCCGTGGGGATCCTCTCCGCCATCGGGGTGGTGATGGTTCTGAGCGCCAGCGGCGTTGTGGCGGAGCGCAGCTATGGAGACGGGCTGTATTTTTTTTACAAGCAGCTGCTCTTTCTCCTTCTGGGGATCGGACTGGCCGCAGGGGTTATGCGAATCCCCAGGACGGTTTTCTACCGGCTGGTCTATCTGTGGGTGTTTCTGGCCCTTGCCGCACTCATTTTGACACTGACGTCCCTGGGCATGGAGGCCAACGGAGCTTCCCGGTGGATCCGGATCGGTCCCTTGGCCCTGCAGCCGCTTGAACTGGCCAAGGTGGCCCTGGTTTTCTATCTGGCCTCATTTTTCAGCAGAAAACAGGACATGGTGAAGACGTTTTCCGTGGGGTTTTTGCCTCCTGTGGCAGTGACGGGGGTCATGTGCATTCTGCTGGTGCTCCAGCCGGACTTCGGCGGTGCGGTGTTTATGGCCATGCTGCTGTTTCTCATGAGCTTGGTTGGCGGAACGCGGCTCATCTATCTTGCCTCCTCTGTTGTGCTGGCAGCCGGGCTCGGCACGTATCTTGTGCTGCACTCTCCCTACCGGATGCAGCGGCTCTTCGCCTATCTGGATCCGTTCAAGGACATCTACGGGAGCGGGTATCAGCTCGTCCAATCACTCTATGCACTCGGAGCGGGTGGATTTTGGGGGCTGGGCGTGGGAAATGGAAAACAGAAGCTGTTCTATCTTCCCGATGCCCACAATGACTTCATTCTCGCCGTGATCGGTGAGGAACTCGGGTTTATCGGCCTGTCCCTCGTGTTTGCCTGCCTGGGCGTGATCATCTGGCGTTCGTTCAGCATTGCCATCACACAGCAGGATCTCATGGATCGATTCACAGGGCTGGGCATGTCCTGCATCCTTAGTGTGGGAGCCCTGCTCAATGCAGCGGTCGTTTTGGGCGCGATTCCCCCCAAAGGCGTTCCCATGCCGTTTATCAGCTACGGGGGCAGCAGCCTGCTGGTGTCGTTTTTCTGCGTGGGAATGCTCCTGAACATGGCACGGAGGGGCAGATGATGCAGCGGGTCGTCCTGACCACAGGAGGCACCGGTGGCCACATTTTTCCCGCCCTTGCCGTGGCCGAGGAGCTGAAGCTCAAGCATCCTGATGTGGACATCCTGTTCATCGGTGGCAACAGGGGCCCGGAACGCGAGATCGTCCAGGACGCGGGGATTGCCTTCAAGGCATTGCCGGCCAAGGGTGTGCTCGGAAAAGGGATTGCTTCGGCTCTTTCCCTGTTCTGGATGACCCAGAGCGCATTTGCCTCGTATCGGACTCTTCGCGCTTTCAAGCCGGATGTCGTGGCCGGGTTTGGCGGGTACGCGGGATTTGTGCCGGTCTGGGTGGCACGGGTCATGGGCATTCCAACGGCCATACACGAGCAGAACAGCTTTCCCGGGGTGACCAACCGGATTTTGGGCAAGAGGGTGAACCGGGTCATGCTCTCCTTCCAGGACGAGCACGGGTTTTTCGATCCCCGGCGCACAGTGGTGACAGGCAACCCCATTCGACGATCGATTTTGCAGCTTCGAGACCAGATGGAGCGATCGTCCCGCCCCAGGCAGGGCCGGCTTCTCGTTCTCGGCGGCAGTCAGGGGGCGAGTGCAATCAATAAGGCGGTCACCCAGTCTTTGCCGTCGTTTCGCTCTCTGGGCATCAAAATCTGGCACCAGAGCGGACAGGCGGATTTCGAGGAGGTCCAAAACGCCTACGCCCGTGAGCAGGCATGTCTGGAACGGGTTGATCCGTTCATCACCAATATGGCCGAGGCTTATGCCTGGGCGGACCTGGTCGTGTGCAGGGCGGGCGCCTCGACGATTTCCGAACTTACCGCCGTGGGGATGCCGAGCATTTTGATCCCCTTCCCCTATGCGACCCACGATCACCAGCTGAACAACGCCAAGCATCTGGAAGCAGCAGGAGCTGCCCTGGTGCTCGTGCAGAGTTATCTGGAGGAGGTCAACCTCGCCAGGGCGGTCGGTGATCTCTTTTCGCTTCCCGGCAAGCTGCAGGAAATGGCCAAGGCGGCCAGGTCGCAGGGCAAACCACAGGCTGCGGCAAACATCGTGAACGAACTCGAAAGGCTCGCTGCAATACATCAGGGAAAACAGAAGAAAGGACTATGAAGCTCAAGATAACCAACATCCATATGATCGGCATCGGCGGTTCCGGAATGAGCGGAATCGCAGAGGTGCTCCTCAACCTCGGATACACCGTTACAGGCTCGGATCTTGCGGAAGGTCCGGTTGTCAACCATCTGCGGAGTCTTGGAGCCCGCATTCAAGTGGGTCACCAGCGGGAAAACGTGGATTCAGCACAGGTGGTGGTCAAATCCACGGCAATCAACAGTGAAAATCCAGAAGTTCTGGAAGCCAGGGATCAGGGCATCCCGATCATTCCCAGGGCCGAGATGCTTGCCGAACTCATGCGGCTGAAAACCGGGATTGCGGTGGCAGGCACCCATGGGAAGACGACCACGACATCCTTTCTGGCCACCATTTTCAAGGAGGCCGGTCTGGATCCGACGGTGATCATCGGAGGACGGCTCAACAGGTACGGAAGCAACGCCCTCATGGGCGAAGGACAGTTCCTCATCGCAGAGGCCGACGAGTCGGACGGATCCTTCCTGTGCCTTTTTCCCATCATCACATTGGTGACGAACGTGGATGCCGACCATCTCGATTATTACAAGGATCTTTCCGCCATCAAGTGCGCGTTCACAAAGTTCATGAACAAGATCCCCTTTTACGGAATCAATGTGGTCTGCGGTGACGACCCGGTGATCCGCGAACTGCTGCCTGCAGTGAAGCGTCCGGTGTTCACCTACGGACTGGGCAAGGACAACGATCTGCAGTGCGAAGTCGGCGAGTGCAGGAACGGCTCACATTTCACTGTCCTGCTTCGGGGCGAGAAATGGGCCGATGTCTCTCTGACCCAACCCGGGCGGCACAATATCTTGAATGCCCTGGGGGCGATCGGGGTGGCCCTGGAGGCCGGGGTGGACAAGGAAGCCATCCTGCAGGGACTCAAATTTTTCGGCGGTGTGGGCCGCCGGTTCGAGATCAAGGGGGAGCAAAACGGCGTGCTCGTGGTGGACGATTACGGGCACCATCCCACCGAGATCAGGGCCACCCTGGAAACGGCTCGGGAGTGCTATCCGGAGCGGCGGCTGGTGGTGCTCTTTCAGCCGCACAGGTTCACCAGGACCCAGGCCCTGTTCGGGGAGTTCTGTCAGGCCTTCCAGGGCGTGGACCAGCTCGTGCTCACGGAAATTTACCCGGCGAGCGAAGCCCCCATCCCCGGGGTAAGCGGCATGAGCCTGGCTCAGGGGATCAAACAGGTGAGCAATGTCCCGGTGCGATTCGTTGCTGATTTCGATGAAGCCGAGCAGGTTCTGCCGGAGATGCTCCGGTCCGGGGATCTCTTTGTGACGCTGGGAGCTGGAAGCGTCTGGAAAGTTGGAGAGAACTTCCTGCAGGGGATGTGAGCACAAGCGATGCGTATTCAGGAGAAGATCGATCTGCGCCGGCGGACCACGCTGCGGCTGGGAGGGACAACCCGGGCGGAGCTGCTTCTCGATGACGAAAGGGATTTCGACCGGCTGGAACAGGTCCTGGCGGGACTCTCGGGCAATCCAGTGGCCTGGGGCGGAGGGAGCAACATTCTCGCCAGAGACGGGGAACACGATCTCGTCTTGATCGTTCAGGACGGCACGCGCCTGCCCCGGGTGGTGAAGGAAAAGGCCGACGGGGTCATCGTTCGTGTCGGGGCAGGGGTCAGGCTGGCACGGCTTCTGGGGTGGTGCAGGCGCATGGGACTTTCCGGCCTGGAACCGTTGGCCGGCATCCCCGGAACTGTCGGAGGCGCAGTCACTATGAACGCCGGATCCTTTGGCATTGAAACAGCTGATGTGCTTCACAGAGTCCGCGCCTGGACAAGAGCCCGGGGGCTTTTCTGGACCGGCCCTGAGGGATGGCGGAGCGGGTATCGCCATTTCGAACTGCAGGAGTCGTCCTCCATCGCGTTGATCGCCGAAGCCGAGTTCATCCTGACCCGGGGTGTTGCGGAACAGATCCGGGAAAACGTGAAACAAACCTTCCTTCGCAAGAAAGGGAGTCAGCCGGTGACGAGCTGGACCTGCGGATGCGTCTTTAAAAATCCCGGGGGGCAGCAGCCTGCCGCCGGCTGGCTGCTGGACAAGTCCGGGTTCAAAGGGAAGGTGTCCGGGGGGGTGGGATTTTCCGAGCAGCACGCGAATTTTTTGGTCAATTGCGGCGGGGGAACGGCGACCGCCGCCTTGGACTTGATCGCTGAAGCCCGGGAAGAGGTGCACAGCCGTTTCGGGGTGGAACTCAAGCTCGAGGTGAAAATTTACCCATGACAGCAGCTGCACTTTCCAGAAGAGCGCCCAAAAGAACGGTCCGGGGGAATTCCTATCGGAGGCAGGGACCCCGGTTCAGGATCGATCTTTCTGCAGCAAAGTCCTTTTTTCTGAAGCTTCTGGGCCTCTCAGCAACGCTCGTTCTGGTGCTGGGAGTGAGTTTCGCGATGCTCGCGGGGTACCGGACACTGACGAGCCATCCGTATTTTGGGCTGAAACATCTGGATGTGAAGGGCACTCGACATCTGGAGTACGGCAAGGTGATGCAGCGGGCCGGGGTGGGTCTCGGACAGAACACCTTGTCCCTGAACGTCAAGGAAATTCAGGAACGGCTGGCTGAGGACCCTTGGATCAGCAGGGTAGCGGTCAAGCGGATCATTCCGGACACCCTGGAGATCAGGATCGAGGAAAAAGAACCCACCTTTCTTGTCCAGAACGGGAAGGCCCTGTTTTATGCCGCTGGAAACGGCATGCCCATCGCCCCTGTGGAGCAAGGGCGGTTTCTCTCCCTGCCGGTTCTTCGGATAAAGCCGGGGGCGGATCCCACGGACCTGTCCGCCCTGGTGGAGCTTTTGGAGAGAAAGCAGCTGCCCTTTGGCATGGCTGAAATATCATGGACTGCTGTGACGGCCGGGAATGAAGCGCAGCTCTATCTGGGAAAGCAAAAACTTTTGGTGAGCGTGGGGCTGGATTCTCTGGAAAAGGACGCACACAAGCTCAATCTGGTCTGGAAGGACCTGAACAGGAGAAGCGAGCTGCAACAGATCGACTCCATAACGGTGTTCAGGGACAAAATTTTCGTACGAATGCAGGACAACGGAAGCCTGAAAGCCACCTGAGGCGCTTCAGGCCTGTGCAAGGGGGAAGGACATGGCCAAAACGGAACTGATCGTCGGGCTGGACATCGGCACCACCAAGATTTGTGCGGTGGTCGGCGAATACGGCCCGGACGGGGTTGATGTGGTCGGGATTGGCACGAGCCCGTCCACAGGGCTGAGGAAAGGCGTGGTCGTCAACATCGAACAGACCGTCCAATCCATAAAAAAAGCCCTGGAAGAAGCCGAACTCATGGCGGGCTGCGAAATCCGCTCCGTGTACGCCGGGATTGCAGGCAGCCATATCAAGGGGTTCAACAGTCACGGGATCATTGCCGTGAAAGGCGGAGAGGTCAGCTCCAAGGATATCGAGCGGGCCATCGATGCTGCCAAGGCCGTGGCCATCCCTCTGGACCGGGAGGTCATTCACATTCTGCCCCAGGAGTACATCGTCGACGATCAGCGGGGCATCCATGATCCCCTGGGCATGGCCGGGGTCCGGCTGGAGGTCAAGGTGCACATCGTGACAGGCGCTGTGACCTCGGCGCAAAACATCATCCGGTCCTGCCATCGATCCGGGCTGGACGTCTCGGACATCGTGCTGGAATCCCTGGCTTCGGCCAAGGCAGTGCTCACGGAAGAGGAGCGGGAGATCGGAGTGGCCCTGGTGGACATCGGCGGCGGAACAACGGACGTGGCCATTTTCACCAATGATGCCATCAAGCACACCGCGGTTCTGGCCCTGGGAGGCATGAATCTGACCAACGACATCGCCTTTGGGTTGCGCACCCCCATGGTCAGTGCGGAAAAGATCAAGACCAGGTACGCGTGCGCCATGTCCGAGCTGGTCAAAAGCGATGAGAAGATCGAGGTTCCCAGCGTGGGCGGCAGGGAAGCCAGAAAGCTCTCCCGGCAGGTGCTGGCGGAGATCTGCGAGCCGCGGATGGAGGAAATTTTGACGCTGGTGGACCAGGAGCTCATTCGCAGCGGGTACAAGAACCTGATCGGGGCCGGGGTGGTGCTCACCGGAGGCACGTCCATGATTGAAGGGGTTCAGGAACTGGGAGATCAGATCTTCAATCTGCCGGTGCGGATCGGGTACCCCCAGAATGTGGGGGGGCTCAAGGACGTGGTGAACAGTCCCATGTATGCCACGGCAGTGGGGCTGCTGCTCTTTGGGGCGGACAAGGAGAGTTCAGAGCACAAGTTCAGGATCCGCGACAAGGACAACGTCTTCAACCGCATCCTCGGACGGATGCGCAAGTGGTTTGTGGACATCAGTTAACGCTGGAACGAAAACGAAAACAGAAACGAAAACTGGATCAACTGAAACGGAAGCGAAAACGGACACTTAAACATACATTCGGGGGAGGAATGCTATGGAATTCCAAGAAATCGAACGGGAAGACGCGGCACAGATCAAGGTAGTCGGCGTCGGCGGTGGCGGCGGCAATGCCGTGAACAACATGATCTGCTCGGCCATGCGGGGGGTCACCTTCATTGCGGCCAACACGGACGTGCAGGCGCTGAAGAGCTCCAAGGCCGAAATAAAGATCCAGCTCGGCGACAAGCTGACCAAGGGCCTTGGCGCCGGCGCCAATCCGGAGGTCGGCCGGGAGGCGGCTCAGGAGAGCTTCGAGCAGATCAAGGATGTTCTGAACGGGGCGGACATGGTTTTTGTCACCGCAGGGATGGGCGGCGGCACAGGGACCGGGGCCGCCCCGGTCATTGCCAAGGTGGCCAAGGAGATGGGCGCCCTGACCGTGGGCGTTGTGACCAAACCCTTTTATTTCGAAGGCAAGAAACGGCTCTCCCAGGCGGAAAAGGGCATCAATCAGCTTCGAGAGGTGGTGGACTCCATCATCTGCATTCCCAATGACAGGCTCTTGTCCCTGGCCTCCAAAAAGGCGACTTTTCTGGAAATGCTCAAGAAAGCGGACGAAGTGCTGTACTTTGCGGTCAAGGGCATTTCCGACCTGATCATGGTCCCGGGGCTCATCAACCTGGATTTCGCCGATGTCAAAGCAGTGATGTCCGAGATGGGCATGGCCATGATGGGCACGGGCATGGCTTCCGGCGAGGGCCGGGCCAGAGAGGCGGCCATGAAGGCCATTACCAGCCCGCTGCTCGAGGACGTCTCCATCGAGGGGGCCCGTGGGGTGCTCATGAACATCACCTGCGGACCGGATCTGACCATCGAGGAAGTCAGCGAAGCGGCCAGCACCATTTCCGAGGCGGCCCACGAGGATGCCCGGATCTACTTTGGTACGGTCTTTGACGAGAACGCCTCGGAAGAAATGCGTATCACCGTGATCGCCACCGGGATCGAGGAAGTGCAGGACATTTCGGACAAACCGGACAGCCAGGTCACCCCGCTGCACCAGATCAGAAAGCAGGGGGCTCCCGCGGGCGGCAGGAACGCCACCAGGGCCATGGGGCCGGGAACGCCCAGCGAGGATCTGAACATCCCCACCTACCTGCGCTGGAAGAACGGGGAGCAAAAAGCTGTCAATGAAACCAAGACTACGGCACCGGGCGAAGAGGAGTTCATCTTTGACGAGGAGGAGTTCGAGATCCCCTCGTTCATCCGAAAGCAGGCGGATTGATTCCGGTTGACGGGGCGAGGACGAGCGACGTACCAACGGCTCTATGAGCCCTGAAAACGGCCGGACACAGGTCTACTTCGGAAGGGAGAAACCCCTGGAGCGGGAATGGGGAGGAAGACTCCCCATCGCCCTGGTCTATCCCCAAAGCCATCGGATAGGCCTTTCCACCCTGGGCTGGCAGGCGGTCTATCGACTGATAATGGACCATCCGGATTTTGCCCCGGAGCGGTTCTTTCTTTCCCCCGAGCAGGAGCCGCAGTCCTTTGACTTCGGTCGCCCGCTGGCCCGCTTTCCTCTGATCGGTTTTTCCCTGAATTTTGAGTTCGATTTCGTCGGCCTTGTCCAGATTCTGGACAAGGCCGGCATCCCCCCCCTTGCCAAAGACAATTCGAACTGGCCTCTCGTTCTTGCCGGGGGGCCAATTTCCTTTTTGAATCCCGCCCCACTTGAGCCTTTTGTGGACGTGGTCTACGTCGGCGAGGCCACCGGTTCGTACATAACCCTGCTCGAGCGGGTCAAGGATGCCTGGCTCGGGAACCGGTCCAAAGGAGAACTCCTGGAGGAAATACAGGCTTTCCCGGGAGTGTATGTCCCTGGAAAGAGCCCCATACCGGTTGCACGGCAGGTCCACGACCAGGAACACGGCCTGGCGCAGCCGGCGTTTTCCTGTTTTGTCAGCCCGGAGGCCGAGTTCAGCGATACGCTGCTGCTCGAGGTCAACCGGGGGTGTCCCTACGGATGCCGCTTCTGCGCGGCAGGGTATATCTACCGTCCTCCCAGGGCGGCGGAAATGGAGAGGCTGCAGGAGATCGTGCGCCGTGCCGGGCCCCGCAAGGTGGGACTGGTGGGTACGGCCTTGACGGACTGGCCGTGGATACGCCCCTTCCTGCAATGGCTCAACGAAAACAAGATCCAGTTCTCCCTCTCTTCGCTCCGTGCCGACGGTCTGGACGAGGAATTTCTCTCTTTTCTCCGGCATACCGGCACGAGAACGGTCACGTTTGCGCTGGAAGGAGTCAGCTCCCGGCTCAGACGGGCCATGAACAAGAACCTGAATGAAGATCGATTTCTCGAGGCCGTTTCCCTGACGAGCAAGCTGCAGTTCAACCACCTCAAGATCTATCTCATCCTGGGCTGGCCTGGTGAGTCTGACGAGGATTATGAGGATTTTGCAACATTTCTGGCCAGGATTCACGACGCAGTGCACAAGGGCAGAGGGCGCAAGAAGTCCGGTCTGGGGCATCTGACTCTGAGCGCCAGCTGTCTCGTGCCCAAACCATGGACACCACTGCAATGGGCCCCCATGGCCGGGGAAGAGGAACTCAAAGGAGCCATTGAGCGGATCAGAAAAATCGTCAAACCCTATTCCGGGATTCGGTTCACCGCGGAAAAGCCCTTTGCCGCCAGGATGCAGGGCCTTCTGGCCAGAGGAGGGGCGGAATTACAAGAGCTGATTTTGCTTGGCGCAGAAGAAAATGGAAACTGGCGCAAGGCTGTCAAGCGGTGGTCCGGGGACCCTTCCCTGCATCTTGACCGCGCCAGGGGCAGGGACGAAGTCTTCCCCTGGGAGGTCGTGGACACGGGAGTGAGCAGGGAGTTTCTCTGGAAGGAGTGGGAGCGTTACAAGGCAGGCGAACAATCCCCTGCCTGTCCCCAGGACTGCAGTGTGTGCATGCGCTGTGGAATGCAGGGTTTTTTGGAGTAAAGCCCCGGCTCGTTCTCGGAAAAAGCATCCCGAACCTCTTTCCCATCCGGTCGATACCCGCCGGACTCCAGCGGTTTTCTCTTTTCCCGAACCGGTAACTCTTCCATCCATTCAAAAAAGGAACAGATCCTTGGGGGAATGCGGGTCACGCCTTGCGTTCCAGGCTACGGAGACGTCCCGAACGTCTGCTCCAAAGCGTTTTCCATCTGACCGGTGGTAAAGAGATCCCGGAGCACCAGAGGGGAGCTGGTCTCTCCGGCAGCCGGAAACATGGCCACCAAGGGAATGGACTGGCTTCCCAACTCCCTGAGAAGAGCCATGGCCTCGGGATTTTCATGGGTGATATCCACCTTTACGGGAGTGAAGCCGTAGGTGGAGATCCATCGGGACATGTTTTTGTCGTTGAGCACGGTTCTTTCCAGCACCTTGCAGGTGGGACACCAGTCAGCTGTAAATTCCAGAACGAGCGGCTGCTTCCCCAAAACGGAAAGAAACTCCGTTTTGGTGAAGGGTTCCCAGGCAACGGACTCCTGTTCGTCGCCTCCAGGCAAGCCGGTATGGAAAAGCACGATCCCGGCCAGAAGCGATCCCAGGACGACTAGCCGAAAAGCCCGCCGCATCGGCCATTTGCAGCAAAACATGACGGAGAGTCCGGCCAGCCAGGCAAGGACGAGGGTGCCCATGACCCGATCGTCAGGCAAAAGGCTGAGAAGATAGATGCAAGTGGCCAGCAGCAAAAATCCGAAGAACTGCTCCATGATGACCATCCAGTTCCCGGGTTTGGGCAAAAAGCGATGCGGCTGACGGAGCAGGCAGAAAAACAGATAGGGAGAGGCCATACCCAGTCCGATGGAGCAAAACACAATGGCGATGATCAGCGGCGGTTGAAACAGGGACCACGCCAGCACGCCTCCGAGAAAGGGCCCGCTGCAGGGGGTTGCCAGGAGGGTGGCCAGAAAGCCGGTGGCGTATCCCTCGGTCGATACTGAGGTGAAGGTCGCCTTGTTCAGAGCGCGGCCGCCCAGGATGGGAAGGTTGAACACCCCAAGCAGGCTCAGTCCGAAGACAAAGACAATCAGGATGAGGATCTGCAATGCCAGGGTGTTCTGAAAGAGCTGACCCCAGGCCAGGCCGATGAAGGCCGCAAGAAAGGACAAGATGATGAAAAACGACAGTATTCCCAGAGAAAAGAAGATATTATGGATTCTGAACCTTCTCAGCTTCAGGTGTTCATCCTCATCCTGATGGGAGAGCAGGCCCCGGATTTTCATGGAGATAACCGGCAGGACACAGGGCATGAAGTTCAGGATGAACCCTGCAAGCACCGCCAGGAGTATGGCCTTGCCCAGTCCCCTGACCTCGAGCCCGGGTACGAGATACTCCGGTTCGAGATCAGGAATTTCAGTGGGCGCCGCCTCTGCAAGTGCCTGGAGCGCGGGGGGCAGATCGGACTGGGTGGACAAGGATGCCAGAAACACATTCCACCACGGCTGGTCCGCTGCAGATGGCTCCGAGCCGGGCAGGGGAAGCGCTGTGTCGATATCCAGCGTGGTATGGAAGGGGAGGCAGCGTGTTTCGGTGCAGAGCAGCATCCGGATATCGACATCCAGAGCCAGCTCGTCACCCAAGCCGTTCAAAAGCGGAATGAACACCGGGGTCTTCCCCTCGTAGGCCGAGACCATTGCCCCGGGATTGAGGGGGTCGGGTTTGTCCTTTCCGGGAGGATAGTAGGCCTGCAAAATACCTGGTACCGACGGCGAGCGTGGGGTCAGCACCGTGGGCTGTCCCATCTCTCCGGGATCGTGGGCATAGGTGTACCACCCTTCATCCGGGATGATCCAGATGACGAGGAGTAAGTCCGATGTGCTGTTTCCAAGTTCCAGAGTCTTGAGTTCCCAGGAGAAGGAAACCGGCGCCTGGGAATCTTCAGCAGCCTGCGGTGCAGCGGTCCAGAAGATGAGAATGAAAAAAGCTGCCGCGATAATGAGGGGTTGTGGGCGCAAATCGTTCCTCTTGTCATTTTAGGGAGAGTATGGTCTTGACATACATGGGCCTGAGGCATAAAAGGCCGTTTCCACAGACGGGACTATACCCCAACCGGGCCACTAGCTCAATTGGCAGAGCAGCGGACTCTTAATCCGGAGGTTCAAGGTT
>JBKHAV010000131.1:0-6373 GCA_046542715.1 Desulfovibrionales bacterium
CTTGAGTCCCTGATGTCTCTTTCGTCCCTTGGAACGAATCCAATGAAGAACGATTTTACCACAGAGGCACAGAGGGAAAGACATTTGCCCGCGGGGTCAGACCGCAGCCAAAAGGCCCCCTTTGGACTTTCTTTCCCTTCGTGCCCTCTGTGCCTCTGTGGTGAAAAAAATTTTCTTCCAGGCGTCAGCCCACCGTTGTGTCTTGTGGTGCGAGCAGGGCGACGGGGAAATCCTTGAGGATTTCGGAAATTCGTATTTCAGTGGCAACGGGGAGGGTCTGGGGTGAGAAGGCGTTGGTGAGCGGGGTGGTCACGGCCTCGGGCAGGAGCAGGACCGTATCCTGCCAGATCTCCGCCAGGGGCATCGCGTCCCGGATGTTCATGCCGGCGAGATAACGGGGAACCACAGTCAGGGCCGCCTGTCCCTCGAAAATCCGGGCAAAGCCGATGAGGTGGTTGGAAAAGGTGCCCTGAAAGGCGAGGGGCACAAACTCTCCCTTGTCAAAGAGTTCGGCCCGGTTCTGCCGGAATTTCAGGCCCCGGTGCAGGCAGAAGAGCTTGATCCTGCCGTCTTGTGGTGCGGCCAGGATCTCCCGGAGACACTTCAGGGGATCGCCCTCCCATTTCCGTGTGAGGTCGGACAGGAGGTTGTGCCGTTTTCGGTAGTCCACCGGGCGGCGGTTGTCCGGGTCCACAAAGGAGAGGTCCCAGAGTTCGGTGCCCTGGTAAACGTCCGGGATTCCGGGGGCCGTGAGCTTGATCACGGTCTGGCCCAGGGAATAGACCATGGCCGGGAAGGCCACCCTGCGGACCAGGGGGAGAAACTCCTGCATGAACGGGGACTCCCAGGACTGAAGCAGGGACTCGGCAAAGGCGAAATAGTGCTGTTCGTACTGCTGATGGGGCTTGAGCCACCCCGTGTGGGTCTTGGCCTCGCGGACCGCCTTTTCCAGATACTGCTTCAGCCGTTCCCTGAAGCTCGCCAGTTGGTCTTCTTCAAGAGGGCAGGAGGCCAGCATGGTCTGGTAGAGGAAGTACTCGTCGTTTCTGTCCGGGGCCATGACCCTGCCGACCCGCTTTCGTTTGCGCGCATTGAGAGCGGCAAACCGTTTCAGGGCGGCGTTCCACTCCTGGGGCAGTTCGGACAGCGCGGCCAGGCGCAACCGGGCGTCCTCGCCCCGTTTGGTGTCGTGGGTGGCCGTGCCGTTCATGGTTGCGGGCCAGTTTTCCTGCCTGTCCCTGTTGAACTCCTCCCACTGAATCATGTCGATGCCGAATCGATCCGGCCAGCCGCCCACCTCGTTCAGGCACAGGAGCCGGTTCATCACGTACAGGGTCGTATCCTCGTACCCCTTGGCCATCAACGGCCCGGTGAACTGCTGAAAGCGCATCACGAAACGAATCCACTCCTCCTTGTCCTCCCGGGAGAGCTGATCACCGATGGAGAGCATGAGAAAGCGCTCCAGAAAATCGAGTTCCATGGTCAGGTCCGGGTTCTTGGACCTGGCCGCGGACACGGCCTTTTTGATGTAGGTCCTGTCGTGGGGCCGGAACACGTCGTGGGAGATGTAGGTCCGGTACACCGGAAAGGCGGCCAGCACTTCGAGAACCGCCCGCTGCATTCCGTGCAGGGTGATATCAAACCCCCTGCGGTCGCGGGCTGCGATGGTCTTCACCAGCCGGGCGAGATTGTCCACATCCCCGGTCATGTACCGTTTGATGATGAGCTTTTTCTTCTCCTCCACCAGGTCGGGAAAGGGGGTCTTCATGCCGGTGAACCGCTGGTAGGTTCGGGTGAAATCGTGTTCACTCCTGTTCTGGACAAAAAGGGAGCAGACCATGTTCATGAATTCGTATCCCGTGGTGCCCTGCGCAGGCCAGAACCTGGGCAGGGGTTCGTCCACAGAGAGGATTTTTTCCACCCAAACAGGGGCGTCCCCCACCCGGTCCCGCAACCGGCGCAGGTATTGCGTGGGGTCATAGAGCCCGTCGATATGGTCGATGCGAAGCCCGGTGAACGTTCCTTTTTCGATCATCTCCAGGACCAGGCGGTGGACATGATCGAAGACCGCGGGCAGCTCCATGCGCAGGGAAATGAGTTCGTTGATGCTGAAAAATCTCCGATAATTGACTTCCTCGCCCGCGACTTTCCAGAAGGAGAGCCTGAACAGCTGGGTGGACAGGAGGTCCTCCAGCTTGGCGTAAGAGTCTTCACCCTCCCTGCCGGTCCCGCCGTTGAAATCCTCCAGAGTGGACTCGATGTGGCCGCGGACTGCTGCGCTGGACTCGAACAGCTCAAAAAGCAGCCACTTGATGAACGAGATCTGATCGTAGCGGTCTTCCTGCTGCTCCACGGCCGAGAGGTTCTTGATGGAATACAGGATGCCGAGAAGCTTTACATAGTCGGCATGCTCTCTGCCCAGCCGGGTCTGAAGCGCTTTGAGGTGGTGGGTGAGGATCTGGGCGTAGGATTCGATACGCACGGGGAACCGCAGATCGTAGTAGCTGATGTGAAACCCCGCCCGGTCATATCCCAACCGAATTTCGCCGTTTTCCAGGGATTCGGAAAAAAACGAGCCCAAAAAAGGAGCGAGCATCCTGCCGTTGAACCCCGGGTCCGGGTATTCCCAGTCGATGTCGAAAAACGAAAAGAACCGCGAGGCAGCCCCGTTTTCCAACACGTCCACGAGCATGGGATTTTGTCCGGACACGGCCATGTGGTTGGGCACAATGTCCTGAATCCAGCCGAACCCTTTTGTGGCCACTTCCCGGGACAGGGCTTCAAACTCCTCCTCCCCGCCCAGTTCCGGGTTGAACCGGTTATGGTCGCAGACATCGTAGCCGTGCATGCTTCCGGGACGGGCCTCGAAAATGGGGGAGGCATAGATATGGGATATTCCGAGTTCCTGCAGATAGGGCAGGATTTCCCTGCACCGGGCAAAGGGGAACTCCGGGGTGAACTGGATGCGATAGGTGGCTATTGGAGGTTTCATAAGCGCCTCATTCCGTTTTGATCTTGAGCAGGTCTCCAAGATTGCTGAAGGCCGCGACCCACCTGCGGGCGTGGTCGTCCCGTTTTTCCGCGCGCCGGCGCATTATGGAGAGCTTTTCGGTGCTGATGAAGAAAAACCGGTTCTGCGCCTCCCAGAGGTTCAGTCCGGCCAGCACCTCGTCGAGCAGGGACAACACCGTGCTCAAACGCTCAATGAGCCCGATGTCATCGGGATGTGCAGAGATGTGGTCCATGGTGTTGGTGATCCATGTGGTTGCAGAGAACTTCAGCCCCTCGTCATCCATGTTCAGGGACCATTTCGCGGCGTCACGGATCAGTGAGGTGAACCGGTCCATGTCCAGAGTGGGACTCTCGAACTCTGCGGTGAGATCGATTTTGATCACGTGCTCCGCGGCATTGGTCAGTTGAATGGGAGGTTTGATGTTGAGCCAGTGCAGAAAATTCAGCACGGTGTAATTGTTCTCCAAAATGGAGCGGAAGGCTGATTCCGCCGAGGCGTAGGAGTGTTCCAGGATCTGGGAGACGACTTTGCGCTGTTCGTCCCGGAAAAGGTGGAACACGGAATAAGTGGACATGAAATGTTTGTCCAAAATGCGCACGGCTTCGGTAAAATCTCCCCGCTCGAAAATGGAGGTGATCTCGGTGCGCATCCGGCGGAAATCGTCATTGGTCGAATGGGCGCGGACACCGCAGGTGACGTTGTGGTCACCGAAATGGAAGGCCGCGAACTCGATATCGGCTTTTTCCCGGGTGACCACCGTCTGGAGGGCCACTTTGCCCGTGGCCAGGCTGGATCTGCCGGCGGCGATCAATTCGTAGTTTTCCGTCAGAGCCCTGAAGCAGCCGAGATCGAACTCCTCCGGGTAGTCCTCAAAGAGGGAGGAGATGGCAAAATGGGCTCCGACCCGGGGGATGGTCACTCTGGCGGGCATGACATATTCCCTGAAGACCCTGGCCCCGTTACCCAAAACATTACTCGGCGCGTCCGCAAGCAATGTTTCGAATTGTTCTTCCAGAAATTCGCCGGACAGATCCTCGATCATTTGAATGGTTTTGGCGGCGTACTGCAGGACCTGAACGGTCTCGATCCCTGAGAGTTCGTCAAAGAACCAGCCGCAGCTGGTGTAGATGAGCTGGGCATACCGCTGCAGTTCCAGAAGCTTCAGGGCGTGAACCTCGTCTTGAACGGTCCGCCGGCCGTTGCCGTGTTCGGACAAAAAACGGTCCACGTTGTCCCGGTCCCGGTTCAAGATCACCTCGATGTACTGGTTCCTTGCCTCCCAGGGGTCCTTGAAAACATCAGCGGCCTTGTCCTCGTAAACCTCGGCGGCCCGGTCGCCAAGCCAGTCCAGAGCCCGGCGAAGAGGCGCCCTCCAGGCCTGGTGCCACCCGGGGCGCATGCCGGAGTTGCAGCCGCAATCCGCCCGCCACCGTTCCACCCCGTGCACGCAGCTCCAGGAGGAGTTTTCAAAGATTTCAGCCTCGGCAATGGGCGGGTGCAGCTCGAGGAACTGCCCGTAGTTGATGAGCATGGTGTCCGGGTCGTTCTCCACCAGGTACAGGCAATAGGACAGGGCCATTTCCCCGTAGCGGAAGTGATGGCCGTAGCTTTCGCCGTCAGTGGCGATGTGCACCAGCTGGGCTGTGTCGTTTTCCGGGGAATAGGCACCCATGAGCCGATTTCTCAAATTTTCGCCGCTGGAGAGCATGTCGCCAAAGGCCAGATCCCGGGAGATGGGCCCGTCGTAGAAAAACAGGACGATCTCCTGCCCGGACGGGAGCCGGCAGAGATACGGGATTTTGGGGTCGACCCGCTCTCCGGAGACGTCGGTCCACTCCTTTTGACCGATGGTGCGGACTCGGGAGGCCTGCCTGGGGGAGAGGATGGTGAACTTGATACCCAGATCGGCAAGGACCTCCAGAGTTTCCAAATCCACGGCAGCCTCGGGCAGCCACATGCCTTCCGGGTCCCGGCCGAACCGGGTCCGGAAATCCTCCACCCCCCAATAGGCCTGGGTGAACTTGTCCCTGCGGTTGGCCAGGGGCATGATCATGTGGTTGTAGACCTGGGCCAGGGCCGAGCCGTGGCCGTCGAACCGTTCCCGGCTCACCCGGTCCGCTTCCACAATGGCGTCGTGGATATGGGGCTGGTGGCGATGCAGCCAGGAGAGCAGAGTCGGCCCGAAGTTGAAACTCATCTTCGAGTAGTTGTTGACGATGTCGATGATGCGATGTTCGGGATCCAGGATGCGCGAGGCGGTGTTCGGGGCGTAGCATTCGGCCGTGATCCGCTCGTTCCAGTCGTGGAAGGGGGCGGCGCTGTCCTGCATTTCCACCTCCTCCAGCCAGGGGTTCTCCCGCGGCGGCTGATAGAAGTGGCCGTGGATGCACAGGTAACGTTTCATCGGGACTCCTCATGGCGCAGGGCATAGACGACGGCGGCGTGGCCGGTCATGTGCAGGGTGGCGGGGAGCACCCCGGGGAGCCCGGAACCGGAGCCGCCCCATGAAGCGTCCCTGGAGTCCAAAATCTTTTCCCATGATCCGTGGGGGACGATGAGCGATGTATCAAGGCTCCACTCTTTCTCTGAAAGGTGCGCGATCAGGAGAAAGCGTTTTTTGCCCCTGTACCGGATCATGGCGATTCCGCCGCGGCCGGGGAAGGAAAAGACGTGCGCGCTTTTGCGGTCCGGGATGCGAAGCGCCCTGGAGCTTTGCCGCAGCCGGAGGCATTCGCGGTAAAAGGCCAGCATCCGTCCCTTGTCGCCCCGGTTGCGCCCGTCCCAGTCCAGAACGGAACGTGCAAAGGTGGATTCGGCCTGGGGGTCCGGGGGCTCGCCCTCCCATTTGAAGTCGCTGAACTCCGCAGCCCGTCCTGTGCGCACGGCCTGGACCAGGTCAGGGTCGTTGTGGCTGACAAAGTAGAGAAAAGGACGGGTTTCCCCGTACTCCTCCCCCATGAAGAGCATGGGGATGAAGGGGGAGAAAAGCATCAGCGCCGCAGCAGCCTTGCATCCCTCCAGTCTCACGAGTTGGGAGAGCCTCTCCCCTTCCATGCGGTTGCCGACCTGGTCGTGATTTTGGACGGAGACCACAAAGGCGTGGCCGGGAAGCCCGGAAGGGTCGCCCCCATGGGAGCGTTTGCGAAAGGGGGAGTACTGTCCCCTGAATACAAAGCCGTGCTCCATGACCTCGCCCAGCTGCTGTGTATCCCCGTAGTCCTCGTAGTAGCCCCGGTTTTCTCCGGTGAGCAGGCAATGGACCACGTGGTGGAAATCGTCGCTCCACACGCCGTGCATTCCCGTGCCGCCGCACTGGAGCGGAGAGACCAGCCCGGGATCGTTCATGTTGGATTCGGCAAC
>JBKHAV010000132.1:0-6358 GCA_046542715.1 Desulfovibrionales bacterium
GTCGGGCTGCGGATTCGTTTGTGCGGCGTACAAGGAGTACGCCTTCGCACGAATCCTTGCCCTCCTCGACCTTGCACCAAACTCGCCGTTTCCCCGTGGTCACCTCGCAATCCTGCACCTTCGCCGATTTCCCCTTCCGTCATCCCGGCCCTTGAGCCGGGATCCAGACTGATGGCCGTGGGAATTTCCGGTGGTGCGTGCAGCCAAGACAGGAGAAGGAGCCGAACTTTTTTTTGTCTTTTCCTGTCTGGATCCCTGATCGAGTCCGGGATGACGGAAAGAGGGTGAAGCTTCGGCTTAAACGATTCGGTTCAAACGATATTGTTGGAGCGCAGATATCAAGGGCATTCACCTGAAGAAAGAACAGGGTTGATCACCCCAACGGGTTGGGTGATGACGGAAGAGCGGACCAGTCAATTTCCTCTGTCAAAGAAACGGAATTTTACTTCCGGCTGATTCTGATTAATATTCCTTTGACTTGAAGATTATTTCAAACCCAAGGGACATCCATGAGCACTGAACAGACCGGGCATCAGACCTTCGGGATCAAGGGGATGAATTGTGCGGCCTGCTCCGGCAGGTTGGAGCGGGTCATGGCCGAAGTGGACGGTGTAGAGTCGGTTTCGGTGAATCTGGCCGGGGAGTCCATGGACATCGCCTGGGACCCGGAGCGGATCGATGTTGACGAGATCGCCCGCCGGGTCAAGGAGACCGGGTTCGAGATGGTGGTTTCCTCAGAGAACGTGACCCTGGACCTGGGCATCACGGGCATGACCTGCGCAGCCTGCGTCCGGCGGGTGGAGAATGCGGCCAAAGAGCTGGAGGGGGTGGTCGATGCCAACGTGAACCTGGCCACGGAGACCGGCAAGATCGTGTACGATCCCGACACGATCAGCCCCAGGCAGATCCGCAACGCCATCGAGGAGGCCGGGTATGGGGCCGAACTCATGGGGATCAAGGCGGGATCGATTTCCGAGCACCAGCAGCGGGAAACCATGCAGAAGCTGCGGATTCTCAAACGTCGCCTGATCCCTTCCATGGCTTTGACCATCCCCCTGTTTATCATTGCCATGGGGGAGATGGTGGGGCTGCCCATGCCCGCCTTTCTCTCCGTGCACCAGCCACTCTCTTTTGCCCTGATCCAGTTCTTTCTCACTCTGCCGGTGGTGGCGCTCGGCTGGGCCTTCTACAAGCACGGGATCGCCAACCTCATCCGCCGGGCCCCGAACATGGATTCGCTGATTGCCGTGGGCACCGGCGCCGCGTTCGTCTACTCCACCTGGAACACGCTGGAGATCATCCTGGGCATCAACCCCATGGAGCGGGCCCACGACCTGTATTTCGAATCCGCTGCAGTCATTCTGGCGCTCGTCACCCTGGGCAAGTATTTCGAGACCCGCTCCAAGGTGCGTACCTCGGACGCCATCCGCCAGCTCATGCAGCTGCGGCCGGACAAAGCCACCCTCATCCGGGACGGAAAGCAGGAAACCGTTCTGGTGGAGGAACTCGGACCGGGCGACATGGTTCTTATCCGGCCGGGAGAGCGGGTCCCTGTGGACGGGAAGGTGCAGGAGGGCACTTCCAATGTGGACGAGTCCATGCTCACGGGCGAGTCCATGCCTGTGGGCAAGAAGGAGGGCGACGCCCTGGTGGGCGGGACCATGAACCTGAACGGGGCCATGACCATGCAGGTGGAGCGGGTCGGGGCGGAGACCGTGCTGTCCAGGATCATCCGGCTCGTCCAGGAAGCCCAGGGGTCCAAGGCGCCCATTGCCAACCTGGCCGACGTGATAAGCTTCTACTTCGTGCCGGTGGTCATCGTCATTGCCGTGCTTTCCGGGCTTTCGTGGTATTTTCTGGCTGACGAGCCCTTCACCTTTGCGCTTCGCATCTTCATTGCGGTCATGGTCATCGCCTGTCCCTGCGCCATGGGGCTGGCCACCCCCACCTCCATCATGGTGGGCACCGGCCGCGGGGCCCAGCTCGGGGTGCTCATCAAGAGCGGGGAAGCCCTGGAGGTAGCCCACAAGGTGGGGGTCATCATCCTGGACAAAACCGGAACCATGACCTTTGGCAGGCCAGCGCTCACAGACATTGTCGGGCTTGACGGACACACGTTCGAAGAACGTGAACTGCTCCAGATGGCGGCATCCATCGAGAGCCGCTCCGAGCATCCCCTGGCCCGGGCCATCCTCGAAGCGGCCCGGGAAAAGGGGGTCTCCGTGCCCGAGCCCAAGGGTTTCGAGACGGTTTCCGGCAAAGGGGTCAAGGCTGTGGTCGATGGCCGCAGCGTCATGATCGGCAGCCCGGCCTTTGTCCGGGAACAGGGCGCAAGAGATGGTTCCTCCAACAGGGTTCAGCAAGGGCTGGACCGGCTGGCGGATCAGGGCAAAACCCCGCTGCTCATGGCTGTTGATGGACAGGTAACCGCTATTTTGGCCATTGCCGACCGGCTCAAGCCGGAAGCGCCGGCCGTGATCAAACGGCTCAAGGCCATGGGCATCACCCCGGTGATGCTCACCGGCGACAACCAGCGCACGGCCAGGGCTGTGGCCGCCCAGGCCGGGATCGAGGAGATCCGGGCCGAGGTCATGCCCGAGGACAAGGCCAAGGAGGTGATCACCTACCAGGAAAGGGGCATGCGCGTGGCCATGGTCGGCGACGGCATCAACGACGCCCCGGCCCTGGCTCAGGCCGACCTGGGCATGGCCATGGGCACGGGCATCGACGTGGCCCTGGAATCCGGGGACGTGGTCATCATGAAGGGGGATCTCACCGGGGTCTTGACCGCCCTCTCCCTGAGCAGGGCCACGGTGGGAAACATCAAGCAGAATCTGTTCTGGGCCTTTGCCTACAATGTGCTGGGCATCCCTATTGCCGCGGGCGCGCTCTATCTCTTCGGCGGCCCGACCTTGAATCCCATGATCGCGGGCGCCGCCATGGCCATGAGTTCGGTCTCGGTGGTCACAAACGCTCTGCGGCTCAGGTTCTTCCAGCCGCGTACGGCGTAACGATACAGTCCCTTGCGGGTGTTGTGGTCTCTTGAGAAATGGGCAGATCAAGCCCGTTCGGATCTCTTTATTTCAGTGAACCTTCAATAAAGGCGGAGCACATGCCCACTGTCTTCATCACCGGCGCCACCTCCGGGTTCGGCGCGGCCTGTGTCAGGATTTTCGCCCAAAACGGGTGGCACGTGACGGCCACCGGGCGCAAGGCCGAGCTTTTGGATGAATTGTCCCGGGATCTGCCTTCGGACCGGACCCACACCGCCGTTCTGGACGTCCGCGACCGCACAGCGGTTGAGGAGGTCATGACCTCGCTGCCCGCGGGGTTTTCCGAGGTGGACGTCCTGGTCAACAACGCCGGCCTGGCCCTGGGCCTGGAGCCCGCGCAGAAGGCCAGCCTCGACGACTGGGAGGTGATGGTGGACACCAACGTGAAAGGACTCATGTACTGCACCCGGGCCCTGCTGCCGTCCATGGTCGAGCGCAACCAGGGGCATGTGATCAACCTGGGGTCCATTGCCGGGAGCTATCCCTATCCGGGCGGGAATGTGTACGGCGCCACCAAGGCCTTTGTGAAGCAGTTCACCTTGAACCTGAAGGCCGATCTGGTGGGCACGGGCGTGCGGGTCACGGACATCGAGCCCGGCATGGCCGAGACCGGATTTTCCATCACCCGCTTTCACGGCGACTGCGACAAAGCGTCCCAGGTCTATGCCGGCATGACCCCCCTGTCCGCCGAGGACATCGCCGAAACCATCTTCTGGGTCGCCACCAGGCCCTGGCACGTGACCATCTCCCGCCTGGAAATCTGGCCCACGGACCAGGGCTTCTCCCCCCTTGCCGTGTGCCGGAAGGGCTAGCCGGGCCGACTGAGAAAAAGACGGGGTGGTCGCAATTCGCGACCACCTTGCGAAGGTCATGAAAAACTGTGACCTCAATTCACTCTTCCAGTTCTCACTGTGGAAAATTCTTCCGTTATGATGTCCGCCCAGGCCGATCAGGGAGACCCGCTCGCCGGTCCGGCCCAGGGTGCGGTACAGCATGTCACCCTCACGCTCGGACTCGGGGGTATCGAAAAACCGTTCATGTGTTTCTTCCGCCATCAGTTTCTTCTTTTGACTTCCCTGTTTCCGGCCACACTTCCACCCAAGGCCCATCCTCCCTTCTTCAGCCGTTCACTCTTCATCCTTTTGCCTTTCACGCTTCACGAATTCTTCGTACTTCGAGCATTAGTCCTCTTACCCTACAATCTTTACTTTCGATAAATTGTAGGGTAATTACCCTACAGAAAGGAAAATAAAACAATTGTAGGGTAACTAATGGTCATTCGTGAAACCCTGGATGAGAACAGGGCTCATCTTCTTTCCTATCGGCAGGAGCTGGTCGCCAGGTATCTGGCGATCCCGCGCGGGGCCGTGAAATGCAAGACGATCAGGGGGCAGGAGTATATCTATCTGCAGCGGCGTGAAGGTGGCGCGGTCAAGGACGAATACCTCGGAAAACCGGAAGAGGATCAGGTCAAGGCCGTTTTGTCCCTGATCGCCAAGCGCAAGGAGATCCTTTCCGAGCTCAAAACGGTCAAGGAATCCCTGCGGGGTCTGGCCCTGACCATACGAGAGGTGTCACGGCAGGACTTCACCCCTGAGCTGCGGGAGTTCTTCCTGGAGATGGGCGAGGCAGGTCTCTGGGAAGCCGGGCTCGAGATCGTGGGTTCCTGGTGCTTTACCTTTTATCAGCAGTATTACGGGGTCCAGGATTTCCCTGTCCGCACCCTGGACCTTGATATCGTCGTCCCCCTGCCGTACCGGGGTCCGAAAAAGGACATCAGCGCGCTGCTGCGGAAGCTTGGTTTCGAGGAACGGTACCATTACGATTCCGGGACGGTGACCTACATCAAGTCCGGGTACGAGATCGAGCTTCTCGGGCCTGAACGGGGCCGGGGCGGGGTGAGGGCAGATGTGGAGCCGTTGCGGGTCAACGCACAGCTCCTCCGTTTCATGGATCTGCTGCTCGACAACAAGATCTACGTGACCGTCACCGGAGTCGGCAAGGTGGCCATCCCCTCCATGCCGGCCTTTTTCCTGCACAAGCTCCTGATCGCGCCGAGGCGCACCCAACTGCACAAGCAGCAGAAAGACCTGCGCCAGGCCTGGGAAGTGGCAAAGGCTCTCTGGGCTGACGATCCCCTGGCGGAACGGACCAAAACGTTGATCCGAAAGGAACTGCATCCATCCTGGCGGAAGACGATCGAAACCAAATCCATCCCCCTACTCAACACCCATGTGGTCCGGGACCAGAAGCATCTCTCGGCCGTCCTCCAAAGAATCGGTCTTCATGAGGAGAGCGGGTCAGAAGAAATTGACAATCCTCAACAATTCTGAGGGAAGCACGAGGATATCGGGGAGTGACGGTTTGCCCGATGTCTTTTGGCCTGCTTCAGACCCAAGAAGTCGGCCCATGATGCCATTGACGCTATCACCTGCGCACTGAACACAGGGCACACCCAGGTAATCGATGCAGACTTGTCCAAGTACTTCGACACCATCCCCCACGACAAGCTCATGATCCTGGTGGCAAAACGTATCTCGGACGGGATGATCTTAAAACTCGTCCGGATGTGGCTGAAAGCCCCAATCGTGGAAGAGGGAGAGGACGGGAAACGGAGGAATATCGGCGGCGGCAAGAAAAGTCGCAAGGGAACCCCTCAGGGCGGAGTGATATCTCCGCTGCTGGCCAATATCTATCTCCATATCCTGGATCGAGTCTGGGAACGGAACAATCTGCAGAAAAAGCTGGGTGCCTGGCTGGTCAGATATGCGGATGATTTCGTGGTGCTGTGTAAATGGGGGACGGACCGGCCCATGAAAATGGTCCAGGAAGTCCTATCCAGGCTGGAGCTCGAACTGAACGAGAGGAAGGCTCGGATTGTCGACGCTTTCACCGAGGGTTTCGACTTTCTAGGGTACGAACTCCGTATGAGGAAAAGCTGGAAATCGGGCAAGCGATATGCCCATGTCCAGCCGGCCAAGAAGTCAGTGAAAAAGATCAAGGACCGGGTCACCACCCTGACAGGGAGATCCATGACCCTTCTGCCGTTGGACTCGATCTTGGGAATGGTGAACGCAGCCCTGCGCGGCTGGGTGAATTATTTCCATTTCCGTAATTGCAGCCGAAGTCTGACCCACGTGCGAACGCACGCGGAACAAAGGCTGAGAACGCATTTGTGCAAGCGGCACAAACGGAAGCGGCATAACGGATATCACGAATATCCCAATCGGGTGCTTTATGCGAGGTATGGTTTGTACAAAGTGCCGACATCCGCGGGATGGACGAAAGCGCATGCCGTGAGGTGA
>JBKHAV010000021.1:0-29539 GCA_046542715.1 Desulfovibrionales bacterium
AGGCGGTCCGAAGACCGCCCGTGTTGGAACGAAAGAAAGAGCTCTGTCCGCCCGTTATCCCTCGTAGTAGGAACGCAGGGACTGGCTGCGTACGGGATGGCGCAGCTTGCGCAGGGCTTTGGCTTCAATCTGCCGGATACGCTCGCGGGTGACGTTGAAGAGTTTGCCGACTTCCTCCAGGGTATGGTCGGATTTTTCCCCGATGCCGAACCGTTTGCGCAGCACCTGCTCCTCTCTGGGGGTCAGATCGGCCAGAACCGAGGCGATCTGCTCGGACAATTTGGTGTTGACCACTTCCTCGGCCGGAGCGACAGCTTTCTTGTCTTCGATGAAATCGCCGAGTGAGGAATCCTCTTCGTCGCCGATGGGAGTTTCCAGGGAGATGGGCTCCTTGGCGATTTTGAGAACCTTCTTCACCTTTTCCAGAGGGTAGTCCATCCGTTCGGCAATCTCCTCCGGGGAGGGATCCCGGCCGAGTTCCTGGACCAGGTAGCGGGAGGTCCGGACCAGCTTGTTGATGGTCTCGATCATGTGCACCGGGATGCGGATGGTCCGGGCCTGGTCGGCGATGGCGCGGGTGATGGCCTGACGGATCCACCAGGTGGCGTAGGTGGAGAACTTGTAGCCGCGCTGGTACTCGAACTTGTCCACGGCCTTCATGAGGCCGATATTGCCCTCCTGGATAAGATCGAGAAACTGCAGGCCGCGATTGGTGTACTTCTTGGCAATGGAGACCACCAGCCGCAGATTGGCCCTGATGAGTTCCTGCTTGGCCCTCTGGGCGTCGGAGTTGCCCTTTCTGATCCGCCAGAGAATTTCTTCCAGATCCTGGACGGTATGGCAGCACTGGTCTTCCAGTCTTTGCTGGATCTCCATCTTGCCGACGATCATTTCCTTGAAGGAGAAGAGTTCCTCCACGGTCATGTTCAGGGAGTCGGCCGCCACCACAGGATTGATCTCCCGCTTGTCCAGACTCTGGAAAAGCTCCTCGATTTCGGATGTGGATTTGCCCACCGAGAGGATGTAGGCGGAGAGGTCGCGCTTGCAATTGTGCATCTGGCGGACGTAGTCGCCCACCGTCTCGATGATGCCGTCGATAAGAGTCTTTTCCAGTTTGATGTCCCGAAGACGGGTGACGACCTCATCCTTGTAGACGAGGACCTTGTTCTGAATGCCCCAGACCCGTTTATCCAGGGTGGCACACTCGTCCATCTTCTCGTAAATGTTGCGCTTTTTGCGGTAGATCTTCTTGATTTCAGCGAGCAGGTGGATGACCCGTTCCTTCTGGTTCATCTCTTCTTCGGAAGGATCATCCTCTTCGATGGTCTTGACCACATCCTTGAGCTTCATGTTGCCCTTTTTCAGATCTTCACCCACCGTGATCAGTTCTTCCACGGCTACCGGAACTTCGACCAGGGCATATAGGACTTCCAATTCGCCGGATTCGATCTTCTTGGCGATGACGACCTCTCCCTCTCTGTCCAGCAGGCCCACAGCGCCCATTTCCCGAAGATACATGCGCACGGGATCGGAACTGCGGGAGGGGTAATCGGCACTGTCGTCAGACTCGCTGATATCCAGTTCCAGCTCCGATGAGACATCCAGGTCTTCGCCCTCTTCGGATTCAATGTCGATCTCCTTGCCATTCTTGGCATCCACAATGGCGATGTTCAGTTGATCGAAAATGGAGATCACCTCTTCGATCTGGTCGGAGTTGTTGATCTCCGAGGGCAAGGCTTTGTTCAGATCCTCAAAGGTCAGAAATCCTTTTTTCTTCCCTTCGGCAATGAGAGTCTTGATCTGCTGGATGTCCTTGATATTACTCATTTATTCCCCCTGAACCAAAAAATGTGCAGCAACCCATTCACAAGGCCACCTGTCAAATGTGCCACATCAGTGGCTGAGAAACTCGTTCAGCCGCGCAGTGAGACGGCGTATCATCTCCCTGTCCCCGGATTCCTGAGCGGCCTGGATCTGGCGGAGAAGGTCCTCCCTGGTCTTCTTTTCGGACACTTTCCCCAGAAATTCACAATACTCTTCGAATTGTCGGGCAGGATCATCCCACCTGACCTCCGACATCTGCGACTGGATAAAGAACCGTTTTTCCGCTTCATCAAGACGCAAAATAACGGCATCCGGTCCGAACCGGCAAAGCTTTTCCCAAAAGAGCCTTGCCCGCTCGGTTGTCAAAGCCGTTTTCAGGCCGCGCTGTTCCAGTTCCTGCAAATACTCCGGGAACTTTACGGCAAACTCCAAAAATTCCCGGTCCCTGAGCGAAACGCCCTTGGTGCGGACCCGGTTTTCCGGAACCGGCGCTTTCACAGGTTTTTTTTGCGCCCGTTTCGTATCCCTGCCCAGGGTCAGGCGCAACTCATGTTCCGGAACCCCCATCCCCTCTGCAATCCTGGGAATATAAAACCCGGCGAGGGCCGGTTCGTCAATGAGCCCGAGAAAACGTTTGGCCCAGGCAATAGTATCCCGCGGCGAATCCAAGCTAAGCATGCGGAGGCAGAAATCAAGGCCGTCCTCGGAATTTTCGAGTTTTCCCTCAAGGGCGCTCCGCCCGCCTTCCTTGAGCACGCTGTCTACGTCTTCTCCATCCGGAAGGTCCACCACCCGGCACTCCAGCCCTCTGGAGAGGATCATTTCTGTGCTTCTGAAGGCCGCCTGGCGCCCTGCACGATCACCGTCGAAAAGAAGCAGGATACGGGAACAAAACCCCCCGAGCCGGTTGATCTGCTCCGCAGTCAGCGCAGTGCCCAGGACGCCGCAGGAGTTCTCAAACCCGTGCTGGTGCAGGGCGATCACATCCGTATACCCTTCGGTCAGCATCGCCTCTTTTGCAGCAGAAACAGCCTGCCTGGCCTGATAAAGTCCAAACAGATGCTCCCCCTTCCGGTAGATGGGCGACTCACTGCTGTTCAGATACTTTGGTTCCCCGTCGGCCAGGATTCTGCCGCCAAAGGCGACCACCTGTCCGGAAACATTGTGAATGGGGAAGATTATTCTGCCCCTGAAGCGGTCATAGATGCGTCCCGTGGTGGCATTTTGAGACAAGAGTCCGGCCTCGACGCACTCCTTTTCGTCAAACCCCCTGGCTTTCAAATAATCGTGCAAAGCCTGCCACCCTTCCGGTGCATACCCGATGCCGAACCGGTCCATCACTTCCGGGACCATGCCCCGCTGCTCGAGGTAGGACCTGGGCCCTTGGCCCGCCCCGGAAGCCAGAACCTTCCGAAAAAAAGCCTGGGCCTGGGAGTGCATCTCCAGCATTCTGGTCCGCACCCGGCCCCGTTGCCGGGCTGCGGGATCGGAGACGAGTTCCACCCCGGCTTCCTGCGCAAGCTGCTCCAACCCCTCGCGAAACTCGAGCCCGTTGATGCGACAGAAAAAGTCGATCACATCCCCGGAGGCCTGGCAGCCGAAACAATAATAAAACCCCAGGTCCGGACTGACACTGAAGGACGGCTTGGTCTCATGGTGAAAGGGGCAGGGCCCCATGAACCGGTTGCCTGCGGGCCGAAGTTCCAGATACCTCCCGACCACGTCGGCGATATTGAGTCGCGCCTTGACTTCTTCTATTGCGCTGGAATCAACTCCGCCCATGGCTCATCTCCGGTCCTGCGCAGCTTGCCGCAGCTCCGTTCAGTTCGATCAATCAATCGAGTTCAACCAGGGTCACGCCGTCCCCGCCCTGATCCTCAGGGGCAAGTCCATGGGACGTTGTGCCGGGATGGCCCTTTAAAAATTCGTGCACCTCACGCCGCAAGGTCCCGGTTCCCTTGCCATGGATGATCTCAAGATTGGTCATTCCCTTGAGCATGGCCTGGTCCAGAAATCGGGCAAGTTTTGCGATTGCCTCTTCGGCCCGCAGCCCCCGGAGATCGAGCCGCAGGGTCGAGGCTTCCGGAGCAGCAGCAAAATTGGCGTGAAATCCTTTTGTTTCAATGCCTCCGGCTGCTTTGGTCAACTCCTGTGGAGAGGCCCAGAGTGAAACCCCGCCAAAATCGAGCTTGACCTGTCGCTTGCGCTCGTCCTTGTCGGCAACCGTCCCCTTTCGGGACATGGCCGGGTAGAAAACCTGCATTCCCCTGTCCAGCTCATCGAATTCGAGGACTCTTTCCGAGGGGGCATCCTGGCTTTGTAGAGGCCCGGCATCTTTTCTGGCTCGGGCCAGCTTGCTCAAGGCCTGCTTGCGCCCTTGACGACCGCTCTTCCATTCCCGGACGATTTCCTGGGAGTAGGACCTGAGTTCCTGAAGCGTCCTCTCCCGCTCCTGCCTGAGCCGCTCGCGCTCTTTGGCCAGCCTGTCGAGTTCGCGGCGGTGCTCCCGGTGAAAGGCTTCGAGTTCACGCTCCCGCTGGAGGGCCAGTTCGTTCAACCGATCCATCAGCCGCCCGGAATCTTCTCCGTCCAGGAGCAGGTATCTGCGGGCCTGATCCAAAACATCCATGGGCAGACCATGTTCCCGGGCCACATCCAGGGCCAGGCTCATGCCGACTTGATCATAGGCGAGGGTATACAGCGGTTTTTTCGTGTCCGGATCGAAGAGAACCGAAGCCGAGCGGACCCCCTCCCGGGTCATTCCGTAGGCCTTCAATGCCGGAAAATGGGTGGCTGCGATCACCAGGGCCTGCTTTTCCATGAGCTTGTCGATCACCGCCTGGGCCAGTGCCGCTCCTTGACTGGGATCGGTTCCAGCGCCGAACTCATCGAGGATGACCAGACTGTTTTGGCTGATCCGCGGCCAGTATTCGGCAAGATGCCTGATCTGGGCCGTGTAGGTGCTGACATGATCCTCCAGGCTCTGTTCGTCGCCGATAAAGACGAAGAGGCTGGAAAAAAAGGGCATGCTGCTGCCTTCCCCCGCGGGCACGGGAAGGCCGCACAACGCCATAAGAGCCGTGAGTCCCAGGGTCTTCAGGCATACGGTTTTTCCTCCGGCATTCCCGCCGCTCACAATGAGCCCGTGTTGTCCGTTCTTCAGCTCGATATTGAGGGGCTGGACCCTGTGGCTGCTGAACGCCAGGACGGGATGTCGCGCGTCTCGCAGGTTCAGGGCTGAACCGGAATCGATGTTCAGAGGTATCCCATCGATGGTCCGGCTCATTTTGACCTTGGCCAGCAGAAAATCAAAGTCCACCAGCCAGACATAGGCCTGGGCGAGTTCGTCCCTCTCCTGCCGGATCAGGTCTGTCAGGTACCGGAGAACTTTTTCCTCGGCATCCCTCTCCTCCTGCTTGAGTCCTCGGAGCTGGTTGTTGAGGTCTATCAGAAAGAACGGCTCGAAATAGCAGGTCTCCCCTGTCTGGGAATAGTCGTGGACAATGCCTTTTATTCTGCCCTTGAAATTGGACTTCAGCGCCAGGACATAGCGGTCCGAGGAAATGGTCAGGTACTCGTCTTGAAGGTACTCCTCCATGGACCTGGCCTGGACGAACTCCGTAACCTTTTTCCGGCATCTGGTATGGATGGCTCGAAGTTCCTGCCGAATGGCGTACAGTTCAGGGGAGCTTTCATCGGTGATCGCTCCCTCGTCGTTCAAACACCGCTTCAATCCGGCCCAAAGCGTTTCAGGCCAGGCGCAGCGAGACAATCTGGCCTGCAGGTCTGGAAACCGCGTCTCATCCAGAGAGCCGAGTTCCTGCCTGACCTGACGGATCTGGTCCAGCACCAGCTTGACCGTAAAAAGCCCATCCGCTTCCAGAAACCGCTCCGGCCGGTCCACCGTCCCCCAGATCAGATCGAGAGGCGGAAATTCAGCGACATGCACCGTTCGCTCTGAGGCCCAGGCCAGAAGCTGCCGAAGGATTTCATTCTCCCGGCGCACTTCGATCTCACTTCCCAGGGGAACGAGATCGCGACACCGGTCCCTACCGCCTTCTGATACGGCGAATCCGCTCAGAAAATCGCGGACCTTGGGAAATTCCAGCAGCCGTAGTGTTCTGGAGTCCATAAATTTGGAGGTCAAGATGAGAGGCGCGACCGCACACGAGCGCTGACGTCTTTGCCGTCCACGCGCCCCTTGTAACGGTCCATGATAAACTGCATGACCCTGCCCATGTCTTTCTGGCCCTGGGCATCGAGTTCTGCGATGGTCGTATCGATGATGTTTTCAAGTTCCTGGGGTGGAATGGCGGGGGGAAGGTATGCACTGAGAAGCGCCTGCTCCCGCTCTTCCTGTTCGGCAAGTTCTGTGCGGCCGGCCTGATGGAAAAGCTCTGCGGACTCCTGACGCTGCTTCACACCTTTGCGAACCAGTTCAAGAATTTCGTCGTCGTCTGGGGAACGCTTCAGCTCCACCTGCTTGTTTTTGATGGCTGCCTTGAGCATCCTCAAGACAGCCACCCTTTCACTCTCTTTAGCCTTGTAGGCCTCGAGAAAGTCTCGTTCGATCCGTGCTGAAAGGCTCATTTACATGAGTCGCATTTTTTTCATTTTTTTCATCAGCCGCTTCCGCGCTGCAGCCTCTTTCTTCTTCTTCTGAATACTGGGCTTTTCATAATGCTGACGCTTCTTCAGCTCGGACAGAATCCCCGCTTTCTCGACCTGCTTCTTGAACTTCCGCAGGGCGTAGTCAAAGGAGTCGTTATCTCCTAGAATCACTCCTGGCACGCAATCACCTCCTCAGCACGCCGGCCAAAATTTGAAGGAAGTACTCTACACAGGGCACCCAATAAAAGCAAGCAGGAAATCGAGCCTTTCAATGGTTGAAAGGCCCGGTTTCCTGCTGCACTCGTAAGGATGCTAGAAAGCTGTTACTTTTTATCGGAGCAGTCCATTAGGGACTTGAATACGACAACCCCAAGTCCGGTTCCGATCACAATCAGTACTATGTAGAGCACGCCGAAGAAGATGGCGTGATCTGCTGCCCACCAAGGGATATCCTGGGGTAGCATGCTTTTAATGGTTTCTCCTGGAATCATTGCACCACCATTTTACTTGCAGGCATCTTTGAGAAGTTTGCCGGGACGGAACTTGACGACCTTGCAGGCCGGAATTGTAATAGCAGACCCGGTCCTGGGATTGCGGCCCGTACGTTCCTTCCGCTCTTCAACCACAAAGGTTCCAAAGCCGGTCAGGGTGAGCTTCTTCTCGTTCACAAGAGTTTCTTCCACAGACTCCAGAAAGGCGTTCAGGGCACGCTCAGCATTCGCTTTCGTTAGATTTGCCTTGTCCGCAATTTTCGCTACCAAATCTGCCTTTGTCATTTGCTACCCTCCTGAGTTGTTTAGCCTTCTAGCCCGGCTTTGTCCAAGGCTGGCATGAGTGTTTGCTCCCTCCGTATGGAACGAGCACCTTTGCAATACAATACGGTCATACGAGAAAATGTATGTTCGCATTCAAAAAAGAGAAGTCAAAGAACCGAGCGTCCCCTCAGACCATTCCAAAACGTTGTTTTGCCTTGGATGCATAAAGCAAACAATACCCCATGTCCAGCAGGACTCTCACTTTTTCAAATAACTGCAGGTGAACTGCATCCCCCAAACAAAATTTTCCAGACAAAGTCAAGCTATAAACGGGTTGAGCCCAGTTTTTTTGCCAGTTTTTGAAGACTTTCCGGTGTGAGATCCTCCGGTCTGAGGGTCCGCTCCAGGTTCAAATCCTCAAGCAGATCCTTCCCGTGGGTCTGCACCTGATCTTTGAGTATGGTTCCCAATTGCTTGCGCCTTTTCTGGAACAGGATCTTCAGCAGGGCCGAGAGTTCCGCTGGAGTGCAGCCATGTTGCAAACCTTCCAGCCTTGGGGTGAAGGCCAAAACACAGGACCACACTCTCGGCCTGGGGCGAAACACGTTCGGGCTGACGTGAAAGAGAATCTCCGGCTGGACAAAGGACTGGACCCAGGCGGAGAGCATGCCGTAGGTCCTGCTGCCCGGCTTTGCCACGATCCGCTCTGCAACTTCCCGCTGGACCATGAATACGGCACGGGAAAAATCCCGCGTTTGCCGGACAAACTCCCAAATGATGACCGACCCCACATTGTAGGGAAGATTTCCGATCACCCTGGTCACCCCCGATCGGGGAAGCACGGCATAGGGGAAGTCCACACCATTGCCTACCACCACATTCAGAGAGGGGGTTGCTGTCTTGAGCTCGACCGCAAGGGATCGATCCAGTTCGAGGACAACGGGAACGATGCCGCGAAGGAGCAGCTGTTTGGTCAGGGCGCCACGCCCCGGACCGATCTCAAGGACCGTCTCCCCTTCAGCCGCCTGCAGGGCCGCAGCGATCTTTGTGGACACATTGGCATCCACCAGGAAGTTCTGGCCGAGGCTTCTTTTGGGAGCCCGCCGTGGGCTGCTATGGTCCGGACTGTCCGTCATCGTTTCCAAAGCTCTCTGTTTCGCTTCCTGATCAGTCGCTGCGCCCGAAGCCTGTGGTACCGTCTGATGGTGAACATGGTGAGAAAGTATGCGACAACAGCACCTGGTACTGCAAAGACAAGCCCCCCCACGATCATCACGGCCAGCATCTCCCATCCCCTTTGAACGAGGTCGGCAAGCTCCAGATGCCGTGGAGAGAACCGTATTCCCTCAAAGGGCAGGATCATGATGCCGACTTTGTAAAAGAAATAGTAGAGAATGGGTATGTTCAAGGGGTTTGAAACCAGTGTCCCGAGGGCAGCGCTGATTTTACCGCACCGCAGAAGAAAGGCCAGGGTCACAGCCGTTACGGTCTGAAAGGGAATGATGGGTAGCAGACCTATGAAAACCCCCAGGGCCATTCCCATGGCGGTGGTCTGCGGCGTGGCCCTGTCCCGGACAAGGCGCAGGTAGGCATAGCGGACAGGCCGGCTTATGGACTTAACTACAGACCGAATCACAACAACGTGACCCTCTTTTCTCAATCATGAAGTGCTGTGCCGATTATGTCAGGACGTCGAACCGGTCAAAACGCATCATCAAACCGGCTCTGCCCTGGGTTGCGGAGCGGAGCTGAGTGGAAAAACCTACGAGCTGCCGCATGGGGGTGCGGGCATGTACGACTTTTTGGCCGTGACGGTCAAACATGTTTTCAATCTTTGCTCCCTTTGAACCGAGCAGGCCGATGACGTCCCCCACGAACTCTTCGGGCACGTAAACCTCGACCCACATCAAAGGCTCCATGAGGACAGGGGATGCCCCTGTCAACGCCTTTTTGAGCGCCTGCATGGCTGCGGCATGGAAGGCCACCGGACTGGATTTGCCGTTGAAACGCTTCATTCCTGTAATGGTCACCCTGACGTCTTGAACCGGGTGTCCCTCAAGAACACCGCTTTGAAGGCCGTCAAGGACGCCCTGAACAGCAGCGTCGCACCACTCCTTGGGCCAGGCCTGCGTGTCCATGGTGAAGACGACGTCGTTTCCGGCTCCTCTGTCACGATTGTTCACTTTCAGCGCGACTGTTCCCTGGTGGAAATTCTCCCCCAGTTCCCTGCTGAATTCGGCCTCTGCCGCCGCGCTCCCGGTCACGGTCTCCTGAAAGACGACCTGTGGTTTCCCCGACCGAAATGCAACGTTGTATTCCCGTTTGAGCCGCTCGAGAACAACCTCGAGATGCAGCTCGCCCATTCCTGAGATGATCAGCTGCTCGGTTTCCCGGTCTTTCTCCAGAAACAGGGTCGGATCCTCCTGAAGCATCTTTTGCAAAGCATCCTCCAGCTTTTCTTCTTCGGACGTGTTCCTGGGCTCCAGGGCCAAAGAGATCACCGGCCGGTATTGCTCGATCTGCTCCAGGACAATGGGATCGGACTTTTGGGCCAACGTGTCCCCTGTTTTGGAGAGCTTCATCCCGGCGGCAGCCACGATCTGACCGACGCCTGCTTTGTCCAGTTTTTCTTTTTGTCCGGCATGCAGGGTGAACAGCCTGGCGACCCGCTCCTGAACGCCCTGCGTCACGTTGTAGACCGCATCCCCGGCGTTGATGGTTCCGGAAAAAATCCGCATCAAAACGAGCTTTCTGCCGGTTTCCATGGTCACCTTGAAGACCAGGGCGGAAAAGGGGGCGGAATGTGATGCGGCAAACTCTTTTTTTTCGCCGGAGACGGGATCCACCCCTTTTTGCCGGGGCACATCCAGGGGACTTGGCAGATATTGGCCGATGCCGTCCATCAAGGGTTGGACCCCGATATTCTTCAGGGCCGAGCCGGAAAATACAGGGACGATTTTCAACCCCAGCGTGGCCCTGCGCACAGCGTTGCGGATCTGGTCCGGTGATATGTCGTTTCCGGACAGATAGAGGTCCAAAAACTCTTCGTCCTCTTCAGCCAGTGCCTCTAAAGCCCGTTCCCGCCAGGACGAAGCTTCGGCCAGTTCCTCGTTGCTCAGCGGCTCCCGGGCATAGCTTGCGCCAAAGGATTCGCCGGCGAAATGCAGCCGTTCCAAGGCCAGCACGTCCACCACACCTTTGAAATCCTCCCCCTGCCCCAGGGGTATCTGCACAGGGACCGGCTTGGCTTTCAATTTGCTGCGCATCTCCTGGAGCACGCTTTCGAAATCAGCACCCAAGCGATCCATCTTGTTCACAAAAGCGAGCTTCGGCACACGGTAGCGTTCCGATTGACGCCACACGGTCTCGCTCTGGGGTTCCACCCCGCCGACAGCGCAAAATACCCCTATGGCCCCGTCCAGAACCCGAAGAGAACGCTCCACCTCGATGGTGAAGTCCACATGGCCCGGCGTATCAATGATGTTGATATCGTATTCACCCCATTTACAGGTCGTGCAGGCGGAAACGATCGTAATCCCCCGCTCCTGTTCCTCGGGCATGTAGTCCATGGTCGCTGTCCCGTCATGGACTTCGCCCATGCGGTGGATTTTCTTGGAATAAAAAAGCATCCGCTCCGTCAGGGTGGTCTTGCCGGCATCGATATGCGCAATGATTCCCACATTACGCAGTGTGTCCAGAAAGCTCTTGGTCTTCTTCTGCATTCGTATTTTTTCTGAACTTCGGATGTGCCTGTCAAGGATTCCCGAGTTCTCCCCAGGAAACAGCTCGTTTGAGAAATTGCGACGTGTGGATGCCGGGCCAGCACCAGAGGCACTCCTGGCCGGGACAAAAGACCCTGGGAAAGAACTCCAGGGACCTGTTCGCAAGACGTTGGGGCACACACACTGCATCCAGAGCCTGTTCGAAAAACGCGTCCAGGGTGACCCGGACCGCATGCCTCCCCACGGGCAAATCCTTTTCAGGAGGGGCAAAGAACGTGATTTTGGCCCCGGCATGGACAAAATCGATACCCTCGAAGTCCCATTGCGGTTCATCACCCAGCCAGACCCCGAGGGTGTATTCGGGCTCGAGCACCATCGCCTGGATCCGCTCTGAAAAGGCCGGGACGTCCTGTGGACGATGGATCTGCCCGAAGGACAGGATGCTCCCCTGGGATGTGCTGCCGAATCGAACCAGCTCCAGTCCGCTTTCCACCGGTTGAACCGAGACATTCTCGATTCCGGCAAGTTCCAGAGCTGCAAGAAATCCCCTGGGCCATACCTCACCGCCCGCTGCCCTGAACACCACTTCACATCGCGGTATGCCCACGGCAACGGGGATCATGGAGGCTGCCACAAGGGAAGAAATGGAACGGAGTCGGCCGTCAAAAAGCAGCAGTGCAAAGTCGCGGGGCTGGACCCGCTCCTCCACCCAAAAACCTTGTGGAAAACTCTGCCTCAGGGCGGTGGTAAAAGAACTTCCTCCCCTCAGCCTTTGGAAATGCTGGGCAATGCTCTTTTTGATCCATCCCCTTTCCCGGTCCGACAAGCTGTCGTAGTCCCCGGCAAATTCCATGTCAGAGACGGGTCGCAGACTCCCTGGTGTGTGCTTCATTGGCTTTGCGTGTTCAGTTTGACATCATGGTCACTCAACCGTCCGGCAGGGCCATGAAAAAGGCGGCATGGAGCCGCCTTTGTTTGCCTTAGAGCCATTTGAACCACTTCTTCCAGGTTCCCTCATCCCGTTCCCTGATCTCCCGGGATGCATCCAGTTGAAGCTTCAGATAGGCAAGCTCGCCCTTTCGGCGGGCATACTCCTGGATTTCAGGAAGATCCGGAAATTCTTCAGCCACGTATTTGTAACGGTTCCAGGCAGGCCCGAAGGAATCCCGGCGCCAGTAAAAATCAGCCACATACAATTCGTGCTCGGCAAGCCGTGTCCTGCTCTTGATCACAAACTCGCCCGCCTTTTCAGCATACTGCGTCCCCGGATAGGTTTCCTGGAGCCGGAGAAAATACTGCAGCCCTTCTTCGACCTGGGTCTGGGGCCGGTCAATGGATTTGAACTGCATATAGTTTGCCCTGCCGATCTGGAAAAGCACGTATGGAATGGCCTCATGCCTTGGGTGCAGGGACTCGAATTCCTTGTAGGAGTCTTCCGCGGCCATGTACTGCTCGTCGTGGAAGTAGGCGTCCGCCAGGGCGAGTTCGGCCTGGGTGGTATAGGGGCTGAACGGATAGCGGTCCTTGAGCATGGTGAAGTACTCGACAGCTTTTCCGTAGTTTTTTTCCTGCATGGCGTCAGTTCCGGCTTCCGCCAGCTCGCGTGCCGTGTTTTCCGGCGGAGAGAGGAAATAGGAATCGATGATCCCGCATCCGGAGAGCATCGTGACGCCCATGAAAAGAACGAGACAGAGAAGAGATTTATGCATGGTGTTGTTCCAGAAACTGGCCGGCTGAATATGCGGCTGTCGCGCCGTCTCCAACGGCCGTGGTGACCTGACGGCAGATTTTTGAACGAACATCGCCGGCAGCGAAGATACCGGGGAGATTGGTCTTCATGTTGGCGTCAGTGACGATAAATCCGCCGGGGTCGCGGGTCAACTCCGAAGGCAGAAAATCCACCTGGGGGGTAATGCCCACGAAGATAAACGCCCCGTCCACAGTGAGGACGGAAGTCGCCTTGGTCTTGACGTTTTGAATTCTGACTCCGGTAATACCGGTATCCCCCAAAATCTCCGTCACCTTCGTATCCATGATCCTTTCAATTTTCGGATCGGCCATGACCTTGTCCTGATACACCTTGGCTCCCCGAAAGGTGTCCCGACGATGGATAAGGTACAGCTTCTTGACCAGCTTTGTGAGGTAGGTGGCCTCTTCAAGGGCAGTATCCCCCCCTCCAATGCATGCCACCACCTGATCCCGGAAAAACTGCCCGTCACAGATGGCGCAGTAGGAGACTCCCTTGCCCGCGAGTTTGGCTTCGCCGGGAACGTTCAGGTTCCTGTACTTGGCTCCAGAACAGATGACGATGCTCTTGGCAATGATCCACTCGTCACCGATCTGGACCCTGTTGTTTCCGGGTGCCGGTTCAATTGCCCGGACTTCGTCGGTATACCGGTCAAGCGTGAACCCGTCCAGATGGGCGGCAAAAAGGTCTGCAAGCTCATACCCTCGAATCCCTTTGGGAAATCCAGGGTAATTGTCGATCCATTCCGTCATCAGGACCTGTCCGCCGGGAGCGAGCTTTTCCACCTGAGCCACGGAAACTCCTGCCCGTAAAAGATAGAGGGCGGCCGTCATTCCTGCCGGACCGCCCCCTATGACCAGAGCGTCGATCGATTTCATCTACAATGCCTTTTCAGAAATAAGATCCTTTATGCTTCCCTTGGAAACCGCCCCGGTGATCTGCTCGACCACTTCGCCGTTTTTGAACAGGATCAGGGTCGGGATCGCTCTGATGCCGAATTTGCTGGGCGTGCTGGAGTTTTCGTCCACATTCATTTTCGTTATTTTTACCCGGCCCGCATACTCCTGGGTCAGTTCGTCGATGACTGGAGCGATGGCTCGGCAGGGACCGCACCAAGGCGCCCAAAAATCCACAAGGACCGGCAGGTCGCATTGTAAAACTTCCGAATCGAAATTGCTGTCTGTGACCTGAATAGCCATACGGTTCTCCTTGGTTCATATGTCAGAAAAAAATCTGCAAGATGGGCCTTCCCTCTATCCATGATCATACCATCTTTATTGTGACGGTACTTTTCTGTCAACCTCTCCTCAACCCAAATCCCCGAAATTGCAACTCCTTTTGGAGCGACTTCCAGAGCGATTCAACCTTACGGGCGTAATAAAACTCAATATATTCTGTTCTTTTTTCAGCATTCCTGCAAGGATCCGCCTGTTTGGAGATAATCCCTGGGTATCGCCCGGCCCCGGGGAATGGCTTCCACATCGAACCCGTGCGACAGACCTGCCTCGAGCAAAATCTCACCGGCATACGCCACCATGGCGGCGTTGTCCGTGCAGAGATGAGGGCTGGGCAAAACAATTTCCACATGGAAATTGCGGGCAACCTCGGTCATGACCGCCCGAACCCTGGAGTTGGCGGCCACGCCTCCGGCAACCACCAGCGACCGAACCTGCTTGAGCCGCTTCAGCGCACGCTCCACCTTGATCCTGAGGGTATCCGCCACAGTCCAGTTGAACGAGGCACACAGCTTTTTAACATCTGGATGCACTGCCGCAGAATTTTCAACCACCTCCTGTGCTGACAGGTGGGCGATCCGGAGTTCCGGGTGGGACCCTACATGGTTGGCAACGGCGGTCTTGAGTCCGCTGAAGCTGAAGTCCAGGTTCTGATTGTCCAGATAGGGTCTGGTGAACAAGGCGGTATCCGGGTCGATTCCAGATCCCAGGCGGTCGATGTGCGCCCCCCCGGGATAGGGAAGGTTCAGGAGCTTGGCCACCTTGTCAAAGGCTTCGCCGGCGGCATCGTCAAGGGTCCTTCCCAGAAGCTGAAACGAAGTCTTCGACTCCATGAGGTAGAGCTGGGTGTGCCCTCCGGAAACAAGCAGCCCCAAAGCTGGGAAGAAAATGGTGGTTTCCAGGCCCGGGGCGAGGAGGTGGGCCTCGAGGTGGTTCACCCCGACAAGCGGTATCTCAAGTGACAGGGCCAGCCCCTTGGCCAGTCCCATTCCCACCAGCAGGCTGCCCAGGAGACCAGGGCCTCGAGCCACCGCAATCCCCTGGAGGTCTTGCATCGTGGTGTTCGTCGCCTGAAAAAGGGTGTCCAACAGCGGACAGAGCACGCGAAGATGTTCTCTGGAGGCAAGCTCCGGCACGACCCCGCCGAACACCTCGTGCAGATCCGCCTGGGACGAGACGAGTTCTTTTTTGAGGCGTCCGTCACAAACCAGGGCTACTGCCGACTCGTCGCAGGAGGTCTCGATTCCCAGACAGAGCATGAAGATCAGTTCTCGGCCAGGACCAGCTCTTCCCCGGCCAGGATTTTCTGAACCACTTCCACATCCTTTTTAGAGCCGATGAACAGAGGGATTCGCTGGTGAAGCTGATCCGGTTCGATATCCAGGATCCTCCGTGTTCCGTCAGTGGCCAGCCCCCCGGCTTGCTCCACGATCATGGCCAGTGGCGAGGCTTCGCACAAGAGTCGCAGCTTTCCGTTGGGCTTCTTCGGATCTTTTGTGTCAGCCGGGTAGAGAAAAATGCCGCCCTTGAGCAGGTTGCGGTGAAAGTCCGCTACCAGTGATCCGATATAGCGCAGGCTGTGGGACTTGCTCAGATCATTCCCGGGGTCCTTGAAGTAGGCTACGGCCCGCTTGGTCTCCTCGTTCCAGTAATGCCAATAGGCCTCATTGACCGAATAGATTCGTCCCTGTTCCGGAATTTTGATGTTCGGATGACAGAGCAGAAATTCCCCTACGGTTGGATCGAGGGTGAAGCCGTGAACTCCCTCCCCGGTGGTGTAGACCATCATCGTGGATGAGCCGTAAAGAAAATACCCTGCCGCGACCTGGTGGGTTCCTTTCTGCAGGACGTCGGAAAGATCGACGGTCTTCTTGGTCGGATCGGGCCGCCGGTAGATGGAAAAAATCGTCCCGATGGAGACGTTCACGTCGATGTTGGAAGATCCGTCCAACGGATCCATCACCAGGATATATTCCCCCATGGGAAGATCGGTGGGGATCTCGACGAGATCGGCATTTTCCTCTGAAGCGATGGCGCAGAGCATGCCGCACCGTTCCATGCGGTGGATAAGAATTTTATTGGCGTACTCGTCCAGCTTCTGAACCCGCTCCCCCTGGACATTGACCTGGCCGGTGCAGCCCAGGACATCCACGAGTCCGGCCTTGTTCACTTCTCTGGAAACAATTTTGGCCGCAAGGATGAGTTCGTTGAGCATCCTTGTAAATCGCCCCGTGGCCATGGGGGATCGTTTCTGATGAAGCAGTAGGTGTTCCGTTACCGTGATTTGGCGCATAGCGGCTTCCTCCGAGGTTTTTTTGTGACACTCGGAAACACTCAGCTCTCCCGGACCACATAGATCAGCCGCATCTGGCCGACATACCGTGATATCCAATAGTATTCCCTCTTGTTCAGCTTGAGGTTTCCATGGACATCGTTCCGGAGGAACTCGCCCCAGGGAAGTTCGGCGAGCGCTTTCTCGTCGAAGCCGGAGCCCGGCCAGACAATCCCCTGCTCTGTCAGAACCATGAGATCGTCCGGGGCCGGGGAAAACTGGAGTAAACTCCTGAAATCGAAGTGCACCGCCACCAGACCCTGGAGGGTGTTCTCGTTGAAAAATGGACCCCCCATGTAAAATTCCGGCCCAAAGGGGGTCTCATCCACCCGGGCTCGAATCGTCCGCTTTCCGTATACCTCATTTTCATCCAGGAGGACATCAAAATTCTGTGGTTTTATGGTTTCTTCCGGCCGGGCGACTAGAATGGTCCCTTGCTTGTCCACAGCAGCCACCCCGTTGATCCAGGGAAATCGGTCGAGGATCTGTTCATACCAGCCGTTGTCCGGAAAGCTGTCCTGATTGCCCAGCACCCTGCTCAGGTGCATGATCCGCTGATCCACTCCTGAAAAGAGCCGGGCCATCTTTTCCCTGGCAGGTTCGTCCAGGCCCTCAGTTTCAATCGAGACACTCGGATCCGTATCAACGTACTCTTTGTAGAACTGCTTCGAGTGCTTCCACGTAGCAGAGCTTTTCGCAGTCTGCCGCACGGAACTGCAACCGGAAATCACAAGTGCTGCAATAAGCAGCAGGCATATTTGATATATCGCTTTCAAGCATTTCCTCCCAAAAAGAAAACTGCTCCGCCTGAAAACGGAGCAGCACTGTATACTTCTGAGCCTTAGGCCCGGCTCTCGAGCCGTTGGGCCAGATTTTCGAGCAATCCCACCACTGCCTTGGTTTCCTGGGCTTTTCTGGCTTTGAGGACGGCCCGCTCCCTTCTGTCCAGCTCTTCCTCAACCTTTTGCATCTGCTCTTCGAGTTCCCGCCTTCCTGCTCCGGGCGGTTCCGCCCTCCACAGTGCCGTATAAATGTCCAGGGCTCGTTCGAAATCCCCCTGATCAGCAAGAAGATGCGCCATGGTCATGGTCTTCGGGGTGTGCTCAGAAGCAACATCCTCCTCTTCTTCGTTCTCTTCAAGGGCTTGCTCATCGGCGTGGTCCTCGAACTGATCCAAAGGACTCTCCCCGGATTTCCCCTGAATTGCGGCTTCCTCTTCAGCTATGGCCTCAAGTTCACTTTGAACACCCATGGCCTCGACTTTTGCCTCCTCCACCTGAGCCGCATCGACTTCTGCCTCCAGTATGGACTCCACTTCCTCCAGTTCCGGCCCGTACGGGGTTGCAGAATCTGAATTTTCAGCGAAATCTTGGGCAGTAAATTCCGCTGGTTCGCTTTCCTCCTCCATCCGGACCAGTCCTTCCCAGGGCTCCACGTCCATCTCCGTGTGGGGTTCGAACTCGGGATATTCTTTGGACGGGGTCTCCTGGAACGTCGTCGGCACCGGCTTTTTCTCCAGCCATATTGTCTGCCAGTCCAGGGGTTCCTCGGCGACCGGTCCGGCTTTTTTCGGCTGGGCAGGCTCAGGAACGGGCAAATCCTCAGGTTCAGGGAGAAAATCCGTTTTTGGATCATCCTCAAAGGGTAGGCTTTCCTTGGCAGGCCCAGCCGCTTCCCTTGAAGGTTCCGAACGCTTCGTCGCTGCTGAGGAAAGGGAATTTAGACCCTGTAGAAAAATTTCACTCCAGCTCATGGACTTGCCGCTCAACGACTCGGCAACAAACCGCAGCGCAAGGGACAGATCCCCATTGCCCTCCTCCTCGGAGCGCTCTGCCCACAGGGCCCATAATCCGGAACTTCTGGATAAAATGTCGATGATCGAGGCGGACTGCGCTCGCGCTTCTTCTGCTTTGCCGAGTTCGATGAGCAGTTCGATCTGCAGGCACTTGGCCTCCAGATGTTCCGGATGGCTGGAAAGCCCCTTTTGCAGAAGATTTACTGCATCTTCCGACCGCCCGGCATCCCTGTACATCTTCGCCAGAGGAAAAAAAATGCGGGCATTGGGGTCCTGGGCCAGGATCTCCTCGTAGACGGTGATCTTGTCACTCATGAAAACTGTCTCCGGCTTGACGGTTTGAAGGAAAAAGATAGAGCACCTCGTTTTCCTTGAGCAGGTGCATCTGCGTCCGGATCACCTTTTCCAGGTAGTCCCTGTCGTTTCTCAGCGTGCGAATTTCTCGGCTCAGGACTCTGTTCTCCTCGTCGACTGTATCCAGCCTGCGCTGCACTTCCTCGTAGCTCTTCCGGAGCTCGAGATAACTCATGTATCCTGTGGGGCTCCAAATGGCCTGGTACCCCAGAAACAGATTCAACAGCAGGAGCAGGCAAGCCGTCGAGCGCCAGATGAGCATCGGTGCTTTTACTGAAGAATTTGACGATTCTTCTTGAGAATGGATTGCAGGGGACCCTGAAGCTCCTTGAGAAAACTCATGGTCGCCTGCTCCACCCTGATGACATCGCTCTCATTGATCTCCAAGGTGTCGATCCGTTCCATAACCGACTTCAAAATCTTGAGTTCCTCGGTGATGTTGAGCCCGGAATCTGCAGCGTCCAGCTCTTCTTCAAGTTCGACTATGGTTTCCAGGCAGTTGAGCAGCCGCATCTGCAGACTTGAATTCAGGTGGCCACCCATTTAGCCCCCGGCCTCTGATACAGCGGACCAGAGTTCGTTGTGGATTTCAAAACCCTTGAGTATCTCATCGAACAGCTCTTCTGCCTTGTCCAGATCATTGATGTTGAGATACGCGTTTATGCCCCGTATGAAGGCGTCGTTGGGGTTCATGCTCTTGCCCCCATCCCCCAGGAGGATCACATTGACCCACCGTCGTTTCTTTCCCGGCCAGGTCCCGATCTCCTTGAGAACCGGGCGGTTCGAATGCCTGTCATCCACAATGACCACCTGGTATTCGTTCAAGCGCAGCTTCTGCACGGCTTCGCCCACAGATGCGGCTTTGCCGAGATAATATCCCCGATCCGAAAAAAACGACTCGATGGTCTTGTTCCAGGCGCTGCTCTGGACAAATGAAAATACCACCGTGGAGCCGGGGGGGAAGATATCCGGCTCAATGGTGGTTCGTCCACCCAAAAGTACGAATTCCTCGGTCTCGTCCCCATCGAAAACCGTTTCCGGTGGCCCTGCGGGAACGTCATTTTTCCCTTTCACTACAATACGCTCCCGGCAACTGGGACACTTCACCCCGAATTTGGGTGCATCAGGGACTTTGGAATCCGGCAACTCGAAATTTTGGCTGCAGGTCGGGCAGGTAATGAACATGACTGCTCCTTGAGTCCGTTAAAACGCATCCTTGCCGTAATTGTAATCAAGCTCCAGCCGATCGATATCCGTCACCTTTTCGCCTCTCTCGGCCTTGATCTTGTCCAGCATCTGGCTGAGCCTGCTCCGCTCTGAACAGTAGGCCATGGCTGCCTGCTCGGTAATGAGCCCCTGCAGAAAGAGCTCTCTCAGGTGCTGGTCGAAGGTGACCATCTTATGCGTGGTGCTCGTTTCCAGCACATGGTAAAATGTTTTCTCATCACTTTCCCCGTTTAAAATCAACTCCCTGATCCGCAGGCTGGTGCGCAACACCTCAAAGGCGGCCACCCGCCCGCCTCCGATCTTCGGCAAAAGCCTCTGGGACACGACATATTTCAAACTCTCTGCCAGCCGGGCCCGGATGAGCCGCTCCTCGCTGAGTTCGAACATGCCGATGATACGGTTCACGGACTGCCCGGCATCGCTGGTATGCAGAGTGCCCAGCACGAGATGGCCGGTTTCGGCTGCCTCCAGGGCGATTTCCGTGGTGGTCTGATCCCTGATTTCCCCGACCAGAATGACCTTGGGCGCCTGACGCAGGGCAGCGCGAAGCCCTGACGAAAACGTATCGAAATCGATCCCCAGTTCCCGCTGGTTGATGGTGGCTTTTTTGTGGGGGTGGACATATTCCACCGGATCTTCAAGCGTGATGATGTGCTTGGCGAACTGGCTGTTGATCATATCGATCAGCGCGGCCAGGGAGGTGGTCTTTCCTGTTCCTGTGGCGCCAGTGACCAGGACGAGGCCGTAGTTTTCCTTGGCGATCTCCGTAAATATCTCCGGAAGCCCCAACTCGTCCATGTCAGGAATACGAATGGCCAGTTTTCTCAGGACGATGGCCATGGACCCCCGCTGGGAAAAGATGTTCACGCGGAAGCGAAATCTCCCGGGGAGTTCATAGGACAGGTCGCAGGACCCCCGTTCGATCTGATCCTCGTACAGCCGCATGGTTCTGCCCATGAGCGTCATGGCGATGGATTCGACGTGAAAGGGAAGCAGCGGCCCGGGATCCGGGGTGAGCTTCACGTCCTGGAGGACCCCGTGGACCTCCACCTGAACGGGCTTGTTCACGGTGAAGATGATGTCCGAAGCCTCTGGGGCCTGATCCATGATCTGGCCGATGATGTGATCGAGTTGAGCGCGGAGCATGAGCTAAACCTCCGTGAAGTCCTGGGGCGGTTCGACGAGAAATTCCCTGAACTTGCATTTTTGCACGCACTTGGCGTAGGCTTCCTCAGGATCGATGATTTTGTCCCGGACCAACCGCATGATGGCATCGTCCAGGGCCTGCATTCCGTACTTTCGGCTGGTTTCGATGACAGAGTTGATCTGAAAGACCTTCTCCTCCCGTATCAGGTTCCGCACTGCCGGGGTGGCCAGGAGGATCTCCATCGCTGCCACGCGCCCCGGCATGTCAACGCGTTTGAACAGGGTCTGGGCGATGATCCCCCGAAGCGAGTCGGCCAGACCCGAGCGCACCTGACTCTGCAGGTCTCCGGGAAAAACCTCGATTATCCGGTCCACGGATTTGGAAGCCGAAATGGTGTGCAGAGTGGCAAAGACGAGGTGGCCGGTTTCAGCCGCTTCCAGGGCCAGCTGAATGGTTTCCAGGTCGCGCATTTCCCCGACCAGAATGATGTCCGGGTCCTCGCGCAAGGCTCCTCGAAGAGCCGCATTGAAGGAGCGGGTATCCCGTCCGACTTCACGCTGGTTGATCAGGCAGTTCACCGGCTCGTGGACAAATTCGATGGGATCTTCGATGGTGAGGATGTGCTCTTTGCGCATCCTGTTGGCATAATCGATGATCGCAGCAAGCGTGGTTGACTTTCCGCTTCCCGTGGGGCCCGTGACCAGAACGAGTCCCTTGGTAAGCATCGCCAGGTTCTTGAGAATCGCAGGCAGTCCCAGATCATCGATGGTGAGGATCTTGTTCGGAATTTCGCGGAAAACCGCCCCCACTCCTCGCCTCTGGACAAAGAAGTTGGCCCGGTACCGGGCCAGATGGGTCACTTCATAGGAAAAGTCGATATCGCCGCTTTCCTCGAATTCCTTGATTTTCTCCTCAGGCGTGATCTCATAGAGGAGCTTTTTCAACTCCTCGTTTTCCAGGGTTTTGTACTTGATGCGCTGCAGATCTCCGCGCAAGCGGATGACCGGCTGCGAACCGGCGGTAAGATGAAGGTCTGAAGCCCCAAGTTCATGGACCATTTTGAAAAATGCATCGATCTGCGCCATAATCTCTCCTGGAAGATGCGTACAGGGGCGGGCGGAGTCATGCACGAACCCTCAGGTTCGCAACTGCTCCTCTCCCTTTTGCCGCATCCAAAGCCTGTAGAAGTTCACACAGTAGTTGGTCCCTGAAAACAGGGCCATGATCAGCGCCGCATAAAGAAGGAGCAGCCCGATGGGCCGCGGATCGACGCCCCACCATGGATAGTGGAGCACGAGCGGGCACAGGGCCACGATCTGGATGATTGTCTTGAGCTTTCCATACTTGTCCGCGGCGATCACAACCCCCTGGTCTGCAGCCATGGCCCTGAGACCGGTGATGGTGATCTCCCGGGCGATGATCAGGATGGCCACCCAGGCCGGCGCGTGGTCCAGATGGACCAGCATGATGAGCACGGAGGTGACCAGAAGCTTGTCTGCAAGAGGATCGAGAAATTTCCCGATGGTGGTGACCAGGTTGTAGCGGCGGGCAATGAGCCCGTCCACCAGATCGGTGAGGGAGGCGGCGATAAAGACCAGCATGGCCACGAGATTGTTGATCTTGCCCGGAAAATATAAAAGCAGGACAATCAGCGGGACAGAGAAAATGCGGGCCAGGGTGATGTTGTTGGCGATATTGAACATTCGTTATTGTTCCTTGAGTCTGAGATACAGCGAAGTCACCTTCTGCACATACCGCTCGGTTTCCGCAAAGGGCGGAATCCCTGCATACCGTTTCACCGCGTTCGGCCCTGCATTGTATGCGGCAAGCGCCAGCGGAACGGACTGGAAATCGTCGAGCATCCGCTTCAGGTATCTGACCCCGGCCTGGATGTTGTCGTCCGGATCGAACGGGGATTGAAGGCCCAGTTCATCTCCGGTGGCAGGCATGATCTGCATCAATCCCCGGGCTCCGGCGGTTGAGACCGCCTCGGGCTCAAACCCGGACTCCACTTCGATCACCGCCCGGACCAGCAAGGGATCGAGGCCATGCGTGGTGGAGTGGATATTGACCAGCTTGAGGATTTCCTCCTGGTTCTGCAGGTAGTTGTCCTTGAAGACCATAAACGGCCTGAACAACGGTGACGTGGGCAGGTCCGTGAAATGGGACACCCCGTTTTCGTCACGATAATGGTAGATGGTTCCGGCAGCGGTCGGACCGGACCATGCCATCAGCAGAATCAGGATGAGGATGATGTTTTTATTGTACGGCATTGCTCGAATGGGACATCAGCATTCAAATTTCGTACCCGTTGACTGCATCCGGCCAAGGCGCAGCGATTCCACTCTTCAAACCCCGTTGGTGGACGCGGCTTCAAGGCTGTCTTCACTGGCCCTGTGGACCCGGTCCGCAAGCTCGAGGAGAGCCGTTTTGGCCGGAGTGTCCTGCTCAAGGAGCACCACGGGCCTCCCGAGATCGCCGGCCACCACGCTGGCCGGGTCCAGCGGAACCGCGCCGAGGAAGTGGAGCCCGTACTTCTCGGCAAGTTCCTCGCCCCCGCCTTTCTTGAACAGATCGATCTCTCGTTCACAGTGGGGGCAAATCAAACCGCTCATGTTCTCCACCACGCCGAGGATATTGGCCTTGGCGTATTGAAGGAAATTGACCGCCTTGCGAACGTCCGCAAGGGAGACCTCCTGCGGGGTGGTGACCACCACGCAGAGAGCGTCCGGAATGGTTTTGAGCACGGTCATGGGTTCATCCCCGGTTCCCGGAGGGGAATCCACGACCAGAAAGTCCAGCTCGCCCCAGTTCACGTCGGAGATGAACTGCCTGATGGCCGCTGTCTTCATCGGACCTCTCCAGAGAACGGCCTGGTCAGGATCCTTCAGGAGGGACTCCATGGAAACCACATGCAGGTTTTCATTGTACGCTTTGGGTTTGATGACTTGGCCCCGGTCCACCTCCAGCTGGCCCTTGAGCCCTAAGAGATGGGGGACGCTGGGCCCGTGGATGTCCACATCGATCAACCCGACTCGAAACCCCTTGAGTGAAAGGGCCGCGGCAAGATTGACCGCAATGGAGCTTTTCCCCACCCCCCCCTTCCCGCTCATGACGAAGAGTTTGTAGCGGATCTTCTCCAAAGTGGTGGAGATCATTTGATCCTGCAGGGCCTGGCGGGTTCCGCCCCTGTCCTTTTTTTCCCCTGCCGAGGGGCAGGATTTACAACCGTCTGTCATAGGTCTCCTCAATCATGTTCTTTCCCGTTCCCATGGATGTACCTTTCATCTTTTCGGTACCGAGAAAGGACATTTCGTGACAAAAATAGGCTCTCTTTTGCGCCGAATACATCAAACCACCTTGATAATCAAAAACCCGAGGATCAAAAGAACAAGAGAGCCGACAAGGATCAGATCGAAACGCTTCTGCAGAAACACGCGGGCTTTGTCACCGAAGAAATGAGCCAGAGCCGCGATGGCGAAGAACCGGGCCCCGCGGCTCACAGCGGAAGCGACCACAAAGATGAGCAGGTTGATCTCGAACGCCCCTGCCGTCAACGTGCACAATTTGTATGGAATCGGTGTGAGCCCGGCAACGGCAACCGCCCAGGCGCTGTACTGGGAATACCAGTTCTGGATCACCAGATATTTGTCCTGCAGACCGTAAAAATTGATGATGGGCCATCCGATCACTTCCATGAAAAAATAGCCGATGAAATACCCGGCCACCCCTCCGGCCAGGGAATAGAGCAGACATGTCCGGGCCAGGCGGAAGGCCTGTTCTCTCTGGGCCAGGGACATGGGAATGAGCATGAGGTCGGGAGGGATGGGAAAGAAGATGGCCTCGGTGAAGGACACCCCCTTGAGTACCCTTCCGGCCCCTTTTTTTGCCGCGAGATCCCACAAGCGGTCCAACCAGTTCTGGATGAATTTCACGTTCGAATCTGTCCTGCGGTTTGCATGGTGTCCAATCTACCAGCCGTGGGTTCCGACCAGGTCGACAAAAGCCACGGATTCCACTTCCGTTCTGCTGACCCGGCCGCTTTCCTTGATGACCTTGACCAGGGTCTGACTGCGCTTGGTCTGCCCCACCGGAATGAGCATGATCCCGGGATCGGCAAGCTGCTCCACAAGTGGGGCCGGCACGTCGGGACCGCCGGCAGTGACGATGATCCGTTCGAACGGAGATTCGCCCGGCCACCCCAAAGTCCCGTCGTCGAGCTTCAGATGAGCCCGGAAGTAGCGCATCTCCAAAAGCCGTTTGCGCGCTGTGACATAGAGTTCGCGAATCCGCTCCACTGTATAGACTTCCGCGCCCATGGCCGCAAGTATTGCTGCCTGATACCCCGATCCGGTCCCGATCTCGAGCACGCTCATGCCGGGGAGCACCTGGAGAAGTGACGACATGAGGGCCACGATATACGGCTGGGAAATCGTCTGTCCGAACCCGATGGGCAGGGAGTGATCGCCGTAGGCCCGGGACCGCAGCGCTTCGTCCACGAACAGATGCCGCTTGACTTCCATCATGGCCGAAAGCACGGCCGGATCGCTGATCCCTCTTGCCTGGATCTGCTCCCGCACCATCCGTTCCCTGTTTCGCTTCATATCGAGCACGGCTCGAAAACCCTCCTGGCGTTGAGGAAAAACCCACCCGGACGAACCCTTCGCTGTTCCTGCCTTATCAGCAGTCACCCCGGGTACGGGCGTGAAAATTGATTCTGACAATCAGATTTCCCAGGGCAAGTCAATGAAGCCGTGTCCGCCCCTTCTCTGGTGCCGCCCCTCCTGAAGACCCACTTCCCGGTCTTCAGAAAAAGGATTCTTGACACAGAGTCCGGCTTCAGGGAGATTTTCTCTGCACCATGCTCGAAAAGCCATCATCAATCAGGAGGCCTTATGCTCACTGTTGCCGATCTCATGACATCGGACGTCTTTGCCCTGGGGGATCAGGATACGCTGCTGACCGCCAGGTCCATCATGACCCTTGCCAAGATACGGCATATCCCCATTGTGGACAGCGAAAACCGGTTTGCCGGGCTGCTCACCCATCGGGACATTCTCAATGCCTCGGTCTCCCGTTTCGCGGAAATCGATCAACAGGAGCAGGACGAACTCGACGCGGGGATCCCCATCCGGGAGATCATGCGCACGGACGTGAAGACCGTCACCCCTGACATGCACATCAAGGAAGCGGCCAGACTTCTCCTGGAACACAAGTACGGGTGCCTTCCCGTCCTTGCGGGCGAACAATTGGTGGGTATCGTCACCGAAGCCGACTTTCTGGCGCTGACCATCTCCCTCATGGAAACCCTGGAGGAAGAAGGCAAGCTCGACTAGCCCTCCCCGGGAAACAGCGATTTGAGCCGCTCCAGGGTCTGATTGTCCGTGAAATCGAAACGAAGCGGCGTCAGGGTGACATATTTTCTTGTAAGAAGCCCCCTGTCCGTGTCCCTCCCAACCATCTCCGGCGGGATCTGTCCATTCAGCCAGTAGTAGCTCCCCCCCCGGGGGTCCCTTCTCTCGTCATACCAGTCGCTGTACACAGCATCGGTCTGGGGGCAGACCCTGAGTCCCTTGGCTTCCTTCATGGAACAATTGGGGAAATTGAGGTTCAGGACACAACGCGGGGGAATATTTTCCAGAAACAGCGTGGTGAGAAAGTCAGCCACGAATTCTGCCTGACCGCTCAGGTCCTGGGGATTGAAATCGTCGATGGAAACCGCCATGGCCGGAAATCCCGCCAGCGCGCCCTCGGTGGCCGCGGACACGGTTCCGGAATAGAGGATGTCCACGCCTACGTTCGCTCCGGAGTTGATTCCGGAGATGACCAGATCGGGGGGATCGGACAAAAGATTTCCCAGCGCCAGCTTGACACAGTCCACCGGCGTTCCGAGCACCCCCAGCCCTTCGAATCCGTTCTCCCGGACCGGCTTGATCCGAAGCGGCAGGCTCAGGGTCACGGCGTGACCCACGGCGGATTGCTCGGTCATGGGGGCGACCACCCGGACCCGGTTCCCCGCCTCGGTCAGGGCGTTGTACAGCGCCCGCAACCCGGTAGCGTGGATCCCGTCGTCATTGGTCAGGAGAATGTCCATTGCTTCGGGGCGTCCGGGTATGTTTTCTGGGCCTTGGTAAATCCGATGGTGAAGGCCTTGATGTTGATGTCCACGATTTTGGCCGGGAGAGCCCGTTTCAGACTCTGCTTCATGGCCGAGGGCCTGGTGAAGGGCAGAAAGTGCGTCAGCGCCCCCAGAGCCACGGTGTTGGTGGTCTGGACCAGGCCGACCTTGGTTTTGGCCATCTCGGTAAACGGCAGCCCCCAGAAGATGTTCGAGGGGGTCTGGCTCACCAGGGACGTGTCCACCAGCAGCACCCCGGAGGTCTTGAGCATCCTGAAATACAGGTTGCACGCCTCCTGGCTCAAGGCCACCAGGAGATCGAGGCTGACCGGTTTGGGGTAGCTGATGGGTTCGGAGCTGATGACCAAATCCGAGCGGCTGGCCCCGCCCCGGGCTTCGGGTCCGTAGCTCTGGGTCTGCGTGACATTGTAGCCGTGCTCCAGGGCCAGGGCTCCGCCCATGATCTTTCCCAGGGTCAGGATGCCCTGCCCCCCGAGCCCGGACAGTCTGATTTCGAATCGGTGCAGTGGAGTGGATTGTCTCATCGGCTTCCTTCCTGGAATCGTTGCCGCATCTGTTCGTACCTGACCTCGAGGGGCGTTGCATCGGTGTTGACGAATGTTCCGATGGGAAGCTTGTCCTTTTGCTGCTCCTCGTCCAGTTTCTTATACTTTTCCAGAAGAACGGCGTTTTCCTTGTACCATTGGTACATCCCTGTCACGCTTTTGAATTTGTTCTTGCGTCCGAACTGGGTAAAGCAGGGCGTCATCACCTCCACCAGGCTGAACCCGGGGTTGTCCAGTGCGGAGCGGATCAGCTTGTCCAGGTGGTGGGCGTGCATCACCGTGCTTCTGCCCACGAAGCTGGCACCCGATGCCCGGGCCAGATCCACCAGGTCAAAGGATTTTTCGAGCTGCCCGTACGGCGAGGTGGTGGAAAACGCCCCTTCCGGAGTGGTGGATGAACTCTGCCCCCCGGTCATGCCATAGATATGGTTGTTCAGGACCAGCGTGGTCAACCCGATGTTTCTCCTGGCCGCATGAATGAGGTGGTTGCCGCCTATGGACATGGCGTCGCCGTCGCCCATGACCACGATGACCTTGAGGTCCGGGTTGGCCATCTTGATTCCGGTGGCAAAGGTGAGCACCCGGCCATGGGTGGCGTGAACGGTGTTGAAATCCACGTAGACCGCCATCCTCCCGGAGCACCCGATGCCTGCGGCAAGGACGATCTCGTCCTTGCTCAGCCCGAGCTTGTGCACCGAACGAATCAGAGACCCCAGGACGATGCCGTGGCCGCACCCCGGGCAGTAGACGTGGGGGAATTTCTTGGTGTGCCTCAGGTATTCGTGAATGATCTGTGTTACTTCAGCCATGGTTCTTCCCTCGATTGGAGTGCCTGCCCGGCTCAGGACAGACTCTTGAGAATGGACTTGTAGATTTCCTGAGGCGTGATCATCTGCCCGTCGATGCGGTTCAAGGTGACGATCGTTGCCGCCCCGTTGTTGACCCGCTTCACTTCCCTGGAAATCTGCCCCATGTTCAACTCGGGAACGATCAAACTTTTGCACTGCCTGGCCAGTCGTTCCACTTCGGGCCGGACAAAGGGAAACAGGGTCTTCAGCGTCAAAAGTCCTGCCTTGTGCCCCTTGTCCCGGGCCATGGTCACGGCAAGATGGGCCGCCCTGGCCACGCAGCCGTACGCCACCACCACCGCCTCGGCGTCCTCGCAGAAAAGCTCGTGCGTCAGCTGAATGTCGTAAAAGAACTGGTCGATCTTGCGAAACAGCCGCTTCATGAGGGCGTCCACCTCCTCCGGTTTGGAGGTGGGGTAGCCCTGCACGTCATGGGCAAGGCCGGTGACGTGGAACCGGTATCCCGAGCCCATGGCCGGCATGGGCGGGACCCCGCGCATGGATTCTTCGAAAGGCACGTACCATTCCGGCGGCATGGACGGCGTGACCCGGGAGAGGATCTCCACCTCCTCGGGTTCGGGAATGACGATCTTTTCCCTGGTGTGGGCGGTCACCTCGTCCAGGAGCAGGATGACCGGAGTGCGGTACTTTTCAGCGAAATTGAACGCCGTGACCGTCATCTCCAGACACTCCTGAACATTGGAGGCGGAAAGCACGATGATCGGGTGATCACCGTGGGTGCCCCACCTGGCCTGCTGCACGTCCCCCTGGGCCGGGCTTGTGGGCAGCCCGGTACTCGGGCCTCCCCGCATGACATTGACGATGACCAGGGGCACTTCGGCCATGCAGGCGAACCCGATGTTTTCCTGCATCAGGGAAAATCCCGGACCGGATGTTGCCGTCATGGCTTTGCGGCCGGCAAGGGACGCCCCGATCGCCGCCCCGATCCCGGCGATCTCGTCTTCCATCTGCAGGAAAACGCCCTGCTCCGTGGTGGGAAGCCGCTGGGCCATGCCTTCGGCGATCTCTGTGGAAGGGGTGATGGGATACCCAGCATAAAAAGTGCACCCCGCAAGGAGTGCACCTTCCACGACCGCCTCGTTTCCAAGGGCGAACAGCTCCTGCCGTTTCCGTTTTCTTTCTGCCATTGCTCTATCCTTGCTGAGTTTTCCGGCTTAGGCCTGGGGCTCTGATTCGGTTTCGCTGGAGCGTGACTTCTTCTTCTCCGGCGGCTTGACCACGATGGCGAAATCCGGAC
>JBKHAV010000022.1:0-29502 GCA_046542715.1 Desulfovibrionales bacterium
CCTCTTCATCCTGGCGAGTCTTCCCGCCCCCCACTGCTCATCCCAGACCAGGAGCAGGACGCTCACAATGACGAGGCCGGCGCCTGCATACCCGAAAACCGTGAACCGTTCGTCCCACCAGAGATAGGCCATGACCCCGGCAAGAACGGGCTCCAGGGTGGCCACGACCGCAGCCCGGGAGGCCTCGAGGTTCTTGAGCCCATGATAATACAGGGAATAGGCCCCGTAGGTGGAAAAAAGCGCCAGGAACAAGAGGGCCCCAAAGGCTGTTTTGGAGGGAATGTCCAATCCGATGAAGGGGAGAAGCCCAAGCGCACCCATTGGCAGGGCATAGAGAAAAAGAGTCGGGGTCGCATACCTCTCAAGGACGCGCTTTCCAAAGATGTAGTACATGGCATAGGTGAACCCCGCCACCAGTCCGGAGGCGATCCCAAGGGGGCTGAGCACGATGTCGGCATTGCCGCTCCCGCCAAAGGCCACGCCGGTGACCCCCGCCATGGTCAGGGCGACACAGGCCACTTTGACCGGGGTCATGGTCTCCGCCAGAAACATTCTGGACAACAGCGCCACCCAGGCCGGCGCCGTGTAGAGCAACACAGCCGCAATCGCCGCCCCTCCGTTGCTCACGGCCAGTTGGTAGGCGCCGTAAAAGATCGTAACCCCCCACACTCCGAAAAAAAGCACTGCAGGCAGATCCTTCCTCTTAACAGCAAAATTCCTGCCCCAGAAAGCATGAAGCGCAAAAAAAACCCAGCCGAGAACCGCCCGCCAGAAGGCCACCTCCAACGGGGCCATGCCTTCGGAAAAAGCCAGCTTGGAGACCGGGCCGATCCCTCCCCAGCACAGAGCGGCCAGCAGCACGAGAAGATATCCACGAAAGTGCATGTTTTTTGTCTTGCCCTGTGAAAAAACCTACCTGCCGGTCCACAGGCATGCCTTGCCCGTGGACTTGAGCCATCCAAGGGGCAGTCCCTGCCAGTACCAGCCGGCCTGATGCCCGGAAACAGCACATCGCAACCGCTGCCCGCTCAAAAGGCGCTGCACTTCGTGGATCTCCACGAGATCGACTGCGTCTGTTTTCGGCGGTCGCGGAAGGAGACTTCGCATCCGGGGATCCACCGCAAATCTGCGATCAAGCAGCCGCCCCGACTGGGTGCCCTTGAACGTGACCGATCCCGGGATCCGTTCCAGCGCCTGCCGGGGGATGAAATACACGCGGCGGTTGAAAACCGCCATCTCACCCGGGGGCAGCCGGTCCCAGTCCACACCGGAGGCTTGCACTCTGCCGCGGTCCATCAGGGGGAAGTCTGCCGGTTCGATCCCTTGCCCTGCTTCACTCCCGCCCTCCCGGGTCAGGCCGGCGATGAAGAACCCCTGGGCTCCGGCCTGGGTGTGGATCTTCACCCCCTCAGGGATTTTCGAATACTCCGGCATCCCCACAGGCGGAGCAGGGGCGAAGGGCACAAGGCCCAGGGTCTCCATGGCCCAGCGGATCTGGTGTTCGTTCTCCTCTTCATTGGTGGTGCAGGTGGAGTAGACGAGCCGCCCTCCCGGCCCGAGCAGCCGGGCCGCCGAAGCGAGAAGTTTGCGCTGCAGCGCCACCAGGGTTTCGGCCCGTTCTCTGGTCCAGAGTTCCTTGATGGAAGGGTGCCGGTCCAGGGTCCCCCAGCCGCTGCAGGGGGCGTCCAAAAGGATGCAGGAAAAAAACCCTTCCGGAAACGGCAATTCCTCACCCGGATATCTGCAGGTGACCACGTTCAGACAATTCGTCTGGTGCAGGTTGCGCCGCAGGGTATCGTACCGTCCCGGGTTCGGCTCGTTGGCCACCACAAGGCCTTTGGGTCCAACCATCTGCGATAAAATCCCGGTTTTTCCTCCGGGGCTGGCACACATGTCCAGGACGGTCTCCCCTTTTTTGGGGGCCAAAAAAAGAGGGGGAAGCATGGACGAACGGTCCTGAATGTATATGTACCCGAAGTAGGATGCCAGAGACGATCCCAGAGGTATCGGTTCGGAAAGCGTTGTGCGAAACCTCACGGACAGGGGATCCGGCCTGGCGGAAAACCCCTGCGCCTCGAGCAGGTGGTCCACCAGAGCGATATCCTCGGCCGGACAGGTCAGCCTGTAAAAACGTCCGTTTTCCTGTGTGTTCATGTTCCTTCCGTTGCTGCAGGACAGGTCGGCCGCGGGAGGGGGAAATACATTTGCTTGTCAGGAAGACATGGATTACTAGACCCCAAGTGCTTCCTTGCCGAAGCAGACAACTGGAGAAGTTCCCCTTGTGGAATTTTTGATGAAAAATAAAAAAATCTTTGTCTCTGGAGGATAGTATATGATGGTTTCAGCCCGGTTTTTTGCCGTTATCCTCGTCTTCTTCATATTCATTGCCGCTTCCCCGGCTTCGGCTCAGGAATCCAAGAGTTATGCGGTCCTCCCCTTTGATGTTCACGGGCCTGAAACCTATCAGCATCTGCGCCAGGGAATCCAGTCCATGCTCATCAGCCGGTTGCAGTGGGAAGGCCGTTTCAATCCGGTGGAGAAAGCCTCGATCAGCCAGGCGACGTCAGAATCTCCCCAGTCCTCGGAAGAGGCGCAGGAGATCCTGGCCCGGCTTGGTGCCGATTATCTCATCTGGGGCAGCGTGACAATCGTGGGCAAGGAGGCCAGCCTCGACCTCCAGGTCAAGCCCTCGGACCAGTCTGCATGGTCCAGCAGCCGGCAGACGCCACTGGATGCGTTGATCCCCGCCCTGGAAGAGGTTTCCAGCGAAATCAACGACAAGGTTTTTCACCGGAAGGTGGAGCAGGCCGAACCCGAACCGGAGAAGAAGACCGTCAACCAGATGAATCCCGCCTTCATCATGAACGAGACCGATGAGGCGCAGGAATTTTCCCTCAACCCCAACTTCCAGTTCGCCGGTTCCGATGAAAACACCGGCCAGTTCCGCAGCCAGAGTCTGCCCTTTTCCTCCCTGGGCATGATCGCCGGCGATGCGGACAATGACGGGAACAACGAAGTTTTCATCCTCGAGGACCGCCGGGTCCATGCGTACTCGTTCAAGGGCAACAGGCTCGAATCCCTGGACACCTATGAACTCCCGAACACCTATTTCTGCCTGAACATCAATATGATGGATCTCGACCGGGACGGGAATGCAGAGATCATCGTCACCGCCATGCAGGATGAGCATATGCGCTCCTTCATGCTCAACTTCAAGGACGGAAAGTTCACCCTGTATGCGGACAATATCGACATGTTCCTGAACGTGGTTCGCACTCCGCCCCATTTCCTTCCCACACTGGTGGGCCAGAAAAAAGGACAGGGCGGGAAGCTTTTTCAAAGAGAAGTCTATGAAGTGGTGCGCATGTCCGGCTCTTTCCAGCGGGGCAATAAACTTGCCCTGCCCTCCAGCGCCAACGCCCTCAATTTCGTCTATTTGCCCCAGGAAAACGGGTACAAGCTGGTTCTGGCCGCGAAAAAGGATTATCTCCAAGTCTACAACGAATCGAATTCGCTTCAGTTTTCCTCCATGGACAAGTACGCAGGTTCAGCCATCGGGCTGGAGACCGACGACACCATGCCCGGGTTGCAAAAGAGCAAATCAAGTGAAGGCAACGAGTCCTACTATTATGTTCCGCTGCGCATGGTTCCGGCCGACCTGAACGGGGACAACAATTTCGAACTCATCGTCAACCGGAACATCTCCCTGGCCGGGCAGTTCTTTGGCCGGTACCGCAGCTTTCCCCAGGGCGAGATCCACAGCCTGTACTGGGACGGCATCGGCCTGAACATGCTCTGGAAGACGAAGCGGATCAAGGGCTCGGTGGTGGACTACGGGATCGCAGACATCAACAATGACGGAAGCAAGGATCTGTACGTCTGCATCAATACCCACCCGGGAATGACAGGGCTTCGCAACGTCAAGACCATCATCCAGGCCTACCCCCTGGATACCACCGCCCTGAGCGCTCCTGTGAACACGGACGATCAATAGGGACACGGCTTTTGCCTCCCCGAAACCTTGAAGAGCCCCGGTTGTCTGCCGGGGCTCTTTTTGCGTAACGTGACCCATGCCCTCAGTTGATCACATTGCAGTCACTTCGCAAGAAGCCGGGCAAAAACTCTTCCAATTCCTCCAGCGCCGGCTCGGCCCCGATTTCCCCACCTCGGCGATCATGCGCTGGATCAGGTCGGGGCAGGTGCGCATCGACGGGGGAAGGGCAAAACCTTTCACCCGCCTCGCGGCCGGGCAGGTCGTCCGGGTCCCTCCATATCGACCCCCTGAAACAGCAGCGGTTCTCCATGAGCTTCCGGAAACGCTGCATCCCCGCATCCTGTACGAAGACCCGACGCTTCTCGTTGTGGACAAACCTTCCGGTCTGGCCGTGCACCCGGGCACCGGCCACCACGCTACCCTCATGGACTGGCTTGGAAAACGATACCGGGACGTTCCCTGGATGCCGGCGCCCGCCCACCGGATCGATCAGGAGACCTCGGGGCTGCTTGTGGTGGCCAAGTCATACGAGCGGCTCAGGGAACTGCAGTCGCACTGGAAACGGGGCGAGGTGCGAAAGGTCTATCTGGCATGGGTCCGGGGGGTGGACGCGACCTACCCGACATGGACGCTTCTTCAGGACCGCATGGAAAAAAAGGCGGGGCAGGGGGGGGAAAGAGTCCGCATCGGGACGGGAAAACACGCCCTTTCCTGGGCCAAAACCCTCGGGGGATGCGGGAATGAACGCCTCCTGGCCGTAGCTCTGGTGACCGGGAGGACCCATCAGATCCGGGTCCAGCTGGCGTCCCGGGGAACCCCCATCCAGGGGGACCGGAAATATGGGCGCGGAGAGGAAGGGTCGCTCTTTCTCCATGCCTGGCATCTGCACTGGAAAGACCGCTCCTTTACCGCCCCCCCGCCATGGCCCGCCTCGTTGATCCCCACGGATATCCTTCATCCGGAGCGGATCCTGGCCGACCTGCCGTTTGAACTCCCATCATCCGGGAAGGACTAGTCCCGGGGGTCGGAACTGTTCCTGCGCTGCAGACCCCAAGCGCCTCGAATCAGACTTTGCACGAAAAAAATCCAGGGAATGGTCAAAACCCTTCACCCGATTGGCCAAGCACAAGGAGTGACGTTCGAAATCACCCTAAAGCTTCACTCACGGGGTCGGATACTGCCAGGATCTGGGCCATTGACACTGCTTTGCCGGGGGGAACACCAAAAAAAATCATTGTTCATCCAAGGGGATGCACCCATGCCCCAGGCCCAGAGGGTCGTCAAATCCACACGTGCTGTCGTGCAGATGGAGATGGCCGATGACTCCGTTGAAGGTGTCAAGGCACAGGGTGGCAGGGTCTTGTCCATTCCAGATTCCAGAAGGAGTTTACGGGTCGGGGAAGCGTCGAGGTCAAAAGGGGCTTCAGCAGAGCGAGATGGCTCAGACGCAGGTCGAGGTAGAAAAGGCGCTATGCTGGACTCATCGGGTTTGCTTGGGTTCCTGGCTTCCGCTGTCTCGTACCGCCCTATGTTCATCCTGCCCATGGGCATGCATGTGGTGGACAAGTACATCGCAAGCTCCGCATCTCCTCGTTTCGGGACGAGAACCCGCCCACCCCACGGCACATGACGCCCGTTGACAAAGAGCATGAGGTCATCGGCAGAGCCGTTGCTCCAGAGGTCCACCAAATCGTACTCGCCGGGAGGAAGTGCTGCGATGGTGCCGTCGTTCCACTCGAGATAGACCGGACTGCCGTTTTCGTCCTTCAGCTTGATCAGCCGGAGTTCCCTGGGAATCACCCGTATGGTGATACCCTCTCTCGCTTTTCCGGGAGTCTCCCTCACCACCGAAAGTTCCCAGCCGTCATTGTCCGACTCCAGGTATCTGGAGAGAAAGACTTCAGGGTCGAGGACGATTTCAAAACCCAGATCCTGGCCGTCGTTCTTGAGATGATTGCTCACATACCCTTTGACATTGAGAATTTCTTCCCCCTCCCCCTGTAAGAGCCCCTCGATCACCATTCTCTGACCCTCCAGGGCCGTCAGCGTCCTGCCGGCCGGAACATAGTGCAGTCTATCCCGCAGTCGGACGACAAACACTGGCTTCTCCGGCTCCGGAGTGCTTGCCCATTTGCCCTGCCATCGCACCTTGATTCGGCCCATGGGTTCGCCGTCCTGGTACACGGAAAGATGGGAGAACGGGTAGAGGGCCAGCCTGGGACGATCCACAAGATTGACCTCCGGCCGGTCAGAAGCGAAGACCGCCCATTTGGGGGAGATAAATGGTTCCGGATCGCCGGTGTACTCGATCGCGACCTCCTGACCGGCCTCCAGCACAACCTCGCCCCCACTGCCTATGGATTCCTGACCGTTGATGCGCAGAGGCCAGCTTCTCGGTTTGAAGTATTGGGAAAAACTCTCCCCGGTAAGCGGAGGTAGTTCGATCTCCACCCCTAGACTGCTCAGGAACAATTTGGTGGCCAGAAGCTGCTGGCGGACCTTCCACTCCAGATCAAGAATGGATTTGCTCACCTCAATGGCCATCGCCGGTATACCCAATCTCTGCAGGGCGAAGTAGGTCAGGGACTTGCGCTGCTCGCTATAGGAAGACACCGAAGAAAAGGTATTGGTATTGAACAGGGTGAAATGATAATCCGTGTTGTCGATCTTGCTGTTCAGCTCGAGCAAAACATTTTGCACCAGTTTGCCCAAAAAGAGGTCCTCCCCGTAGACATCGGTGTCGATAATCACGGACTGGCCGTATCGATTAGGATTGCGCATTCCACTCTCATAGGTCGGACTGTAGAACCCCGAGCCCTCATGAAGGTGGATGAATCCGTCGCAATTTTTCAAAAGGAGTTTGATCAGCCGGGCGATCCTGTCTTCATAGAACTGGTTGTAGTCCTGATCGAACCGCCTGTTCAGATCCACATTGATCTGCCGTGTCCGGTGGTGCACAGAAGGGAGATTGGCCCTGGGGACGATGATCAGCGTGCCCTTTTTGACCGTAGCCTTGGTCAAGATCTGGGCTGTGAGGTATCCGGATCTCTCGTCGCCCTGAATCCCTCCCTGGACCAGAACGGTGTTCCCCTCGAGCGTTCCTTTCAGAGAGTGGACCTGGAGAGGGTACTGCGTCTGGCTGAAATAGGTGTACTCCGTGCTGTGCGCCGCGGCGGAATGGAGAATCAGCAGGAGTTCAAGAGAGAATATGAGACAGAGGATACGCTTCACTGAAGATCGTCTTTCCGGTTTTTTGTTTGATTCGGATCCTTATTGCGAAGATCTCGTTCTTGTCCAGATCAGGGGGGATTGTCAGCTTCAGCTTTGTAGGCTTGAACTTGTTGATTTCAAAGTAGAATTGATTCCCTTTTTGGGGCAGGTCAATAACGATTCCCTCTCTGGTGATCAGCGAAAAATCGGCTTCTCCCGTGACTGTGTCGCTGGTCTGAAGGTTGTTCACATCATAGTTGAAGCGCAGATCTTCTCCATCGAACTTGGCCTGGACATTATCGATACTGACGACCTGCAAGTCTTCCTTTGAAAAGATTTCATTGAGATCGACAGGCACAATGAGTCCGTTCGTCAAGGGGACGGTCATGGCCACGGACTGGAGCTCCTCCTGATCGTAGGATTCCATGATATTGGCCACATTGGTCAGTCGATTCACTTCCCGTTCCGCCTTGCGCAGCCCGCTTTTGAGCAGCTGGTTCTCGCTTCGCAGGGAGGCAACTTGTGAAGACCGGTAGAGGCCAAGGCCCCCACTGCCAACCGCCATCAGGACGAAAAGAAGAAGTATGGCCACACCAAGCCGCAGCCGTAGATCCGAGATGCGCAACCGGACCACCGAACTGGTGTCGCGCATAAAAATTATGACATTGTATTTGATCCGGCCCGGCATCAGAGCGCGCTCCACTGCTCGTCCAGAATTTGGAAGCCGTCGGAACTGGGCTTTAGGACCAGGGTCTTGATCCCTTCGTCTTGAAAGCCGTCCATAGATCGATACGTCTGCCTGAAGGTGACGGCGATTCCATCGGACTCGAGCACAACGGTTGGCTCTCCAAACTCAAGGCGTTCAGGCCTGCTCTGGCTCCAGAGCTCCTCTTTGTGGGCTTGAATGCTCTCCCTGCCGCGACGTCCACCCTGAACGGCCTGCTCGGCGTAAAAGGAGAGGTATTCCTTCAGATCGGCATGCAGCCAGGACCGTTGCCACTCTGCCAGCCAGGCGCTGACACGGCCGTCCAGCTCCTGGAAATACTGTTCCTGCAGTCCCATATTCCCGTCCACCCATTCCGAACCCACGATACGGAACTCCTGGGCAGAATCCTTTTGCCAGTAGAGACGCTTGATGCCTTCTGACTGGAAGCTGGGGGTGACGAAGAGCTGACCAAAGTACGTGACCCAATAGCCCGGCCCGGGAATGATGCGGATATCGTGCAGCACCACATCGATCCAGGGATACTGTCTAAACAGCCGCTCTTTGTAGGCAGTGTATTCGCTAAAGCTTTTTCCGGAAGAAAGGGCGAAGCGTTCCGGGTAATAAAATAAAAAGTAATCCGAAGAGCCTTGCTCCCAGGCTTGCTTCCAGGCTTCGACCGCCTGTTGCAATTCAATGAAGGTCTGGATCTGCGTTTCATCCGCATCTTCGATGGACAACTCCCTGGCAATGGTCACGGGGGTCTGTCCGAGGATCACACGTGGAGTCAGGACATGCAGGTCAGGAGTGTTGAGGGCCACACACCCTTTGGTTTCCCTGGAGACGATGGAGTGGCCGCGGCCGTGAATCCAGATACCGTACCCGCTCTTTCCGCGGATCCGGTCCACAGGGTTGGGATAGTTCAAGGTGAACGCCAGATCCCCGTAGAGCGAGTAGTCCAGCCCTTTATCAAGCCTCCGTTCCAGGAAGTAGACCCCCTCCGGTGTGCGCAGGTCCCCTTCCTTGAACTTGTCACCCTCCACCTGTCCGGTGGAGCAGGTGAAATTGTGGACTAGCTTAAGCGGGGAATGGTGCTCATAGAAAAAAAGCTCTTGCCTGGATTTGTCTATACCCAGAAAACTGGCGGGCAGATTGGGCTGCTGGGGTACAACCGCCCTCCAACCGTCGGCCTGGATTTCGGTTCCGGTCAGGAGGAAAAGGAGGAGGAGCAGGAGTCGAGGTGAACGCACGAGCCCCTTGTAAAAGCTAATCCCGGTCAGGTCAATGCTTCAGATCCATGCCCTTTCCCAGCTGTCAGGAACTCTCCCATCCGGGCGCATGGCAATGTGAACAGTGGAGACGCGTACCTCAGGAAAACGGACTCAGCCACGGCCGGTGCGAAGAAGCGCTTCCCTGGTAAAGAGGGGTTCGAGCTGAAATCCTGCCGCCTTCAGGTTCTCCCGGCCGCCCTGCTCCCGGTCAAGAACGCACAACACCCTGGTGATGACCAGGCCGGCGTCGGTGACCCGCTCGCATGCGGTAATCAGGGTCCCGCCGGTGGTGACCACGTCTTCGAGCATGGCCACGGGCTGGCCGGGCTGGAAATTGGCCATGCCTTCCAGATACTTGTTCGTGCCGTGCCCCTTGGACTGTTTGCGCACGATAAAGCCGGGAAGGGGAACCCCTTCCACCTGCGACATAACGGTCACTGCGCTGACCAGAGGGTCGGCTCCCAGGGTCATTCCTCCCACCCCGGCCACGTCAGAGCCCTTGAGCATGGCCAAAAACATCTTTCCGATGAGATATCCCCCCTCCGGGTGCAGGGCGGTCTGCTTGCAGTCGAAATAGTAATCGCTCTTCTGGCCCGAAGTCAGGGTGAAGTCGCCCTCGATATAGGATTTCTCCAGAAGCAGTTCGGCCAGTCTCTTTCTTTCGCCTTCCATCTACTCCTCCTCGAACACCCGTGAAAAGATGCGTTCTTCATGGCGCAGGTAATACTCAGGATCAAACACGGCCTCCAACTCCTGCTCGTTCAAAATCTTGGTGATCTCCCTGCTCTCCCTGACCGCCACGGGAAAGGAACGGCGCTCGTTCCAGCACCCCATGGCCACCTGCTGCACCATTTCGTAGGCCTTCTGCCGCTCAAGCCCCTTGTCCACAAGGGCCAGCAGAACCCGCTGGGAGTAGAAGAGCCCGTAAGACCCCTCGAGATTGCGCTCCATGTTTTCCGGGATAATGCGCAGATTCATCATCACCGAGTTCAGCCGCGACAGCATGTAGTCCACCAGAATGGTCGAATCCGGCATGATCACCCGTTCCACAGAGGAATGGCTGATGTCCCGCTCGTGCCACAAGGCCATATTTTCCATGGCCGCCAGGGAATTGGTGCGCACCAGGCGCGCCAGACCGCAGAGATTTTCCGCCGAAATGGGGTTCTTCTTGTGGGGCATGGCCGAAGAGCCCTTCTGTCCCCGTGAAAACCCCTCCTCCACCTCCAGGACCTCGGTCCGCTGCAGATGGCGCAGTTCGGTTGCGAGCCGTTCGATGCCGCCGGCCAAAAGCCCCAGGGAGGTAAAGAACTGGGCATGGCGGTCCCGCTGGACGATCTGCGTGGAGATGGGGTCCGGCTTGAGCCCCAGGATGTCACAGCTGATCTGTTCGACCTCCGGGTCCAGCTGGGCATAGGTGCCTACCGCCCCGGAAATCTTCCCGTACCGAATGCCTTCCACCGCGTCTGCGACCCGCTTGCGGTGCCGGTCGAACTCGGCATAGAACCCGGCCAGCTTCAACCCGAAACTGGTGGGCTCGGCGTGAATGCCATGGGTGCGGCCCATGACCAGCCTTCCCTTGTGCTGGTGCGCCATCCCCCGCAATGTGTCCAGAAGGGTTTCCAGGGTCTCCAGAACCATGGTCCCGGCCCTGGTCAAAAGCACCCCATTGGCCGTGTCCACGATATCGGACGAGGTACACCCCAGATGGATATACCTGGAGGACGGCCCGACCTTTTCCTCCACCGCGGTCAAAAAAGCGATCACGTCGTGCTTGGTCTGCTCCTCGATCTCCAGGATGCGGCCCAGGTCGAAATCCGCCTTTTCCCTGATGGTCTGCATATCCGTTTCAGGGATGCGGCCCAGCCGGTGCCAGGCCTCGCACACGGCCAGTTCCACCTCGAGCCAGACCCTGAACTTGTTCTCGAGGGACCACAAGCTGGTCATCCGGGGCCGGGAGTATCGATCAATCATGTCCGTCCTTCCTTTGGGAAAACGAGCGTTGAACCGAGCAAAAAAAAAAGGCAGCCGAAGCTGCCTGATGGATCCCCGAAGCGGACCTATTCCGTGGTCCCGCCCGAAGATGAGGAATCTGAAGATGTGGATGAAGAGGAAGCAGAGTCGGTTGATTTCGACTCTTTGCTCGTCTCCGCACTCTCTCCACTTCCATTGGAACCGGGTTGGCTGTTCGCACTGCGCTTGTTGCAGTAATCGGTCACATACCAGCCGCTGCCCTTGAGGACAAAAGACGTGTTGGAAATGAGCCGCTTGGAGTTGCCGTTGCAGACGGGACAGGAAACATCCCGCTCCTTGAAATCCTTCTGCCACTCCTCAAAGATCTGCTGGCATTCGGTGCAGCGGTATTCGTATATGGGCATAGTCGTCCTCCATCCTGAAGATTCAATCCGGGATTAGGCTTTCCCGGCCTGTTCCTTCGCTTCCTTGATGCGCTGCTTGATTCTCTTTTCTCTACGGCGGCGCTGCCTGTCCAGTTCCTTTTTCCGTTCGTGCTTCTTATGTGAACCCATGTGTACCTCCTGGGGGTAGTAAAATGCCAAACTCGTCTTATAAGTCGAAGTTTCTGCTTTGTCCAGAGGAGAGTCTGCTGAAATGCCGGCTCAGTTACACCTGGATCAACTTGTAGGACCTGCTCCCCAGGCCGAGGGTTTCGGCATAGGCGATGGCGTAATCGCCTTGCACATGGGAATGGATGGCGTTGAACTTGTCTTCCCCCGCCCGGTAGCTTTCCGGAAGCATCCCGGCCCGCGGCATGGCCTGACTGACCAGGTCGAAGCCCGCCTGATCCAGGGCCACGGGGTCCATGGAAGCGATGATCCCCAGGTCAGGGCACAGAGGAGCGTCGGAGTAGCCCGTGCAGTCGCAGGCCGGGGTGATGTTCATGAGAAAGCTCATGTGCAGAGCGGGTTTGGCGAACGTGGTCATGACACTGGCCGCGTACTCGATCATCCGTTCGAGAAACGTGTTTACCTCCACCTTCCAGTCCACGACCAGGCCGCCGTGCCGGCAGGCCAGAAAACAGGCTGCGCACCCCACGCACCGCTCTGCATCCAGCGTGATCCGTTCCCCTTCTTTCAGGGATAGCGCTTCCGGGGCGCAGACGTTGACACAGGCGCCGCAGGCCGAGCACTTCTCCTCCAGGACCTTGGGACCCATCCCGCAGTGCTGCTGCATCTTCCCCTTCCTGGTGGCGCATCCCATGCCCAGGTTTTTGAGCGCCCCGCCGAATCCGGCCAGCTCATGGCCCTTGAAGTGGTTCAGGGTGACCAGAAGGTCGGCGTCAAGGATGTCCCCGGCGAGATAGAACGTCTGGAAGTTCTTGCCCGGGTATTCGATGGCCCGTTCATTGCCGCTCTTGATCCCGTCCGCGATGATCACCGGCGCACCCAGAACCGCGGGATCAAAACCGTGCATGGCCGCCTGCATGGCATGTGACACCGACTCCCCCCGCTGTCCCACATACAGGGTGTTGGTGTCCGTGAGAAACGGCTTGGCTCCGCTTTTGCGAAAGAAGTCCACAATGGGCTTGATCCATATGGGGTGGATAAAGGCTGTGGTGCCGCGCTCGCCGAAATGGATCTTCAGGGCTGCCAGATCCCCGCTTTCGATATGACTGCCATACCCGGTGGCCTTGAGCAGCCGGCGCAGACGCACGTCAAACGGGGCCTTCATGGTGGCCCGCAGGTCCCAGAAATACACGGGAGATTGCATAGGATTCTCCAGGATTCAGGCCTGATCGAAAAAACCGCTCACCCGCTGGGTAAAAAGGATCTCATCGATCGTAAGCCCTAATGTTTTCACGTGCTGCACAACCGCGGCACCCTTTTGGTGGAACCGGTCTTTTTCTTCTTCTGCGAGCTGCAAAACGACACGGCCGGGCAGGACCCTGATCCGAAACGAGGCAAATCCCGCCTCAAAGAGGAGTTCCTCGGCCCGGGTTACCAGGGCAAGGTCCCTGGGGGTGGGGGCAAAACCGTAACTGAACCGGGTCAGCAGACACGGTCTGGACGGCTGATCCGGCCGCTCGAGTCCCAGTTTACGGGCCGCCCCGCGAATCTCTTTCTTGGACAACCCGGCCGTTGCAAGCGGGCTTTTGATCCCCAGTTCTCGAAGAGCCCTCAGGCCAGGGCGATATTCCCCGGTATCGTCAGCCTGGGATCCCTCCAGGATCGATTCCAATCCGAGCTGTCGGCCAAGCGTTCGCGCGTGTCGAAACAGCGCCTGTTTACAGAAGTAACACCGCAACTCACTATTGTCCCCCACGCCCTCGACCTGCAGGAGGTCGACATACATGACGTGAAAGGGTACTGGTTGGGAAACCAGCCAGCGCACGGCATACTCCTTGTCTGCCGCACCCTGGTGCGGTCCGCTGAAAAAGACCGCCTGGTATCGAAGCCCCCGGGACAGGGCCGCGTGCAGGAGAAAGCGGCTGTCCACCCCCCCGGAAACCGCGATCAACCCGGGCTGGAGGGTTTCCAGCTCCCGGTACAGGGCATCGAGCTTGCCCTGAAGACTCCTGCCCATGATCTCAGGCCGATGGGATCGGAGCCTGAGGTTCGGTGAGCAGGAACTCCCCCTTCTGGATCCATTGCTTGAGCCTGTCGGCCACCTCCAGGGAGATCTTATAGCTTGTCACCGGCACTGTGGGCACGCTCCTTCCGTTGATGTCGATCCGGCCAGACTGGAGTTCGTCAAAGGTGGCCAGTTTGAGGACGTTTCCAATGCCGTTGGGATAATCGTGGCCGTAATCCACGACCGGCATCTGGATATCTTCGTCCCCGACTCCGGTGAACCAGGCCATCTCTTCGTCCAGGATCGGAATAGGGATCCCCAGTCCCACAGCCAGGGAGACGCCGTATCCCAGCATGGAGACGCCGCGCAGGAAATATCCGTCCATTCCCTTGAGATCGCCCTGGACCATAAGGGTTCCTGCCGGCTGGACAGGAAGACCACGCTCGTTGCGCTGCGGCTTGGGGTTGTGCTGCGTTCCCGCACCGGTCACATACCCGGTTCCACCGCCCAGGAATACCCGCGTACCAACGCCTATGGTCCTGAAATACGGGTCATTAAACAATGGACTGAGTTCCCCTGATGTGGCATAGTTGGCGTTGCCCAGATTTGACTTCAGAGGCCCCATATAGGTGTGGATTGTCTTGCTCGTGACATTCACTGCGCAATTGTAATTCTGGTAGCCGTTTCTGGGGTTGAGCAGGATCGCATTCCTCATCTCCTGGAGAGTGATTTTCTTCTCCAGCTTTGTGCGCGGGTAACAGTCGGTCCCGTAGCCCGTGGCCAGCAAGTGGACGGAACGGCCCCGCACAAGATCTTCAATGACATGCGCTCCGCCGTACTTGAACTTGCCGGGGTACACCTTGTTCAGAGGGTCATCCTCCACCGGCTCGGTGGCGCCGAGATAGGCGTCCACAGCGGCAAGCCCTCCGTAGGCGGGAACATTATTGAGCCATACCCGGGACGCTTTGATGGTGGGAGGGGTCTGTCCGATGTTGAAGAGCAGTCCTGAGGAACACATGGGAGAGAACGTGCCGGTGGTGACCACATCCACCTCCCCGGCTGCCTTGACCTTGCCCTTGCGACGCACTAGGCTGGCCATCTCCCGGGCATTGAGGACGACCGCTTTCCCTTTCTTAATTTTTTCATTGATTTCACGGATAGTTCTTGTGACCTGGTTCGACATGCTGCCTCCTGATGCGATGCCATCAACAAATGAGAAATACTACGGAAGTTCCTACAGCTGTGATTAAAGAGGAGATAAAAAAACACCTCATCCATTCCCATGGAGCAGAGAGCCTGAAAAGGTGGTTTGACCCTCTTTCTCTGAAACTCGCTTCCGGACGACTCGAGGTGGGCTTTCCGCACAACTACTTTGCCCAGTGGTTCAAGACGAACTACAGCTCCATTCTCGAGGATTGCGTCTCCACGGTCTGCGGCGATTCCGTCCGGATACGGTATATCATCAGGAAAAATCAAAAAGACAAGGTCAAGCAGGAGAAAATTGAACAGCTCAAGCAAGAGATCACGACCAGGAAATACCTGTTCGGAAAGACCTTTACTTTTGATTCCTTTCTTCTGAACACAAAAAATTACTTTCCCTGGATATCGGCCAAAGAGGTCGCAGGCAACCGCCGGATCCGCTACAATCCCTTCATCGTCTGCGGGGATTCGAGCACTGGCAAGAGTCATCTCCTTCGGGCGCTGGCCAATCAGATTTCCATCAGCTCTCCTTCCTTGTCCATCTTTTTCGGCGATGTGGACAAACTCCGCTATCTCTACTCCACTGACAAGGAAAAGGAATATCTCGAGGTCAGAAACTCCCTGCTTACGGCCGACGTCTTTGTTTTGGACGATATTCAGGCCCTGGGCAAGAGCCGGCAGCTTCAAGACGAGCTGGTCGTCCTCTTCGACTCTTTTCACGATGCCGGAAAGCAGATGGTTTTCAGCTGCACCGGAAAGCTGGCCGACCTCAAACCCCTGTCGCAGAAGCTGCGTTCGCGGTTCAATCTGGGGCTGATCGTCAATCTGGAGCCACCGGATTTCGATATCCGCAGCAGATACATCGTTGCCCAGTCCCGCTCGATGAAGATGAAGCTCACCAAGGAGCAGATCTTCACCCTGGCCCAGAAGTTCAAAAACATGCGTCAGATCCAGGGCGCGCTCCTCAAGCTGCATGCCTTGAAAACGCTGGTCAGCGATCATATTGACGATCAGCAATTTAGACAAGTGATCGAAACCGTGGACGGACGTCCGACCCGTTCCCTGAGTTGGGAGACCGTGGTCACCGTGGTCGCAGAGCACTTTTCCATAACCCCGCAGGACATTCTTTCCCTGAAGCGGCACCAGAAGATCGCCTATGCACGCCAGGTTTCCGCGTTTCTCTGCCGCGAGCTTCTTGGATTCTCCTTTCCGAAGCTGGGGTCGATTTTCGGTGGAAGAGACCACAGCACCATGCTGCACGGGTACAAAAAGATCAAACGATTGCAGAAAGATGACCCGGAAACGAACAAAATGATCGTTCATCTGAAAGAAATGTGTCGCATCGCGGCTGAGCAGGAAGAACCTCAATGAGCAGGATGATTTTCCGGTATTGTTTCTTGTGCCGTTTTACGTAAAAAATCTGCACCTTGCGATGGAAACGAACAAAATGACCGCTCCAACAATAACAGGAGATTAGAAATGAAATTATCTGTTTTGAAAGAGGATGTGATCGAAGGCGTGCAAAAAGCTGCCGGGATCATCCCCGCCAAGACAGGGGCTGCATTTCTACGCACCGTCTGGCTGCGTGCTGAAAATGGCACTTTGAAGATCATGTCCACGGATTCAAATCTGGAATTCTGCGGCAACTACCCGGCCAAGGTCGAAGAACCGGGACTCGCGGGAATTCAGGGCAAGCGGTTTTACGATCTCCTGCGCAGGCTCCCTCCAGGGGAAATTTCTCTGCTCCTGGATGCAGACAACGACGTGCTCCTGCTCAAACAGGGCAGGCGCAATTATAAACTGCCCACCAACGACGTCACATGGTTTCAGGATTTTGCCCGCTTTCCTGCGGACAACGCCGTTCTCTGGTCAGGTGATTTTCTCAAGGAGATCATCGACCGCATCGCGTTTTGCATTTCCGACGAAGACAATATGGAAGCCATGAAATGCATGAAGGCCACCCCTTCCAGGGAAAGTGACGTTATTGAAGTGTGCGGCCTGAACGGACACCAGTTTGCGCTTTTCAGATTCATCAATGAGGACATCTTCAATCTCCTGCCCAGGGAAGGGATCCTCGTCCACAAGAAATACCTGCTCGAACTCAAGAAGTGGATCACCACGGATGAAATTGAATTCAATCTCGACAACAAGCGGCTGTTTTTCAGTTCAGGCGAACAAAAGGAAATTTTCAGCCTGCCCCTCAGCTATTATGAATACCCCAACTATGAGAACTTCCTCTCCGGGCTGGATGACAACGCCTCCACGCTGGAGCTGGATAAATATGAACTTATGGACTCGCTGGAGCGCATCTCCATCTTCAATACGGACAACCAGATCTGTACATATTTCGTGATGAATGGAAATGAACTGACTCTTTTTGCCCAAGGACAGGACATTGGAGAAGCTTCTGAACTTGTAAACGCTACCTATGATGGGAATTTGCAAAAAATAGCCTTCCCAACCAAGAAGTTGATCGAAATCCTTTCCCATTACGACTCCGGAATCATACAGCTGAAATTCATGGGCGAACTGTCCCCCTGTATAATTACGGGCAATGACGATCGGGAATACAAGACGATCATCATGCCTATGGAGATTTCCGAGGAAACGTATTACACGGAAGAAAATCTGTAAGACCATGAACAAACAATACACTGCCGACAGCATTACCATTCTCGAAGGATTGTCCGCGGTCCGGAAACGTCCGGCCATGTATATCGGATCCACGGATATAAACGGCCTTCATCACCTCGTCTACGAGGTGATTGACAACTCCATTGACGAGGCCATGGCCGGGTACTGTGATACGGTCAAGGTGAACATTCACCTGGACAACAGCCTGACCATCGCGGACAACGGCCGCGGCATTCCCGTGGACATGCACCCCAAGGAGAACAAGCCGGCCGTTGAAGTCGTCATGACCGTCCTGCACGCAGGCGGGAAGTTCGACAACGAGTCCTACAAGGTTTCGGGCGGTCTGCACGGGGTGGGTGTTTCCGTGGTCAACGCGCTGTCCGAGTATCTGGAAGTGATCGTCAAACGTGACGGCAACAAGTACCGGCAGCGTTACGAGCGGGGGGTCCCGGTCACGCCGGTGGAGGTGATCGGACCAGGGCAGAACACCGGGACCACGATCCGCTTCCGGCCTGATGAGGAAATATTCGAGGAACTCAACTTTGATTTCGACGTCCTGGCCAAGCGGTTCGAGGAACTGGCCTATCTCAACCCCGGCATTCAGATCCAGTTTCTGGACGAACGGACCCAAAAGGAAGGGACCTACAAGTTCGAGGGCGGCCTCATCTCCTTTGTCGAGAACATCAACACCGGCACCGATGTGGTCCACGACATCATCGGCGGCAGAGGCGAGGTCGAGGGGGTTATGATCGACTTCGCCCTGCAGTACAACAGGGGGTACAAGGAGGTTGTCTACACCTTTGCCAACAATATCCGCACCAAAGAGGGTGGGACCCACCTGTTCGGCTTCCGTTCAGCGCTGACCAGGGCGATCAACAGCTACATCACCAATGCGGATCTGCCCAAGAAGCTCAAGCAGAAGCTCACCGGCGACGACGTGCGCGAAGGGCTGGCTGCGGTGATCAGCGTCAAGCTCCCCATGCCCCAGTTCGAAGGCCAGACCAAGACCAAGCTCGGGAACTCCGAAGTTTCCGGGTATGTGGCCGCCCTGGTGTACGAAAAGCTGAACACCTATTTCGAGGAGCATCCCAAACACGCGTTCGCCATTATCGAAAAAGTGGTCGACGCCGCCCGGGCCAGGGAAGCGGCCCGAAAGGCCCGGGATCTCGTACGGCGCAAGGGTGCTTTGGGGGATCATTCCCTGCCGGGAAAACTTGCTGACTGCCAGAGCAAAAAACCTGAGGAAAGTGAAATATTCATTGTCGAGGGGGATTCGGCAGGCGGTTCAGCCAAACAGGGCCGCGATCCCAAGTTCCAGGCCATCCTGCCCCTTCGGGGAAAGATTTTGAATGTGGAGAAGACCCGCTTCGACAAGCTTTTGGAAAACAAGGAAATCAAGGCGATGATTACGGCCATGGGGGCCGGGATCGGCGAAGACGGAGTGGATCTGACCAAACTGCGCTACCACAAGATCGTCATCATGACGGACGCGGATGTGGACGGTTCACACATCCGGACCCTGCTGCTCACCTTCTTCTTCAGGCAGTACCCGGACATCATCAGGGACGGATATCTCTACATCGGCCAACCCCCGTTGTTCCGGGTCCACAAGGGAAATTTCGAGAAATTCCTTGTGGAGGAACGGGAGCTCAACGAATATCTGATCGAAAGGATCAGCAAAGAGGCCGCCATCCAAACCGAGAGCGGGAAGACCTATGAGGCCGAACGGCTGGTCACCTTTCTAAGCGACATCGTCACCCTCAAGGAGAAGGTGGACGAAGGATCGAACTTCGGGGTCAATCGCGAACTCTTCTTTCATCTGCTTTCCTACGAAAAGCTCACTCCCGCCTTTTTCCAGGAGGACTGGTCAGAATTTCGATCCTTTATGGAGGAAAAGCACTTCAGGGTCGAACTGGAGCGCATGATCATCGAGGATGAAGAACGGGTGTTCGTCATCTTTCGGGACCGCAACGAACACCTGACCCGGATCGGGGTGGAGTTTTTCAACTCCAAGCTCTACCGGGGATCCTTTGATCTCTACCACAGGTTCAAAAAGGACAGTCCGAACTCCACCTATGTGATCAAGAAAAAGGATGCGGAGTCGACGATCCGGGGTATTTTTGCCCTGCTCGAAACAGTCCTTGAGGAGGCCCACAAGGGGGTCAACATCCAGCGCTACAAAGGGTTGGGTGAGATGAATCCGGAGCAGCTCTGGGAAACCACCATGAACCCGGAGAAACGGACCCTGCTTCGGGTGGAAATCCATGATGCGGCCGAAGCCGACGACATCTTTACCAAGCTGATGGGCGACAAGGTAGAGCCCAGGCGGGAGTTCATCGAGCGCAACGCCCTGGCCGTCAGCGAACTGGATATCTGATGGGCGGCCGTTTTCCGGCACTGTCCGGGATGTGAATCAAAACAACGAGGCAGACGTGTTACAGCAAGTCAATATCGAAGACGAACTCAAAAAATCCTATCTGGAGTACTCTCTCTCGGTCATCATCGGCCGGGCCATACCAGACGTGCGCGACGGCCTGAAGCCTGTGCACCGGCGAATCCTGTATGCCATGCATGACCTTGGGAACACCTATAACAGGGCGTACAAGAAGTCGGCCCGCATCGTGGGTGACGTCATCGGTAAATACCATCCCCATGGTGATTCCGCGGTCTATGATGCCCTGGTGCGCATGGCCCAGACCTTTTCCATGCAGGCTCCCCTGGTGGACGGACAGGGGAACTTCGGGTCCATTGACGGGGATGCCGCGGCGGCAATGCGGTACACGGAAGTGCGCATGGCCCGGATCACCTCGGAGTTTCTCTCTGACATCGAAAAAGAGACGGTCAACTTCAGAGCCAACTACGACAATACACTGCAGGAACCCGTGGTCCTGCCCACCCGGGTCCCCAATCTGCTGGTCAACGGCGCATCAGGCATTGCCGTGGGCATGGCCACGAACATCCCCCCTCACAATCTGGGCGAAATTGTGGACGGGACCCTGTATCTGCTGGACCATCCGGAAACCTCCATCGAATCCCTGCTGGACTTTGTCAAAGGTCCTGATTTTCCCACCGGCGCGTTCATCTACGGCCGGGAAGGAATGCGGGAGGCCTATTTCAACGGCCGGGGATCCATCAAAATCCGCTCCCGGCTGATGGTGGAAGAGCGGGCCAGGGGCATGGAATCCATCGTGGTCACGGAGATCCCCTATGCCCTGAACAAGTCCAATCTGGTGGAAAAGATCGCCGCCCTGGTCAACGAGCGCAAGATCGAAGGGATCAGCGACCTGCGTGACGAATCCGACCGCAAGGGCATCCGGATCGTCATGGACCTGAAAAAGGGCGTGCTCCCGGACATCATCATCAACAAGCTGTATAAATACACGGCTCTGGAAACATCGTTCGGCATCAACATGATGGCCGTGGTCCACAATCGTCCGCAGCTTTTGAATCTCAAACAGGTGCTGGAATATTTTCTGGAACACAGAAAAGAGGTGGTCCTGCGCCGTTCCCGGTACGAACTCAACAAGGCCCAGCAGCGGGCCCACATCCTGGAAGGGCTGCGCATCGCCCTGGACAACATCGATGAAGTGGTCAGGCTGATTCGGGCGTCCAAGACCCCGGTGGAGGCCAAACAGGCGCTCATGGAGCGATTCGAACTCTCCGAAGTCCAGTCCCAGGCCATCCTGGACATGCGGCTGCAGCGGCTGACCAATCTGGAACGGGAAAAGCTCATGGAGGAGTACAGGGAGCTCCTCAAGCGCATCGAATATCTGACCAGCATCCTGGAGAACAATGAGGTGCTCAAGTCGGTTATTCGGGAGGAGCTGCAGGAAGTTAAGAAAACCTATTCCGTACCCCGGCGTTCCGAGATCATGGAGCAGGACCCCAACACCATCAATCCTGAAGACATCATTCCGGACGAAGATGTGGTCATCACCCTTTCGCGCAAGGGGTACATCAAAAGGGCGCTGCTTTCCAACTACACGCAGCAGAAACGGGGGGGGAAGGGAATTTCCGGGGTCCAGACCAATCCCGAGGATTTCATCACCACCATCTTGACTACCACCAACCACCAGCACCTGGCCCTGTTCACCAACAAGGGCAAGATGTATCTGCTCAAGGTTTACGAAGTCCCTGAGGGCAGCCGGGTGGCCAAGGGGACCCATATCGCCAATCTCCTTCCCCTGGAATCCGATGAATGGGTGGCCACGGCAATGACCCTGCGGGACCTTACCGTGGCCGAGGAATACTTCTTTTTCCTGACCAAGAAAGGCATGGTCAAACGGACCCTGATCAGCCTGTATCAGAACTGCCGCAGTTCCGGGTTGATCGCCCTGAATCTGCGCGATGACGACGAACTCATCACTGTCAGGGTGGTCAAATCCGATTCCGAAGTCATCCTGGTCACCAGAATGGGGTACGGCATCCGGTTCAGCTGTCAGGACGTCCGTCCCATGGGACGGTCCACCACCGGGGTCAAGGGCATTGCCTTGAGACGCAAGGACCAGGTGGTCTCAGGGGTCGTGGCCAATGGCGGGTTTAGAAACGAACTCCTGACTGTTTCGGAAAAAGGGTTTGGCAAGCGCACCGATCTTGATCTCTACCGGACCCAGACCCGGGGGGGCAAAGGGATCATCAACATGAAAGTCACGGACAAGACCGGGCCTGTTCTGGGCGCCATGATGGTCAATGCCGAAGATGAGATCATCCTGCTTACCTCGGGCAACAAGATCATCCGCATCGGCGTGAACGGCATCAGCATCGTGGGCCGGGCCACGCAGGGGGTCCGCCTGGTCAGGCTCGATCCGGGCGGTCAGGTGGTCTGTTTCGATCTGGTCTATCTGGAAGAAGGGGAATGATCTGGATCCGATTCCAGCTTCTGGTATTGCTCGCCCTTTGTCTGCTCGTGTTTGTATCGTGCAGTCGGCCGGAGGAACGGCCGGCTGTGCTGATCGAGGCCGAATCAGCCTTTTCCAGGGGCAGCTATCTGGAATCGGAGAAGCTGTATGAACGGTATCTGCAGGCCTATCCCGAAGGGGAGCACCGTTTTGAATCGTGGAATCGTCTCCTGGCCGTCTCCCGTTTCATCAGGCGCAGTCCGCTTCGTTCCGTAGAACTCCTCGAGGCCATGCACCTGGAGTTTGGCGATGACCGGGAACACTCCAAAACCATCCTCTTTGAACTGGCCGCGGAGCATACACGCCACCGGCAGTTCGAGAAGGCCGCCTCTGTGTACGAGCGTATTCTTCAGCTGGAGGGACTTGGAAACACGGACGAATTTATCGCCAGAAAGGAACTTTTCCGCATCTCCAGGGGGCTTGGAGATTTCGAAGCGGCCCGGGCAATCCTGGGTCCGGCCCTGGATTTAGACCTCTCCGCTTTGCAACGGGCGGAAGTTCTGTATGATATGGCGAACCTGGCCTTGTACCAACAGGAGGATCAGGTTGCGGAAGAGTACCTGCAGACCATTTTGGGCATGCCTGAGGCTGCCGAAAGTGAGGTTGTGGTTCTGGCAACATACGCTTTGGCCGATCTCTTTGAACGGTCCGGCAGAGTGGACCAGGCCCGGGCCCTTTTTCTCTCCATCCGAAAATCCCATCCCAATCCTCCCGTAGTGGAGAGCCGACTCAAACACCTGCCCGAACTCTCCAGGGAAGAGAATTCTTCGGAGAAACCGTAGCAAACCGTGCAGGAAGCGCCTTTGACCATGGGCACTGAACTCTTTCGTTCCTAACCGTCCTTCAACGCAAAAAGGCCTCCTCAGGAGGCCTTTTTGCGTATGGACCGCGTGGTTAGAGCATGGGCAGGTACTTGTCAATCTCGTACTGGGAGACATGGGTCCGGAACTGGTCCCATTCGATGATCTTGTTTTCGATGAACTTGGTGAAGATGTGCTCGCCAAGGGCCTCTTTGACCATTTCGCTTCTGGAGAGCAGGTCCACGGCTTCATAGAGGCTCCCCGGCAGGCTGTCGATGTCCAGCTCTTTCATCCGGGCGGGGGTCATCTCGAAGATATCCTCTTCCACAGGATCCGGCAGGGTATATCCTTCCTCCATGCCCTTGAGTCCTGCGGCCAGCATGACCGCAAACGCCAGGTAGGGGTTGGCCGCCGGATCGGGGGAGCGGAGCTCGACCCGGGTGGCTGCTTCCTTGCCGGGCTTGTACATGGGCACCCGGATCAGAGAGGAGCGGTTCATTCGGGCCCAGGCCACATAACTGGGGGCTTCATAGCCGGGGACCAGCCGCTTGTAGGAATTGACCCACTGGTTGTTGATGGCCGTGATCTCCTTGGCGTGGGTCAGCAGGCCGGCGATGTAGGCTTTGCCGTCGGCTGAGAGGTGGTACTTGTCCTTGGCATCGAAAAAGGCGTTTTTGCCGTTTTTGAAAAGCGACTGGTGCACGTGCATGCCCGAGCCGTTTTCTCCGAACAGCGGTTTGGGCATGAAGGTCGCGTATATGCCGTGCTTGCGGGCGGTCTCCTTGACCACGACCCGGTAGGTGATGGCGATGTCGGCCATCTTCAACGCTTCCTGGTAGCGCAGGTCGATCTCGTGCTGGCTGGGGGCAACCTCGTGATGGCTGTATTCGACCTGAATCCCCATTTTGTTCAGGGAAAAGATGATGTCCCGGCGGATGTTGTTGGCCTGATCCAGAGGCGGGGCGTCGAAATACCCGCCCACATCGATGATCTTGGGCTCGCGGGAGTTCTCGAACAGGAAAAATTCCAGCTCCGGGCCCACATAAAAGGAGTAGCCCTTCTCAGCCGCCTTGGCCAGGATGCGTTTGAGAACAAACCTGGGGTCGCCCTCGTAATTTTCCCCATCCGGGGTCATGATGTCGCAGAACATCCTGGCAACCGGCCGTTCGGTGGGACGCCAGGAGACCATCTGGAAGGTGGTGGCGTCCGGAAACGCGATCATGTCGGATTCGTGAATGCGGGAGAAGCCCTGGATGGACGACCCGTCAAACCCCATGCCCTCGTCAAAGGCCCCTTCGAGTTCGTCCGGGGTGATCTGAAAGCTCTTGAGCGTGCCGAGCACGTCCACGAACCAGAACTGAACAAAGCTGACGTCATAGTCTTTGACGGCCTTCATGACATCGTCGGCATTTTTGCAGTTGAATACGGGCCAGTCTGTCATCGGTACCTCCTGGATTATTTTTTGAGAAACATTCTTCAAAATACAAGAAGTATTCCACAAGAAATTGTTTCAACAAAACAATGAATTACAAAAGTAGAAGAGAAGAAGTGCGACGAGAGCTTACAATTCTGTAGAGCTTTTGGGAAGGAAAATTACAGATTTGTCATACACGGGAAAGGCTCTGCCTGACCCCGGACCTGCCGGTTGCAGAGGGCAATGCCGTCCTGACGCGGGAGCATAGCGATGAGCTTGCGAGAATCCTCGTCTTGACCATGGGACTTTGATCGATGGTATTTTTAACGTTTACAAATCCGGCCTACTCTTCCTTCAGGCTTTTCAGGGTTTGAGCATACGCCTTGAACACGTCCTCCCTGGAAAGGAGCCCCAGGATCTGCCTTGGGTCGCTTGGGTCGACCACCGGGATTTGTCCGTAGTCCGTGTCCACGAACTTGAGCAGGGCCGTGTAGAGATCATCGTCAGGTACCAGGAGCACGGCTCGCTTGGCCACATCCTTGGCCACCAGGAGGTCGCGCAGACCGTCTTCGTACAAAACTTTGCGAAGGTCCTGGACGGCCACGATTCCGGTGATGTCATCCCCGTGGTCACGTACCGGAAAATAGAATTCGTTGGAATTGGCGATGATATCGGTCATAGCGCCGAATGAGGTGCCTTCCTCCAAGGTGGTGACCCTCCCGGGTTTGTAAAACGACTCCACCTTCAGGTTTTCCAGGATGTTGATGGTGGCGTCATCAATGTGCGCCGGGGAGTCGAATTTACTATCCACCTGATTTTCATACAGGGATATGTTCCTGTTTAGTACCAGGCACAGGGCGGATGCAAGCATGAGGGGGGCAAGCAGTCCATAGCCCTGGGTCAGTTCGCAGACCATGATCAACGGCCCAATAGGGGCATTGGCCACCCCGGCGAAGAACGAGGCCATGCCCACCAGCACGTACCCCCCGGGCTGGGTCACGATATGGGGATAGTAGTGGTTGGCCATAAACCCCACCACGCCGCCGCTCATACCGCCGACGAACAGGGCCGGGGCAAACATGCCGCCGCTCATGCCTGAGCCCAGTGTGATTGACGTGGCAATGGTCTTGCCGACAAGGATCCCAAGCATGGCAAAAATGGAGAGCTTGCCCAAAATGGCCAGTTCCAGCCAGCCGTAGCCGCCAGAGAGAAGTTCGGGGAACATCATGCCGACAAGTCCCATGACCAGCCCGCCCAAGGCGGTGGTCCAGATCAGCCCCACCCGGTCCAAGATGCGGTTGAACACGTTGAACTTGATGAAAAAAAAGGTCTTTACATAGAACCACCCGGCTGCGGCGCAGACAAGGGACAGCAGGATGTAAAAGGGGAGCTCCCGGGCGTCGCTGAACGAAAACCTGGGAATGCCGAACAGGGGCTCGGTGCCGTAGACCAGGGTAAACAGGGTGTAGGCCACCACTGAGGAGATGACGGAAGGCAAAATGGCTTCAGCCTCGAAATCCTCCCGGTAGATCACCTCCACGGCGGTCAAGGCCCCGCCCAGGGGTGCCCGGAAGATGGCCCCCAGCCCCCCGGCCGCCCCTGCCAGAAGGAGAATGCGCCGTTCCTTGGCGGAGAGCCCCAGCCTGGTGGCCAGAAAAGAGCCCATCCCGGCGCCGAGCAGGGAAATCGGCCCTTCGCGTCCCGCGCTGCCCCCCGAGGCGATGGTCAATACTGCGGTCGAGGATTTGATCAGGGCGCTGCGCAGCCGGATCAGCCCGCCCTGGTGATGGAAAGCCTTGATCATGGTGTCGGTGCCGTCGGTACCGCTGTTCGGCCTCGGACTGATGTAGCGGCTGACCAGATAGCCGGTGAGCAATCCGACCAGTGTCGTAAACACAGGGATGAGCCATGGCCGGGGGGTGCCGGAAGCGCCGTGGAAAAGCCGCTCCCCGGCAGGGGCGGGCAGGACCAGTCCGGCAAAGGTGTTCAAAAAAAGGTGTCTGAGTCCCTCAACGCCGAGAAAGAACAGGATGGCCGCAGACCCGGACATACATCCGGCCACGATACCAAGCAGCAGCCAGCGCACCGAGCGGATGTTCTGGTAGGCCCTGAGGGCTCCGAACCAGAGGCGATGAAAGGGTCTGAGTACAAACAGGCAGCGCGGGGGTCGTTGGGGGCCGTTGGAAGGGTCCATATTCTCGGGCAGTCGTGAATTCCGTTACACGGGTCTGGGCTGGGTCGACTCGAGAATGGTCCGTCCCAGGTCGACGTCTTTGCGGATTTGCACGATCAGTTCATCCAGAGAGGAGAATTTCTTCTCATCGCGAAGGCGCTGCACAAAATGCACGTCGATTTCCCGTCCGTACAGATCCTCATTGAAATCGAGAACATGCACCTCAACCGAGAGGACCTGATTGTCAAACGTGGGATTGAACCCGATGTTGGCTACTGCAGGGAGGGTCCGGCCCTCCACATCGGTCCACACCGCGTACACCCCGGGCTTGGGAAAGAGTTCGTCCACCAGCTGGAGGTTGGCCGTGGGAAACCCGAGGAGTTTTCCGCCCCTGTCCTTGCCGCGGATAACACTGCCCCGAATACGGTAGAAGCGGCCCAGCAGGGGGAGGACTTCCCATACCTGGCCGGCCTGCACCATGTCCCGGATCCGGGTCGAACTGACAATGGCTCCGCCGACAAGGACCGGATCCATCTGTTCCGCCCGGAACCCGTACTTGTCCCCCAACTTTTTGAGCAACTGGAAATTGCCCTCCCGGTTTTTGCCAAAGGCGTAATCATAGCCCACCACCAGTTCCTTCATACAGAGCCCTTCCACCAGGTAGCGGCGGACGAACTCTTCCGGAGAGAGCTTGGCCATCTCCCGGGTGAATTCCAAACAGGCGGTGATATCCACATCCTGCTTGCCGATGAGTTCCAGCTTCTGTTGGGTCATGGTGATGAAGGGGGGAGTCATGCCCCGCAGAACCCGGAGGGGATGCGGATCAAAGGTGACCACCACACTGGCAAGCCCCTTGTTCCGGGCTTTTTCCCGGACCCGGCGAATGAGTTTCTGATGTCCCACATGCACGCCATCGAAATTTCCGATGGTGAGGCAGGACCCGTTTTCGATGGGATCCAGCTCCGAAAGGGAGCGGATGGTCTGCATGGACGTCGATGCCTCCTGCTCGGTGAAGCGACCGCGATTAAGGGAAGGCGGTCAATGAAATTATCATGCCTGGAAGAGCCCTGAAAGAAGGTGACAAGAGTTATCCGAAAAGCAGATGCCCATCAACCTCAGCAATGGATGGCCGACAATGGGCTGCGGCCGGTCCGAGACATGACGGAGAAAGGCTCGAGAAAAGAACGAATTGGACGACGGTCGAGCACCAGGGGATGTGAATCCGAAGATGTTTCTGCTAAAAAAGAACTTGCCAACGGGATAGGGATGTATTAATTGCCTTCTCCCTAACGCCGAAGTGGTGGAATTGGTAGACACGCTAGGTTCAGGGTCTAGTGGTCGCAAGGCCGTGGGAGTTCGAGTCTCCCCTTCGGCACCAAATTTACGAAGGGATTACAGTAATCGACTGTAATCCCTTCTTTTTTTTGGGCCATCCCGGCACTTGGTGAGGCGTTTCCAGCCACTGGGCGTCGGGTGGTACAACAGGTGGTACAAAACCACCCCTCCAACGCGCCCGGCAGGAGGCAGAAATGCTCCAGACTGCGGCGACCCCCCATCTTTTTTTACGAAATCGAACTTTTTACTTCCGACTTGTTGTTCCAGAGCGGATACGGCCGGTAATGGGAAAACGGGAGATTCGTCTTTCCCTGCAGACACCCTATCTGCGGGAGGCGCAAAACCATGCCCGGAAACTGGAGGTAACCGTGACAAAACTCTTTGAACTCATTGACAAAGGCGAGCACTTTTTCCAGCTCACCAATGACCAGATCAAGATGCTGACCGATCGTTTTTTTGCCGATCGCAAGCCGCTCCTGGACCTGTTGGAAGTGATCGATTTTGGCCAGTCGCAGGACGAGGAAGAGAACATCCTGAGGCATCAGGAAGAACTCAAATCGTGGATTAAGACCCGGAATTTCGAGCAAGTCGAGTATGACGTGACAAGCCATCTGGCTGAACTCGGAATGGATGTGGATAAGGAATCGCTGGATCACAGGCGAGCGTCCTTGGAAGTGATCAAAACCCTCCTGGACCTCAGTGCCCTCGACTTGGCTCGCGTGCGCCAGGATTACGGCCTGGAACAGACCATTGTCGCCAAGTATGAAACTGCCCGGCCAAGAGTGGAAGAGCATGGCTCGGCTCCGGGCAAACCGAAAGAGGTCAAAAGACTGGGCGAAGTCCTGAAGCAATACGAGGCACACAAAATCGGCCGAAAGGACTGGTCAGAGAAGAGCATCCCGGACATGAAGTCGAACCTTGGATGGCTCCCGTTCATTCTCGGCAAGGAAAAACCTCTTCCGGAGATCACGCAGAAGGACATGGAAAATTTCGTTTCCACTCTGCAGAAGATGCCTCCGAACCGTAACAAGAAGAAAATATACAAGGGCAAAACCGCGAAAGAGCTTTTGGCCATGGACATAGAAAAACCCCTGCAGGTGAAGACCATCAACAACATTGTCACCGTGGTGACTACGTTCTTTGACTACGCCTTGCGGAACGAATATGTGAAAAAGAATTACTGCGCCAAAATCAAGCTTAAAGACGAAAGGCGTCCTGATGAGCAGCGTAATCCTTTCACGCTCGACGAAGTCGTACGGGTTTTCACCTGCGAGCGGTATCGGGGCAATGAATTCAACAACGACTGGGAATACTGGCTTCCGATCCTGGGATTCTATACCGGC
>JBKHAV010000133.1:0-6220 GCA_046542715.1 Desulfovibrionales bacterium
CAATGAAATCAGGATGGTGTACTCCGAAAAAAAAGGATTTTTTCAATTTACTCTTGACATTCTCCTGAAAGAGGCAAATATAAGGCTATTACCAGCGGCACCCGTGGAGGCGCGGTCTGAATGTTGGCCGGCGCTGGTTGGAACTGAACAGGCATATCGAGAAGCAGTGCACGCATCTTGTACGCTGCTTCTTTTTTTTGACGCACGGGCGTCAATCACCATCACTTTTTTTCTCTGGAGAATTTTGAATGTCCAAGAACATCTATGTCGGCAATTTGTCCTGGTCCGCTACGGAAGAAGAAGTCCGTGCAGCTTTCGAAGCTTACGGCGAAGTGCATTCCGTTAAACTGATCGAGGATCGTGAGACCGGCCGTGCCCGCGGTTTCGGTTTCGTGGAAATGGACGATGCCGGCGCTCTCGAAGCCATCAAGAATCTGGATGGCCAGGAATTCGGCGGCCGCAATATCAAGGTCAACGAAGCCAAGCCCCGCGTAGAGCGTCCCCGCTGGTAGCTCTCGTATTTCAGCCGTAACACGGCAGCAATGCCCGCCCCCCGTACGGGAGGCGGGCATTTTTTTTCAGCCCACCGGCCCCTGAAGGGCCATTCAACCCAGGAGGCTCTTTTGGCCAAGCCAAACTACAAATTTCAAAAACGACAGAAAGACATGGCAAAAAAGAAGAAAAAAGAAGAAAAGCTGCAGCGCAAACTGGAAAAGAAACAATCAGCCGGCGAAGAACTTGAAGAAAGAGCAGTCGAAGACGAAGAGGAGAACGGTTTGGATCAGACACCTGAATAAACCGCTTGGGTGGACAATAGGATCCTGAAACCGCGAACCCGGTTCCATTTCCGGATAAGAACACATCAGTTGGTGCGCCGCTTTTCCGCTATACCAGTCTTTTTCTCAGGCTTTGTTTCACTTCGGATTCAAAACGGTAGCCTTTAGCAGATGCAAAGTGTTGCGTTCTACAGCCATGCCGCCTGAAACCCGGCAAACCGCCGACTGTGTCGGTTGAAAATGGTAGTTTTGTGTAGTGTATTTGTCCGTATTTTCGGATAGTTATTTACCATGACTTTCCTCATTGCAGGATTCCCGGACAATCATGACCCAAACAGCGCAACAGTTCAAAGCAGGATTGGAAGAGTTCAACCGAGGAGCCTTTTTTCAGGCCCATGAAACCTGGGAAGCGGTATGGCATGGGGCAGCGGAACCGGACCGGGACTTTTACAAGGGGTTGATCCAGGTCGACGTGGCCCTGTACCATCACCGGCACGGCAACCGAAAAGGTGCGATCCGGTTGATGGATTCAGGAATGGCCCTGCTGGAACCGTATGTACCGTCCTGCAGGAGCATCGACCTGAAACAGCTTCTGGAAGACTGCCGCCGGGCTATGCGGGCAATGACCTACAATGCCCCTGTGCCGACCATCACTATCAAGGAAATGCACTCCTGAGTTCTTCCCAGCAGGAGGACAAGCCGTTTGCCCGCCCTGCAATGTCTCCGGACTGCCTGCCGGTTCATCCTCAGCCAAAGGACGCTTCTTCCCATGCGTATACTTGTCGATGCTGACGCCTGCCCCAATGCCATCAAGGAAATTCTTTTCCGCGCGGCCACCGGCCGGGGAATCGAGACCGTGCTCGTGGCCAACCAGCCACTGCGGACGCCGTCGTCACCGCAAATCCGGACCGTGCAGGTGCGCATCGGAATGGACACGGCCGACCATCACATCGTGGAGATGACCTGCCCCGGTGACCTGGTCATCACGGCTGACATCCCCCTGGCAGCCGCCGTGGTGGACAAGGGCGGCCTGGCCTTGAACCCCAACGGTGAGCTCTACACGTCCGACAATGTGCGGCAATGTCTGACCATGCGCAATCTGATGCAGGAACTGCGCAGCGCAGGCATGGTCACCGGCGGCCCGCCTTCCCCGGGCAAACGCGAACGCGGGCTCTTTGCCGCCCATCTGGACAGGATCATCACGCGCGCTGCAAACCAGGACAAAGCCTGACCTCCCGACTGCCTCTTTGGCTTCCATCACATGAGAAGGCCGTATACTACAGCTCCGGCCGTGACGGCCGTAATCCCGAATGCGAACAGCGCCAGCAGGCCGTCCTGCGCGATCAACGCGAGTCCGAATGCGCTGAGCGCCAGACCGGCTCCGTTTGCACTGAACGGCACGACCTCCATTACCGGCATTGCCAGTCCAGTGGTGATGCAGAACATCGCAATGATGTAAATTGCAGGACCGCTGATCAGAATTGGCAGCCGCTTTTGCGTCCATCGGTCGAGAAATTTCCCGGGTTTTCGAATCCACTTGATGCTCCTGCAGAGCTTGTCCTGGGGGACAGTTCGATTGAGCATCCAGCGCGGGAGCCAAAAATGTTCTTGATTGAAGAGCAACTGACCTGCAGTCAGGATCACGAACACTCCCATAATCGACGGCATCCCCGGAATATCACCCACAACGGGCGCAAGCGTGATCAGCCCGGCAAGAAGCAGGAGCGGACCAAAAGAGCGCCGTCCAACGGAATCCAGAACAGCGCCCAGCGAAACGCGTCCATCATCGGCATGGGTTTTCTCAATCCGATCCAGCAATTGCTCGATGGTGGTGACTTCCTCCTTATTCATAATCATCAATGTAGCAAATCCAGGAAGTTGGGTCCCCTCTTTTTCTGCTGCCCTCAATTTCAGAGCACTTGACCAATTCGGACGCTGCAGTTGCTCTTGCCGACCTGCTCACGTAGCAAGGCTTGGAAGGGTTGCGCGCCGAAATCATCATCGATCGACAATCCCGCGGGAGGGAACGCAGTCAATGCTTTGCGTGAAACAGACGATCATGGCGGATGCAGACGTTGTCTGGACCGTGCTCACGGACACCCGTCTCTGGCCGATATGGGGCCCCTCGGTCCGGGACGTGGAAACTGCACAGCACATCATCGGCCCTGGGAGTAGCGGAAGGGTCAAAACCGTTTTCGGTTTCTGGGTTCCCTTCGAGGTGACCGCATTCGAACCCAAATCCTTCTGGTCCTGGAAGGTGGCAGGAATCCAAGCCACCGGGCACAGGGTAAGGCACCTCGCCCCGGGTGTGACCGAACTCGAGTTTTCAGTTCCGTTCTGGGCGGCGCCTTACCTGGCGATCTGCGCCCTGGCCGCCCGCCGCATCGGCCGGCTCGTTCGCAAGGAGCAGAAATAAAGCTTTCGCCAGCCGACCCTTTGACGTGTCCCCCCCATGGAATGACAAAAGCCTTTCACCTCCTCTTGCCGTAAGCCTGCGACATTTTTTTTCCTTTTTCTCTGCTTGAGCCTCAGACCAGTCTTCTTTGTTGTGCATTTTTTACCGCTGTCCGGTATTCTGAGGAATCCTCCAACCATTCTATTCAGGAGAAGCAAATGCGCAACACCGCTCTTTTCCTCATTTCCCTGCTGCTTCTGTCGGTCTGGCCGGCCGCCGCAGATTCGGTCGAAATGGTTCCCATGCGCGATTTCTTCCGCAACCCCAAGAGCACCGGGTACACGCTCTCCCCGGACGGAACCAAAATCGCCTACCTCCAACCATGGAACCGACGGCTGAACGTGTATGTCCGGGATGTCGATGGAGAGACTGAGACCAGAGTCACCTCGTCGGAAAAGCGAGATATCGCCGGGTATCTCTGGGCCGGGAACTCCCGTGTCGCCTATCTGCAGGACCAAGCCGGAAACGAAAACTATCACCTCTTCGTGGCCGACATCGACAGGGCCAACGAAAGAGAGTTGACGCCGTTTGAAAACGTGAAAGTGACCATTGTGGACGAACTTGAAGACCACGACGACATCATGCTGATCGGCATGAACAGACGCAATCCCCGCGTCTTCGATGTCTACCGCATCCACTTGGGCAGCGGGAAATTGAGCATGGTGGCGGAAAACCCCGGCAATATCGCCGCATGGGTCACGGACAACCAGGGAAAGCTCAGGGTGGCGGTCGTCAACGAGGAACTGGTCACCAAGCTCCTCTATCGCAGCACCGAAGAAAAACCGTTTGAAGTTATTTTCGAACATGACTTCAAGGATGCCATCGAGCCGTTGTTCTTCAGCTTCGACGACACCGACATCTATGTGCTTTCCAACCTGGACCGGGACACCAAAGCCGTTTACCGGTTCGACCCGGAAGCGGTCCGTTTCGAGACCATGCTCTTTGCCCATCCTGAGGTGGACGCGGGCGGCCTGCTTCGCTCAAAAGAGCGGGAGGTGATCACCGGGGCGCTCTATGTCACCGATCGGCGCCACTATGAATTCTTCGATCAAAAACGAAAGAAACTGCAAAATTTTCTGGAACAAAAGCTCCCCGGCTGCGAAGTGGTCGTGGCCGACATGAGCCGGGATGAGCGACGGGTGCTGGTGCGCACCTACAGCGATACTTCACAGGGAGCATATTACTTCCATGACCGGGACTCTGGAGCATTTCGAAAGCTGACCGAAGTCAGCCCCTGGATCGATCCCGAGCGCATGGCCCCTATGCTCCCGATCAGCTACCGAGCCAGAGACGGATTTCTCATCCGCGGCTATCTGACGCTGCCCCAGGGGGTCGAGCCGGCAAACCTCCCTGCCGTCATTCTCCCCCACGGCGGCCCCTGGGTCAGGGACACTTGGGGATACGACGCGCAGGTCCAGTTTCTGGCCAACCGGGGACTGGCTGTTCTGCAGATGAACTTCCGGGGGTCGACCGGTTTCGGAAAAAAATTCTGGACTGCCGGGTTCGAACAGTGGGGCCGGGACATGCAGGATGACATAACAGACGGGGTCGCGTGGCTCATCGAGCAGGGAATCGCCGACAAGGACCGCATCGGCATCTACGGCGCGTCATACGGAGGGTATGCCACCCTGGCCGGCCTGACCTTCACCCCGGACGTCTATGCCTGTGGGGTCGATTATGTGGGCGTTTCCAACATCTTCACCCTGCTTGAAAACATTCCGCCGTACTGGGAACTCGGTCGGAAACGCCTCTACCGCATGATCGGCCACCCAGAAAAGGACAAGGCCATGCTACGTGCCGTCTCCCCGGTCTTCCACGCCGAGCGGATCGAGGCGCCCTTGTTTGTGGCCCAGGGTGCCAACGACCCGAGAGTGAAAAAGGTCGAATCCGACCAGATCGTCGAGGCCGTGAAGCAAAATGAGGTGGACGTCTGGTACATGCTCAAAGAAGACGAGGGCCACGGGTTTGCCAAGGAGGAGAACCGGTTCGATTTTTACCGGGCCATGGAACGGTTCTTTGGAAAACACCTGGGCAGCCGCGTCGAAGAGATGGCCGAGGGCGGCATTCGCAATCTCGATCTCAAACCTTGATCCCGCCCCTTCTTTAGGTCACGGATCTTTTCCACGCCCGGGTCAGGAACACCCCCACCAGGACTGTTCCTGCGCCCAGAAACTGTTGTCCGGTGAACCGCTCCCCCAGAAAGAGGAAGCAGAAGAAAACCGAGAAAACCGGGACCAGATTGGTCGCGGCCGAGGCCTTGCCGGCAGGCAGCCGGCTCACCGCGAAATTCCAGAGGCCGTAGGCTCCAAGGGTAATCACCACCCCGAGATAGATGACGGCCAGCACGGAATTGAAAGTGACGGCGGCCATGTCTTCGGGTCCGGTCATGACCAGTGAGAGGGGCAGAAAAAACAGGGCGCCGCCCACGGCCTGGATTCCTGTCAGAAAGTGCGGGGAATAGCGGGAGGTCAGCCGCTTGACCGCCAGCGTGGACCCCACGGCGCAGAGGATGGCCAGGACTTCGAGAAAATTGCCGAGCAGAGGGTTTGGAGCGTCAGCAACAGCCCCCGGGCTGGCCATGGTGAGCCACAGCGCACCCACAACAGCCGTTCCGATGCCCACGGCGGTACGCAGGGACACGGTTTCCCCGAGGGTCAAACGCGCTCCGACCAGCACCATGACCGGGAGAAGGGCCACGATCATGCTTGCCTGGGCCCCGGTGGTCAACGTCAGGGCGTAGGACTCGAAAACGAAAAACAGGCAGGGTTCGCACAAAACCATGATCCCAAGGAGACGCCAGTCCCCTGGGAGATAGACTGCGGCGCAGTGGCGAAATCGCGCTGCCAGGGGGACAATGACCAGCACCGCCACCAGCATCCGTCCGGACATGGCCAGAAGCGGATGCATGCCGGTAACCGCGATCTTCATGGCCACAAACGCCGTGGACCAGAGCAGCATAGAGCCGATCAGCGCCACGGCAGGCCCCAGA
>JBKHAV010000134.1:0-6193 GCA_046542715.1 Desulfovibrionales bacterium
ACGGGCGGACAGAGCTCTTTCTTTCGTTCCAACACGGGCGGTCTTCGGACCGCCTTTTTTATGGCCTTGCCGGTCCGATTTGCGTACATTCCCGGACATGCATCCTCTCTTTGCCCTCTCGAAATCATGGTTTTGCCGGCTTTGGCAGGCCATCTTCACGGTTCTTCTCGTTCTGGTGCTCGCATCGCCTGTATGGGCCGATACAGCCCGGACGGTGCGGATCAAAACGGTCTTCGACGGCGACACCGTGCTTCTTGTCACCGGCGAAACAGTCCGGCTGGAGGGAATCGATGCGCCCGAGACCAGGCACGAGGACAAGGCGGCCCAGTATTTTGGGGAGCGCTCAAAAAAACGGCTGCAGGAGCTTGTCATGACAAGGGACCTGCACATGATCTCCTCGTCCAGGGATCACTACGGCCGTATCCTCGGCGTTCTCGAAGTTACGGGAGGGAGGTCGGTCAACGAAATCCTGGTGGAGGAAGGCATGGCCTTTTTCTTCCCGCACAGAGGCCAGAGCAGGCAGCTTCAGGAGCATCTCCTCCAATCACAGAAAACAGCCATCGGCTCGGGAAGAGGATTCTGGCCGGAGATCCTCTCCACCCAGACCCCTGCCCCGGGATGGGTCGGAAACACACGCAGCAAACGTTTTCATCATCCCCGCTGTTCCCAGGGCAAGAAGATCTCTCCAAAAAATCGCATGATTTTCCCCTCCATCAAAGCTGCCTTTCTCCAAGGGTTTGCACCGGCAAGGGGCTGCACGCCCTGGCCTGAGGCCCGGTAATCCACCTTTCGTCTTTGTTTCTCACCCCTGACTTTCCCCCCTTTTTTTTCGTAGTAGACGTTGCAAGGGGGTTTTTTGTGTCATAATCTTGACTGAATCCGGGATGCGCTTATCTATGAATACTGAATTATTGAGCAATCAGCGCCCCAAAGGAGCACGGTTCACATGAGCGTCAAATACAAAGATTATTACAAGCTCCTTGGTGTCTCCAAGGACGCCAGCAAGGAAGATCTTTCCAGGGCTTTCAAAAAGCTGGCCCGAAAGTACCATCCGGACCTGAATCCTGACGACAAGGAGGCAGAGACCAAGTTCAAGGAGATCAATGAGGCGTATGAAGTCCTGAAGGACCCTGAAAAACGCAAACTCTACGATTCCCTCGGGCCCAACTGGCAGGAAGGCATGAACTTCCAGCCGCCTCCCGGATACGAAAACGTCCGGTTTGATTTTGGTGGTGGCGGCGGACCACAGGGATTCGATATGGGCGGGTTCAGCGATTTCTTTGAAACGATTTTCGGGGGTGCCGGCCCCAGGACAGGGCGCCGGACTTCACGGGGATTTCCCGGTGGAAGCCCGTTCGGGGAGTCCGCGTATCGATCCAAAGGCCAGGATGTGGAGGCGGAACTCTCCCTGACCCTCGAGGAGGCGTACAGGGGCGGGAAAAAGACCATCACCCTGCAGGAACCCTCCAGGGATTTTCGGGGCTTCGCCTCGCAGAGTACCAAAAGTCTGGAGGTGAATATCCCTCCGGGCATACGGGACGGAGCCAAGATTCGCCTGGCTGGCCAGGGTGGAGCCGGCAGCGGGGGCGGTCCGGCCGGGGATCTGTTTCTCAGAGTCCGGCTCAAGGAACATCCCAGGTTCAAGCTCGACGGCAAGAACATCATCTATGATCTGCAGATGGCCCCCTGGGAGGCGGCCCTTGGAGCAACTCTTCGGGTGGAAACACTGGACGGTGCGGTGGACATGAACATTCCCGCAGGCATCAGCAGCGGCCAGAAGCTCAGGATCAAGGGCAAGGGACTGGGGCGCAGAACCCGGGGTGATCAGCTGGTGCGAATCATGATCAAAACTCCAAAGCCCCTTTCGGACAGGCAGAAGGAATTGTGGGAATCGCTGGCCCGGGAATCAAAATTCGATCCCAGAGGGTAATCCGGAGGATCTGATGAGCAAGTCAAACATACGCAAGGCCGACAACACCATGCCCCAGCGTTCCAAAAAGATCATCTGGGTGCAGATGGTGGATATGACGGGAATTCACCCCATGCGGCTGGGGGAGCTTATCGAGATAGGCTGGATCGAGCCGTTCAAGTCGCCTGTGGAGGAATATCTTTTCTCGGAATCGGATGTGTACAGGATCAAGAAGCTGGTCAGAATCTGCCGCGACTTCGAGGTCTCCACACTGGCGGCGACCATTATCGTCGACCTGCTGGAACGCATTGAAGATCTGCAGCAGGAGGTCAAGCATCTGCGGGGGCTGCTCTAGCGTGGACCACGTGAAGTCAGCTCAACGTTCAGCGGCAGTGAGAAGTTCAACGCAAGGAGAAAGGAATGGATCTGAATAAATTCACACAAAAATCTCAGGAAGCACTGTCCGAGGCCCAGAACCTGGCCATCCGTTTCGGTCATCAGCAGGTGGATGTGGAGCATCTCCTCCTTGCGCTGACTCTTCAGGAAAATGGTCTGGTTGCGCGCCTTCTGGACCGGGCCGGGATCAATGCCGGTGCCTATTCCAAGGCGGTGGAAGACGTGCTGTCCAAAATGCCCTCGGTGTCGGGGCCCGGCGCCCAGCCCGGCCAGGTCTCCGTGACCCAGCGGCTGAGTTCGGTCCTAGTCAAGGCCCAGGACCAGGCCAAGAAGATGCAGGATGAGTATGTCAGCGTAGAGCATCTCTTCCTGGCCATCCTGGACGAACCGCCGAGTTCAGGTGCGGGCAGAATCAGCAAGCAGTTCGGCGTGGACAAGAACCGTTTTCTCGAGGCCTTGACCGAGGTCCGGGGAAACCAGCGGATCACCTCGGCCAATCCTGAAGAGACGTACGAGGCTCTGGCCAAGTACGGCCGGGACCTGGTGGAGGAAGCCAAGCACGGCAAGCTGGATCCGGTGATCGGCCGCGATTCGGAGATCAGGCGCTGCATCAGGATTTTATCCCGCAGGACCAAAAACAACCCTGTGCTCATCGGCGAAGCCGGGGTGGGTAAAACCGCCATTGTGGAGGGGCTGGCCCAGCGCATCGTCAAGCAGGACGTGCCGGAAGGACTCAAGGACAAGACCGTCTACGCCCTGGACATGGGGTCGCTCATTGCCGGGGCCAAATATCGCGGCGAATTCGAGGAGCGGCTCAAGGCGGTGCTCAAGGAGGTGCAAAAATCCGAGGGCAGGATTCTGCTCTTTATCGACGAGCTGCACACCATTGTGGGCGCGGGCAAGGCCGAGGGGGCCATGGACGCCGGAAACATTTTAAAGCCCATGCTGGCCCGGGGCGAACTCCACTGCATCGGGGCCACCACTGTGGACGAATACCGCAAGTACATCGAGAAGGACCCGGCGCTGGAACGCAGGTTTCAGCCGATCATGGTGGAGGAGCCCACCGTGGAGGACACCATCTCCATCCTGCGGGGGCTTAGGGAGCGCTTCGAGGTCCACCACGGTGTGCGCATCAACGACTCCGCCCTGGTGCAGGCAGCGGTACTCTCCCACCGGTACATCTCGGACCGTCAGCTGCCGGACAAGGCCATCGACCTCATTGACGAGGCTGCGGCCATGATCCGGACGGAGATCGATTCCCTGCCCACGGATCTGGACGAGATCAATCGGCGGATTATGCAGCTCGAGATCGAAAGGGAAGCCCTGAAGCGGGAGACGGACCAGGCATCCCGGGAACGGCTGGACAAGCTGGAACGGGAGCTGGCCGATCTCAAGGAAGAGCAGACAGGACTGTCGGCGCAGTGGGAAAAGGAAAAGGGAACCATCAATTCTCTGCGGCAGCTCAAAGAAGATATTGAAAAGACCCGGCACGAAATCGAGCAGGCCGAACGGTCCTATGATCTGAACCGGGCGGCGGAGCTTCGGTACGGAAAGCTTACCGAACTGGAAAAGGAGCTGGACAGGCGCGAATCGGCCATGGACGAGGAGACGGGCGGTGTGCGGCTGCTCAAAGAAGAGGTCGGTCCCGACGATGTGGCCGAGATCATCTCCAAGTGGACCGGAATTCCTGTCTCAAGGCTTCTCGAAGGGGAACGGGAGAAACTCTTGCGGCTTGCCGATGTGCTGCACGAGCGGGTCATCGGCCAGGACGAGGCGGTGACTGCGGTGGCCGATGCCGTGATCCGCGCCCGGGCGGGGCTCAAGGATCCCAACAGGCCCATTGGCTCGTTCATTTTTCTGGGACCCACAGGAGTGGGCAAGACAGAACTGTGCAAGACCCTGGCCCGGGCCCTGTTCGACACCGAAGAGAACATGGTGCGGCTGGATATGTCCGAGTACATGGAAAAACACACCGTGGCCCGGCTCATCGGCGCCCCTCCCGGATACGTCGGCTACGAGGAAGGCGGTCAGCTCACCGAGGCGGTGCGGCGCAAACCCTATTCCGTGGTCCTGTTCGACGAGATCGAAAAAGCCCACGCAGACGTGTTCAACGTTCTGCTGCAGATTCTGGACGACGGCAGGCTCACGGACAGTCAGGGCCGGACCGTGGATTTCAAGAACACCATCATCATCATGACCTCCAATATCGGCTCCCAGTACCTGCTGGAAGGCATCACCGAAGAGGGCGAGCTTGGAGAAGGGGTCCGGGATCAGGTTCTCGGCGTGATGCGCAACCACTTCCGGCCGGAGTTTTTGAACCGGGTGGATGAGATCGTCCTGTTCACCCCGCTCATCCTGGAGGAAATCAAGAAAATCATCGACCTGCTCCTGGAGGCGCTCAGACAGCGGCTCGAGGAGCGCAAGATCGGGTTGTCCCTGACCGACCGGGCCAGGGATTTCATCGCCCGGGAAGCGTATGATCCCGTCTACGGGGCGCGTCCCCTGCGGCGATACCTGCAGCACAACGTGGAGACCTGGCTGGCCAAGGAGCTCATCCAGGGCACTCTGCACGAAGGGCAGGACGTGACCGTGGACGTGCAGGAGGGACAGCTGAAGTTCGTGTAACCTCCTTTTCGAGCAGCTCGAGGCGGCTTTCGGGCCGCCTTTTTTAGTGCACGACCCAGGACCGTCTTGACCGGGGGGGCTGCCTCGGGCAGGTAGAGGGCTCATTTTCAACCAACAGGAGGTCCATCATGGCCAAAGCCAGAGCACGGCATATCCTCGTAGCCAAACAGGAACGGGCAGAGGAACTCAAGCAGCGGATCGAGGGGGGAGAATCTTTTGCCGAGGTGGCAAAGCAGTATTCCCTGTGTCCCTCGGGAAAGCAGGGCGGAGATCTCGGGGAATTTTCCCCAGGAGAGATGGTTCCCGAGTTCGACAAGGTGGTATTCAGCGCCGAAGTGGGCACGGTTCAGGGACCGGTCCAGACGCAATTCGGGCAGCACCTCATCCTGGTCGAAGAACGAAGCGAGTGATTTCCCTGGGCACGGGACTTCAGGTTCCGTGTCCTTTCCTGATCCCTCCCAGTCAGCCATTCCTGCCGCGCAAAGCGGTCTACCTTTTGGCCTCGATGCGCCCTTCCATGCCGAGCGTGGTGTGCATGGTCATGTCGCAATAGAAGCGATAGGTGCCCTCCGTCTCCAGCGGAACCACGATCTCAACCACCTCTCCCTCTGGCAGATCCCGGCTGACAAGAGTCCGGTCCTCGGGGTCCTTGACTGTGATATTGTGTTCGATATCCGAGGTGTTGATCACCTCGATGGTCAGGGGGTCTCCGGGCTGCGTCTGGATGATATTTGGGGAAAACCCAAAACTTGTGGCTGTCATCTCAATGGTTTTCGGCCCGTTCCCCTGGGGAACGACTGCGGCGATATTTTTTTGCGTACAGCCCCAAAGGGGCAGGGCAATGAGCCAGAGAGCCGTAAGCAGAGTCATGGTGCGCATGCCGGTCTCCTTTAGGTGAAATGACTTTTTCAATATCCGGAAGTGTAGGGGCTTTTTGAGCAGAAAGGGAAGACTTTTCACATCCCGATTTTTGGGAGATAAAAACCGGTAAGGCGATGCAGCGGATGAAATCTGGTGCCAGAGGATGGCCAGAAGCGGATGAGTAATATCCATTCGTGCTGCAAAGGACACAGAAAAACGAAACGAGGACCTGACCATGGCCGGATACGGAACGAACGCACCGCAGCGCGCATGGAGAGGGTTCGATGACCTCGATTCCATGAGTCAGGAAGCGGCTTTGCTGATTGCAGAGGAATTGATCAGGTGTACGCGCCGAAACGGGTACGCCTCCCTGGCCCTGTCCGGGGGGGGGACGCCGCGGCG
>JBKHAV010000135.1:0-6103 GCA_046542715.1 Desulfovibrionales bacterium
CCAGGCCAGCGGCGTCGTCGGCCGCGGTACCCACCCGAAGGCCTGAGGAGAGGCGCCTTGTGGACCCACCGAGCCTGCCGTACGAATCGGACAGATTGCGGGCAGCGTTGTCTGCCATAATATTGTTGTTAATGATCAAAGACATGGCAAATACCTCCTTGTTTATCGTGGATTTTGCAATCAGAATGCCATTTTTTTTTACTCATATTTTCAATGCCTTATACAGCAAAAGGATATTTTTTCCCACTAACCATCCTCCAAGTGGCGGTTTTCTCCTGCAAACTCCTAAAGAATTTTCCCAAATTGCCGATAAGAGTTCTGAACAAACTCTATCCCCGCCCGGGTCGCTTCAGTGTGTTGCCGGGGGTTCAAGGAGGACAGGCATGGATATCGACAAGGTGCAGAAAACGAGCGTTGAAATCCTGCGCAGCGATTTTCTTCAGGGAAAGCCTGCACCGGACCATCGTGGCCTGGTTGTCCAGCAGGCCGAGACCGGCAAAAGCTCATCTGCAGAGGGAATCACACCGGAACAGCTGCAGCATGTAGCCCGGGCGGTGGAGCAGTTTACCTCCTCCATGGGCAGGGAACTCAAATTCCATATCCATGAGGAGAGTGAGACCCTTCAGGTGGACGTGATCGACCCCGCAAAGAACAAAATCATCACCACTATCCCCCCAGACGAAATCCTGGCCCTTGCCGCCTCCATCGAGGAGACCGTGGGCGTCTTTTTGAACAGGGTTCTGTAGTCTTTCCGCTTTGGCTCCCAGGAAAACCAAAAAACCGCTTCCTTGAGGAAGCGGTTTTTTGGTTTTTGTTTGGTTTTCAAAAAGATTTTTAGACGAATACCGGCTTATCGCTTCAACTGAATAATCTCGGCCAACATGGTATCCGTGGTCCGGATGACCTTGGAGTTGGACTGAAAGCCGCGTTCAACAGAGATCATCTTCACGAACTCGGTGGCCAGGTCGACGTTGGACTGCTCAAGCGAGTTGGACGCCACCGTCCCACGCCCCCCGGTTCCGGCCAGGCCGGTAAGGGGAGGCCCTGAGGAGCGGGTCTCGGAAAAGAGGTTGCCCCCTTCCCGGTTCAGCCCCCACTGGTTGTTGAAGTTTGCAAGAGTCAGGGCAAAATGCTGGATCACCTGCCCATTGGAATACCGGCCGGTCAGCACCCCGTCACGGTTGGCGGAAATGGATTGCAGAAATCCAGCGGCATAGCCGTCCTGGGATTGAGACAATGTCGTGGATTCGCTGGTGGAATAACTGGTGGAGGTCAAAGCGCTCAACTGGAAATTTTTCATTCCGAGGTCAACTGCAGAAATATCATCTTCCACGTCTGCCGCCGTGATATCACCATCTTCCCATGATCCTGATCTGCTGCTTACGCCGAAATCGATCTCGAGTTTACTTGCTTCTGTTGGCGATGTGGTGTCCATGCCATCAACACCCAAAAAATTGGCGGTACACACCGGCAACCCATTTTCCGAAAAATCAGCTGCTTCCCAGCTGCTAAGGTCATCTGGGTCTGGAGATCCTGATTTCCACGTAAACGCGCTCATGTTCTGAAGATCGCCTCCGGCGTTGAAGCTCAGCGACCCCATCATGAGCACGCCTTTCTTTACACGAGGATTATTCGGATCATTCATAATGGCCCTGCCGTCCTCGTTGGGGTTTACGGTGACCATGTACTCCCAGTGCCGATCGCCGCTGGAGTCATTTACCGTAGCTGCGTCCACCGGATCGAAGTACACGGTCAGGTCGTGGGCCTCGCCGTTGTCGTCATAGACCTTGATGGTGGACTGATACGCATAGCGGGATGCCCCCAGGGGGGTCTCTGCAGTGCCGTCCCACTGCTGGAACATGGAGAACATCGGGTGGTCATCGTCTGGATCAGAGTTGTCCAGAGCGCTGGAGTCCAGATTGGCGATCATGTTGACGGTACCGGTCCCCTGGGGCGGGGACTGGAAGTTCTCCAGCCGGATGTCCGTGGGCACGCCCACCGTGGCTATTCCTGAGCTGTTCGAATCGTTGTTGATCTGCCAACCCTGGACCACATACCCGTGCGGATCGACCATGTACCCATCCTGATCGAAACGGAAGTTCCCGGCCCGGGTGTAGTAATTGACCTCCTCCCCCTTGGGCTTGACCATGAAGAACCCCTGGCCGCCGATGGCCAGGTCCGTGGTCTCGGTGGTGGTCTCGAAAGCGCCCTGCTGGAAGTTCTTCATCACCGCACCGATGTTCACCCCGCGGCCCACCTGTCCCGGGCCCTGGCCCGTGGCGATCTCCTGACTCAGCGAGTCCTCGAAATCCACCCGGGATCCCTTGTAGCCGATGGTACTCACGTTGGCGATGTTGTTTCCGATAACCGAGATGGCCTCGCCGTGGGTGAGCAGTCCGCTGACACCAGAATACATTCCTGACATTAAACCCATATTCCTAGCCCTCCTGAGGTTGTTCCGACTGCGACTGGGGATTAATGATTTCCGTGACATCGGCGAGGTCCACTTCCCGGCCGTCCTTGAGCCTGAGCACGGCTCTGCCGTCCGACGAGTTCACCCCTGAGACCAGCCCGCTGACCTTGGTGTCCACCATGACCGGTTCTCCGTTGATACCTTCCGCAGCAAAAAAGACGCTGTACACTCCATTCTGCATGGTTTGGCCGGCATGATTCTTTCCGTCCCACGCAAATTCGTACTGTCCGGGTTGCCTGGGTCCCATATGAACGGTGCGAACCAGGTTCCCGTTGGGGTCAAAGATGTTGGCATAGGCATTCACGGCCGTGTCTTCCAGGGCATACAGCATCGAGCTGACCCGGTCGTCTTCCTTGCTCACGTCGGTCCCTGCGGCAAGGACCTCCTTGCCCAGGAAGTTCACAGCGGTGAAGATGTCCTGGCGTCCGAATCCGCCCTCGATGTTCCCCACGCCCTTGCTGATGTTGGTCAACTGCTCGAGGCTCGAAAACTGGGCCAGCTGGGCCACGAATTCGGTGTCCGCCTTGGGCTGGAGGGGATCCTGGTGCTCGAGCTGGGTAACCAGAAGCCGCAGAAAACTGTCCTTGTCCAGGGCCGAGTTCTTTTTCTGCGGAGCACTTTTGGTCTCTTCCGCCCGGCCGATAATGTGACTGACATCGTTGGAATACATATGCATCGCTCCTAGGCAAAAATATCCAGCCCGTCTGATGCAGCCCCGGGCTCAGGCTTCTCCTGAAGGTCATCGCCAGGATGGCCTGAATGGCCTCCTCTGGACAACCATCTGGACTGTCGCATCTGCTTCATGGTCTGTTCCCACTGTTTGTTGTGCCCTTCCGCTCCGTTCCAGGTTCCGGCGAACTGCTGGTTTTCGGTCTGGGTCTGCACGTCCAGCTTGGTCACCTTGAATCCCTGCTGCTCCAGACTTTCCCGCAGTTGGACAACCTGCTCGGCAATTGCCCTGTGCACCTCCTGATTCCCGGAGCGGATCACGGCCTGGACCTCCTTGTTATGCACCTGGAGGATGACCTGAACCCGTCCCAGATCCGGCGGGTTGAGCTGCAGGGTGAGCTGCCGGCGACCCTGTCCGAGCCCTTGCAAAATTCCTGACTCCACCTGGTCGAAAATCGCCCTGTGGGGGGCCTTTGGCAGATCCACGGGACGTGCATTGGCCGCGGGCGACGCTTCACTCCGGGCGAGGGAAGCAACTTCCTGCACATGGCCGGCCTTGGAATCAAATTCCGATCGGACCTTGTCCCACAGCATGGACCAGGGTTCATCCTTTCCCTCACCGGCCTCTTTGCCTTTGTGCAAAGCAGAATGGGGGTTTTGCTGTCTCAGTCCGGGGTCTTCTGTTTTCTGTTCAGCGGACTTTGCGTCCGCTTTTTCCCCGGACTTGCCGCCACCGGCCAGGTTCATCGCCTGGTCGTGCTTGATCTCGCCGTTCGCATTGTTTGCGCCGCTTGCGGAGTTTGCCCCCTTTTCCGAGTGCATCACCGGCTGAGGCCGGATTCCAGTCGCATGCGCCACAACCGCGACCTGGCGCACAAAGGTTTCATACCCCTCATCCCTGTGCTTCAGACTCTTGCCAAGGCCCTGCTGCAGTGCGGCCAATACCGCCCGGAGCTGGCCGCTGTTCATTTCCCGGGAATCGGACGTTCCCTGCAGGAGGGCCGCTACCTTCTGCCGATTGTCCGGGGAAAGCTGGAGAAGATCAGAAAAGGTCTGAAGCTCTCTTCTCGTGACCGGATAGATTTTTTCGGTTCTGTTTTGGGAGACAGCCCTGGTCATTGCCGCCAGAACAGCCTGGTGCTCGCCCTTTTCCACCTTCTGAACGAGCTGTTCCGACTGCTGCGGGGTAAACCCGATCTTCTGGAACAGGCTTGTGAGATCGCGCTTTTGCATCTGGTCCAGGGGGCGGGAATTTTGCCCAGCTGCAACCATGATGCGCTGCACCTGCTGGATAAATCCTCCAAAGCTCAACTCGCCCGCAGCGATCTGCTTCTGCAATCCAGCCAGGGACTCCCTGTCCATGCCGGCGGCAACCAGGGATTTCTCGAGCTGGGAAAAATCTTCCAGGGTCATGATCGCTGTTGCCGGGAAGCTCTTCCCCTTGGGATAGTCCTTTTCCGTGGAGGTGTTCGACAAGGAAGGGGTCTGAAGCTCTTTTTGTCCCGAAGCTGTTTCGCCCTTGCCTGTGAGAGCCCGGCGGAACAGATCCACAAAAGATTGGGGCTCCTGTTTTCCCTGGACCCCGGAAACCGAACCCAGGAACGAGGAAACGTCCTTGATTTCGGTTTGCGACTGGGTGGGAAAAATCTGCATGGCCTTCTCCTTTTCTCCTGGACAGTACAAAACCCGTTCCACACCGTTGCGGGCTTCGACGGGAAAGGAGATCATAAAACAGAGAGCCAAATGGTGGATGGCGGCAACCCTTTATCATTGTGGACTGGGTGGGAATCCAGGACCATCCTGGTGTGTTCAGCCGCAGCAAACCTCTTGTGATTACACCATCCCCATCAATTCGACTGTTGCAGAGTTCTCCTGACACTGTTGCCGGCTTGTATTTTCCTGAAGAAAATTTATTCTCGCACTATGGAAAAAACGTTTCTGCAGCGCTGTGACCGAAAACTCCTTGAAGCCAGGATCGCCCAGGGGATCGATTTGCTCTCCTCCTGCACGGTCTGTCCCCGGTTTTGTCATGTGGACCGCACCCAGGGCGAGATAGGATTTTGCAAAATCGGAAGACTGGCCCGGGTGGCGAGCTGGAACCTGCATTTCGGCGAGGAGGACGTTCTGGTGGGCAGTGGCGGGTCCGGGACGATCTTCTTTTCCGGCTGCAACCTGGGGTGTGTGTTCTGCCAGAACTGGGACATCAGTCACAAAGGTGCGGGCAGGGAAGTTTCAGCCGAGGAGCTTGCTGAGATGATGCTCGGCCTGCAGGACCAGGGTGCGGAAAACATCAACTTCGTCACCCCGTCCCATGTCACCGTACAAATCCTGGAAGCCCTGCCCCTGGCCCTGGACAAGGGGCTTTCCATTCCCCTGGTCTACAATTGCGGGGGGTACGAACGGCTGGAGACGCTGAAACTTCTGGACGGGGTCATCGACGTCTACATGCCGGATTCCAAATTCATGGATCCGGAATCGGCCCGGAAGTACTGTCTGGCTGAGGACTATCCGGACATGGCCCGGCAGGCCATCAGGGAGATGCACGCCCAGGTGGGCGATCTGGTGGTGGACGAACGCGGCGTGGTCCGCCAGGGTCTTTTGGTCCGCCACCTGCTCATGCCGGGCGACCTGGCCGGAACCAGGGAATGGATCGAGTTCATCGTCCGGGAGATCTCTTCAAAGACCTACGTGAACATCATGAACCAGTACCGTCCCTGCGGCGATGCCCGAAAGTTCCCGGAGTTGCAGGAAGGAATAGGGTATGAGGAATACCTGGACATCCTGCAGCAGGCTGAAAACGCAGGCCTGACCCGCCTCGACCAGGGCGGCTTCCGCCTGGCCGAGAAAGTCCTCAAGCGCTTTTTCGGCTCCTGACTCCATTTCCTGGAATCGATCCTGGCTCCATGGAATTTGCCGAGCTCATCCTCTCCAACAGTCAAAACGAGATTTGACCCCTTTCAC
>JBKHAV010000136.1:0-6049 GCA_046542715.1 Desulfovibrionales bacterium
CCGGCCAGGCGGTGAACGATCTGGTGGTCTGCCGGGGGAGCCTGGCCCGGCTGCTGCGGCTCAAGATTTTTTACGGGCAGGAGCGCATCGGAACCCTCCGGGCGGACGGGATCATCGTGTCCACCGCCACCGGGGCCACCGCCTACACGGTTTCTGCAGGGGGGCCGCTCATCCATCCCGAACTCGACGTCTGCACGTTGACGCCCATCTGTCCCTTTCTTTCCGGATTTACCCCCATGGTCCTGCCCTTTGACAAGGAGATCAGGATCATTGTGGACCCCAGCCCGGTGGAGCCGTATCTCACTGTGGACGGTCAGGTGGGGGTACCACTCAGGCCCGACGACGAGGTCAGGGTCTTCTCCCGGAAACGGCATTTTCTGCTCGTTCAGCCCAGCACCTCATCCTATTTCAAAAAGTTGAAAACCAAAGGGTTCATCCTGGAGGACTAAGTGGCGCACCTTCCGGAATTTTCCTCGGCCAGAGAGTTGTACTACGGCCGGGATCCGTATCTCGATGCCTGGGTTTTGCATTTCATGACCGAGAACAACCTCGAGCATACCGTGGACCCGAAGCAGAACGCCTCGCCGGAGCAGATCCGGTTCATGGTGGTCCTGGACCCGGACCAGGTGTTTGCCCCGTGCTCGGACTGGATGCTCAAAAATCTCCTGAACCGGGAGATGACCGAAGAGCTCATGACCGAGTACAAGCGGCAGTGGCGTTTTCATGCCCGGCTCCTCAAAGACTACATACCAGACCCCTACACCAGGAAACGGATCGTGGCCCTGTCCAGGCACAAGTTCAGCAAAGTGCTCTCCACCCCCTTTCTCATCCCCTCCAGGCTCAACAAACACCTGACAACGATCTTTTTGACCCAAAGCGGAGTGGAGGATCCCTACCGGGAGCGCAAGGTCGAAGCAAACCGGCGCGTTGGCGAGTTCATAGACCAAAAATCCCTGGACAGGCTGCTCAACGCCTGCCCGGACAGCAGCATGGGATGCTCCAAGATCCGTGATCTGCGCTGGGAACTCGACCTTATGGAGCTTCGAAGGCTTTTTTGCCTGTCCACCCATCAGCCCATATGGGAAGAGGAAAGCTACCAGCCGCAATGGAAGTCCCTGGAAGAGTATGTCAATGCCCACCTCCCGGAACTGGACAGGACCCTGACCGAGCTTCTGGGACCGGACGCTTCAGGGCAGAAGCGGATCATGTATCTTCCGGACAGAAGCGGCGGGGTGATCTTCGACATCCTGATCGTGCGGGCGCTTTTGCGGCTCGGGCACCGTGTGGTCATGGCCCTGAAGGAGGGGTTTTACTTCGACGCCCCGACCTTTTGGGATCACGAACACGATCCGGTCCTGTCCCGAGCGCTGGAAGGCGCGTATTTTTTGGACGACAATGCCGTGAGCAAGAACAGGCTGCTCCGCATCCAGCGGGAGAACCCGCTTCTGGTCATCTCCGACGGAACGCGCGAACGGTTGAACTTTTACCGGACCAGCGTGACCTTTGCCCGGGCCTGGAAGGAATCCGACCTGGTCATCACCAAAGGGGAAGGGAATTACCGCCGGCTGATCATGACCTCCCACGAGTTCACCCGGGACGTGCTCTGCCTGTTCAGGGACACGCACAAGACGCTGCGGTTCTTTTTCAAGCCCCGGTCCAAAAGGACCTTCCATTTCTCAGAGCACCAGCTCCTGGAAAAGTCGGACCACATCATCAGGGACATGCGCAGGGCCAGGGAGCAGGGCTACAAGGTCATGTTCTACAGTGCGATCATCAGTTCCATTCCCGGTCAGACCCCGGAAGCCATAAAGCTCCTGAACCGCTTTGTCGAATACCTGCGGGCACGGCTGGAAAAGACCTACATCATCAACCCGGCAGAACATTTTGCCGAAGGGCTTGACGGGGACGACCTCATGTTCATGTGGGAACGGGTCCAGCGAAGCGGTCTGATCGACGTGTGGCGCTTCCAGTCCGTGGCGGACATTGAAAAGAGCTATGAACTGCTCGGAGAAAAAGTGCCCCCCATTTGGAACGGCAAGGACGCCACCTTTTCCACCGGGTGCACCAAGGAGATGCAGATAGCCCTGGAGATGCAGAAGCTTCACCGCGAACTGCAGATCCTGGGTCCCAGCCCGGAGAAATTTTTTCGCAGACGGGAATATGGTGTGGGCAAATTTTTCGACGCCACCATCGGCGATCCAGTGGACCGGGTCCGCAGGTTCTGATCCGCTTTCAGCCCCATTGAAACGGGAAGTTCTTGAGGATCGCGACTGGGCGATGTACAAGAGATCACCCTGTGTTTCGAGACCGCATTTCTAATAATTCCAAAAAAAAGCTCGATGAGGGGCTCGTCCAGACGATGGTTCGAGCCGCCTGAGTACGGAAAATGATGCACTCAATTTTTTCCAGCGCTGTTCGGTTTCGCGGGAAGGTGCTCGTTCTGCTTCTGCTTCTGGCCCCGGCAGGATGTACGTATCTGGAGAGGGAGCCCGGGTATTACGAAGCGTCGTCCCGGGAGGTGTCCCGGTTTGTGCGGGACATGGATTCTTCATCCCAGGGGCTTGCCGGCTGGAGCGATCTTTCCGGCGCCGTTCTGAAGAGCATCGAATATGTTGCGGTCAAAAAACCGGGTGATCCGGCCCTGGACCGGCAGGATCTTTCGCTGACCTGGGGGGACCTGCACAGGACGCTGATTGAACTTTATGCGCTGCTCCCACGCCTCGACCGTGACCCTGACCTTCTCCAGGAACACTTCGTCTGGCTGGAACTGACGCCGGATCCCCTGCTCACCGGGTATTTCGAACCGTTCGTGGAAGCGAGTCTGGAACCTCACCCGGATTACCCCTATCCTGTCTATGGTCCGCCGGAGGATCTGCTGCAGGCCGACCTGGGGCAGTTCCACCCCAGGTGGAAAGGGGAAACCCTGGTGTATACGGTGAAAAACGGGAAGATTCGGCCCTATTTCCAGCGCAACGACATCGATTTCAAGGGGGCGCTGCAGGGTCGCGGGCTGGAGATCGCCTGGGCCAAAAATCTGCATGATCTTTTTTTTCTGCAGATCCAGGGGTCGGGCAAGCTCGTCCTTCCGGACGGGAGCGTCAAATCCATCCTCTACTCCGGCAAGAACGGCCATCAATACGTGAGCCTCGGGAGGATCATGCTCCAGCGGGGCCTCCTGGCCCCGGATGATGTGAGCATGCAGTCGATCCGACGGACATTGGAGCAGCATCCGGAACTCGTGCCCGAACTGTTGAGCACCAACCCGAGCTATGTCTTTTTCAGACTGGAGGATGAAGGCCCCTTTGGATCGATGAACAAGTTGTTGACGCCCTTTGTCAGTGTGGCTAGTGATCGTAAGCTTTTGCCCCTGGGCGCGGTGACAGCCATGGCGACCGAGCTTCCGATCCGTGAGGGGGAGCCGCCACGCCCGCTGCAGGGGATTTTTCTACCCCAGGATACCGGGGGGGCCATACAGGGGCACAGGCTGGATCTGTTCTGCGGCCTGGGTGAGGATGCCGAATTCGTGGCCGGACATCTCAAAGCAGATTCCAAAATTTATCTCTTACTTCATAAAAGTGTTGTACCGCCAAAATGATGGATTATTCTCTCGATCGATTCAAAGCGCTTCTGACAACAGGGATCACTGCTCAGCTGGATGCAGTCTCCAGGTGGCACGAGCAGGAGCCGAACGCCGATGAGTTCTCAGGAGAGGGGCTTTTGCCCCTTGTTCTTCAGGAGCACTGGATCAATTTCCAGCTCTGGCATGTGGAGGATGAAGCCCGGCGCACGGATGTCGGACCGGAGGTCATTGCCCGGTGCAAACGCAGCATCGACGGCCACAACCAGAAGCGCAACGACACCATCGAGGCGATGGACAGGATGCTGCTCCAGCTCATCGAGCCGTTGCTGCCGCCTGACGCCCCCTTCCGGTACAACACCGAGACCATGGGCATGGCCCTGGACCGGCTCTCGATCATAGCCCTGAAGATCTTCCACATGCGGGAGCAGACCCAGCGGGAGGACGTCTCCCCATTGCACCTTGAAACCTGCAAGGGCAAGCTCGCTGTTCTAAAAGAGCAGCATCATGACCTGACAGGGGCCCTTTTGGACCTCGCCACGGAGTATGCTGAAGGACACAAGCGGCCCAAGCTCTATTGCCAGTTCAAGATGTACAACGACCCCGAACTCAATCCGCAGCTGTACCATCCGGGAGCTTCTGCAAAAGCGCGGGCCGGGGAAGCCGCCGGCGGGCGACAACCAAAGGACAAGGACTAGCCATGGCCATGGAATTCGAGCCGGTGATCGGTCTGGAAGTGCACGCCCAGCTGCTTACGGATTCAAAAATCTTCTGTCCCTGTTCCACGAGGTTCGGCCGGGAGCCCAATGAGAATACGTGCCCGGTGTGCACCGGCATGCCCGGGGTTTTGCCGGTTTTGAACCGCAGGGCCGTGGAGTATGCGGTGAAAATGGCCCTGGCAGTGAAATGCCAGGTGAATCACCGCTCGGTTTTCGCCCGCAAGAACTACTTCTATCCGGATCTGCCCAAGGGATATCAGATCTCGCAATATGAACTGCCCCTGGCCGAGCATGGCAGTGTCACGATCGACGTTGACGGGGCAAAGAGTATCGGCATCACCCGCATCCATATGGAAGAGGACGCCGGCAAGAGCATCCATTCCCAGACGGAGAATGTGAGCTTCGTGGACCTGAACCGTACCGGGGTGCCGCTTATCGAGATCGTGAGCGAACCGGACATGCGCAGTGCGGACGAAGCGGTGGCCTATCTCAAATCCCTGCATTCCATTCTCGTGTATCTGGGTATCTGCGACGGCAACATGGAGGAGGGGAGCTTCCGCTGTGATGCCAACGTGTCCATCAGGCCCAAGGGGCAGGAAGCGTTCGGCATCCGGGCCGAACTCAAGAATCTGAATTCCTTCCGCCATGTGCACAGGGCCATCGAGTATGAGATCATGCGCCAGAAGGAGCTGCTCCTGGACGGCGAGGAGGTGGTGCAGGAAACCCGGCTGTTCGATGTGGACAAAGGGGTGACCCGCTCCATGCGGGGCAAGGAAGAGGCCCATGACTACCGCTACTTCCCGGATCCGGACCTGGTCCCCCTGGTTTTGGCAAAGGAGTGGATCACCCGGTTAGAGGAGGAACTGCCCGAGCTGCCTGAGGCCCGGCGCAACCGGTTCATCCGGGAATTCGGACTGCCGGAGGCTGACGCTGCCATTCTTACGGCTGACAGAGAGCTGGCCGACTATTTCGAAGCAGCGGTTTCCCAGTACGCTGAACCCAAAAAGATCAGCAATTGGATCATGGGCGAATTCACGCGGGAGCTGAACGAATCCCGAATTCCGGTTTCCGCCTCGGCCATGAAGCCTCAGCATCTGGCCAAGCTGGTCGAAATGGTCGAAACAGGCACGATTTCCGGGAAGATCGGCAAGCAAATTTTTTCCGATCTGTTTGCCTCGGGCCAGGACCCTGAGGAGTATGTCAAAGCGAAAAATCTGGTCCAGATTTCCGATTCCTCAGCCCTGGAGACTGCGGTGGACGAGGTCATCTCTGAAAACCCGGGCGAGGTGCAGGCCTACCGGGCAGGCAAAACCAAGCTCATCGGCTTTTTCGTGGGCCGGGTGATGCAAAAAACCCGCGGCCAGGCCAACCCGAAACTGGTGAACGAGATTTTGGCGAAAAAATTGAAAGACTAAGCTATCAGCAAGCAAGCAGGGAAGAGCAAGAGGCTCTGCTGTTTTTTCTTGTCATCCTCCGGCTCGACCGGGGGATCTATCTTTCGGAAAGGCATGGATTACCCGATCAAGTCGGGTAATGACAGAAGTGGAGCGGGGATTCTTGTTCTGTCATCCTCCGGCTTGACCGGGGGATCCATCTCCGGAAAGGCATGGATTACCCGATCAGTCGGGTAATGACGAGGAGAGGAGGCGAAAGGGCCTTTCTTTCTTGTCATCCTCCGGCTCGACCGGGGGATCCATCTTCGGAAAGGCATGGATTACCCGATCAAGTCGGGTAATGACAGAAGTGGAGCGGG
>JBKHAV010000137.1:0-6001 GCA_046542715.1 Desulfovibrionales bacterium
TTCTCATCCCTGATCAGCCGTTTGGCCATGTTGATGTCGTAAAGGGCCATGGGGTCTGCGGTTTTGCCCTGTTCCTTGTACATTTTTGAAGCGCTGACAATGGCTTCGTGGTCGACCCAGCCGTGTTTCTTCCAGATCATGGGATAATCCTTGTTCCAGAGGCGGAACTGGACCGATCCGTCATGCTCCCGGACGTACATCCTGATGTTTTTGTTCTCCAGATTGGGGTAGTAGTAGAGTCCGTTTTTATCCTTCATGATCATGTCTCCGGTTCAGCGGTTTAAAAGAGCCCGTGCAGCGGCCCATTCGGCGCGGCCAGCTCGCGTACGCGTCGTTCCACGTCCGGGTCCGGTTCCAGGGGAAGGGGATGGTGGGACTTGAGCCGGCCGTCCATGACCATGGGGGTTTTACAGCCCCAGTGCTTGCAGCGGGTGAAGGATCCCACCCCGTACAGATCCGTGGCCGGATCGGAACGGGTGAACGCCACCCAGAGAAACGTGTTCCAGTCCCGGGCGGTGAATAACGGATCATCAACCACCACCACAAGGGGAAATCCGGTGCAATCGGGCCCATTCTCAAGCTTGAGGCAGAGTTTCTCCATGGCCGGGTCCTGCTCGTCCCGTGGGAGGGAATGCTTCGGCCCCTTGATCAGCATGATGCCCGGCGCAAAGACCGTGGGGTCTGCGAATCTTTCAGGCAGGGAGAGGCCGGAAGGGAGCGTTGTGCCCAGGGTTCGCCTGGGCCTGCCGGCTGCGGCCATGATCACCTTGGATCCCTGATTCAGGCTGATGCCTGAATAATCCAGCGTATCCATGGTGGTGCGGGTAATGAAATGCAAGTCCCGTTCAGGGTCGATACGCTCCAGGAGGTGACGGAAAAACCCGGGGATGTCATGGGCGCTCAGACCGGGATCGTCCTCCCGGGCCACAATGCACAGGTATTTGGACAAAGCGGTCTGGGTGGTGCCGAGCAGGGACATGGCGCAGGTGAGAAGCTCCTGGGGAATGCGCTCCTCGGCGAAAGGCACATACCGCTCGCTGCCCACGGCCAGCAAAAGGGGGTGGACGCCGGCCGCATCAACGGCATGGACCTGGTGCACCCCGTAATACACGGTGGGCACCAGGGGATGGACCAGCCTGTGGATGAACTGCCCGAACATCGTGTCCTCCTGGGGAGGGCGGCCCACAGTGGTAAAGGGCCAGATCGCCCCTTCCCGGTGGTAGACCCGCTCCACATTGAGAACGGGAAAGTCGTGCTTGAGACTGTAATAGCCGAGATGGTCGCCAAATGGACCTTCCGGAAGAACCCTGTCCGGCGACACGGTCCCGGTGATGCAAAAGTCGGCTTCCGCCGGGAAAGGCAGGGGCCCGCGGCCGCAGATCATGGGGATCCGGTGGCCGGCCATCAGCCCGGCAAAGTGGAGTTCCGGGAATCCTTCGGGCAGGGGCATGACAGCGGCCAGGGTCATGGCCGGCGGGCCGCCGACAAAGACGTTCACCCGAAAGGGCACGCCACGCTCCAGGGCTTTGGCATGGTGGCTGCCGATCCCCCGGTGAATCTGGTAGTGCAGTCCGATTTCGCGATCGGAGTATTCGTTTCCAGAGAGCTGGATGCGGTACATACCGAGATTGGAAGCGGCAAATCCCGGGCGATCCACATCTTCGGAATACACCTGGGGCAGGGTGACGTACGCCCCGCCGTCCAGAGGCCAGGATTTGAGCTGCGGCAGGCGGGAAACAGACGTCTCTTTGGCCAGCACAGGGCCGGTTGCAACTTTTTTGGGTGCGGTGTGGACGAGCCCGGACAGGGCGCCCAGGGACCGGAACGGATTTTTGAGCAGGGCCCTTGGGTCGGCTTTGAGGGCCATGATCCGCTCCACAGCGGCGATGGTGTCCCGGAAGATGAACTCCATCCGCTCCATGGACCCGAAGAGGTTGCCCACCATGGGAAACTCGGTGCCTTTCGCTCTGGTGAAAAGCAGGGCCGGTCCGTTGTTTTGAAAGACCTTCCGCTGGATGACGCCCATCTCGATGTCGGGGTCGATCTCGTGATCGATACGGACCAGAAGGTTTTTGGCCTCGAGGTCTTGGAGGCAGTGCTTGAGTGTGCGGTATCCCATGTGCGCTCCGCTTCAGGTCAAAAGGATGAAAAAAGGCCAAAGCAGCAGTCCTGAGACCACCGGGATGATGAAGTTGTCATCGATTTTGACCGGAAAGAGTTCGGCCATGCCTCCGGCCATACCTCCGGCAAGGGCCAAGAGTGCTCTGTTCGTCCAGGTGAGCTCACCCGGCAAAACCAAGAGGGGCAGCATGAAAAGGGTGACGGCAAAACAGACCAGGGCCGCGGTGCCGGTCCCGATCAGCGTCTTTTCCGCGGCAAGCCGGGGTCCCCTGGATTTCGACAAAATGCCGGCAATGGAGGCGGCGGGATCGCCCAGGATCAGATACAGCAAGGCCAGCTGGGCCACTGGTCGCGGAAAAACAAGGATTGCTGTGAGAAAGCCGGCCAGGTAAAAGGGGGTTCCGGACAGCGTGTGCGCCTCACGGTCGCGCATGATCGGGCCGAAAACCCGAAGAACGAGCCGGTTCAGCCCTGGAAAGGAGAGCCTGGCAAGTTCGAGGCTCAGGTCAGCGGCGAAAAACACGCCGAGCAGGAGCAGGACCGTGCCCCGGTCCAGTCCGGAATAGAAGGCAACCCAGAACAGAGCAAGCCCGGAGCCGGCATGCCATGCCTTGCGCAGGGGATGGAGGTCGCAGCTTCGGCTGAGCGGGATGGTGTGATCGACAAGTGGTTTCATAGGGATTCCTGACCCGGGAAGAATGATTACTCCAGGTTTTTCCAAAAAGTCCAGGGCCAGGTGTTGAGGATAGCAGGAGGGTAGCGAGGTGCCAACCAGATGAAGGATGTATTTCTGAGAAGAAGGGACAAGCTGCGGAAGCATGTGGACCAGAAGGGACTTCAGGGGCTTGTGGTCACCCACGCGGCCAACAGATATTACCTGAGCGGATTCGAACTGCATGACCCGCAATGCAACGAGAGCGCGGGAACACTGATCATCACCCCGGACGGCAACGACTGGCTTCTCACCGATCCCCGGTACGAAGAGGCCGCGGCCCGGGTATGGCCCCGGGAACGGGTGTTCATCTATCGGGGCAAGCGGGGGGAAAAGATACGGGATTTCCTCAAGGGCCGTTTTCAGAAGCTGGGCTTTGATCCGGAAACAGTGAGCGTCGCATTGCACAGGCAGCTCAGGGAGGCGGTGGAACTGACTCCGGCGGGCGGCCTGGTGGAGGAGTTGCGCGAGGTCAAGGATCAGGAAGAGATAGAGCGCCTTCGGAAATCCTGCGCACTGAACCACGCCCTCATGCAGGAGGCAGAGCAAAGTCTGCTGCGGCCGGGGAGCACGGAAGAGGAAGCGGCCTGGGGAATCGAAAAGTATTTTCGTGAGCATGGGGCCAGCGGCCTGGCCTTTTCCTCGATCGTGGCTGTCGGACCCAACGGGGCACTGCCCCACGCCATTCCCGGGGACAAGCGCATCGAAGAGAACTCACCGGTGCTCGTGGATGTCGGCTGCCGGCTGGAGGATTACTGCTCGGACCAGACCAGGACCTTCTGGGTGGGAAGCGAGCCCGCGCCGGAATTCGCCAAGACGCTCAAGCTGGTTCAGGAAGCGCAGCGGCGGGTCATTGAGGCCATTCGACCGGACATGGGTCTGAAGGAACTCTACCATGTGGCCATGGGGTACTTTCAGGACAATGGGGTGGGAGAGCACTTCACCCACGGCCTGGGACATGGGGTCGGGCTTGAAACCCACGAACGCCCCGGCATAGGCCCCCACAGTGAGGGGACGCTGAAGCCGGGCATGGTCATCACGGTGGAGCCCGGTCTGTATTATCCCTCCTGGGGCGGGGTCCGTTGGGAATACATGGTCCTGGTGACGGAAGGCGGTGCGGAAATTCTATGACAATTCAGGTCACCCCCACGAAAAAACTGGGCCACCAAAACGATGTTCGAAGCACCACTGCACCAGAGTGGTCCAAATCCATATACTTGCGTATCCCGCGCCAGGATATCGGATTCGTCAGATTCCTCATGGAATCCTATGACCATCTGGCCTATCTCACGGTGGTCGACAAGTACGCTGCCGTGATCAAAGTCATTTTCGCCCCGGGTCAGGAACAGGAATTGCATGATTTTATCAGGGGCTTGGTCCGGGAAGTTTCGCTGGAAATGATTGCAATCGATTCCGATCGCAAGAATCTGCAGAACGTTGCCGCCCCCCGCCCTCGGAGCGAGACAGTCAGGTAACGGAACGAGCACGCGTACGATGTCCACCACAGCAGAACCTTCTTCAGGAAGGCCGAATATCGTCACTTTTTCCCGGGGGGAGGAGATTTTCGCCCAGGATGCCCCTGCCGAGCACGTCTACATCGTGGTCAGCGGGAAAGTGAGCCTGTGGCGCAACGGGATGTGGCTGACCGCTCTGTCGTCCCACAGCATTCTCGGCGTTGAAGGGCTGTACAACAGAACCGCGGCCTTTGCCTACACGGCCAAGGCAGAAACTCTCTGTCGGCTGGCCAAATACCCCATCAATGAATTTATGGATTCCGTCTACCAGACCCCGCGGCTGGCAGAATTGACCTTCAGCAGCATGGCCCGTCAGCTCGAGCTTGGCTGGGAGAAGGTCAGCCGTGGAGATCGCCAGGACGAGCAGGTGTTCTTTGCAGGGGACATCAGGACGTATGAGGCCGGGGAGACCGTCATTGGGGAAGGAGAAGAGTCCACCGACATCTACCGCATCATCTCCACGGAACTTGGCGTGGAGGTCTCCAAGGGCGGTCATGTGCTGGCCGTTTTGAACGAGCCCGGAGAGATCTTCGGGGAAATGGCAGCCGTGCTCAAGGAGAAGCGGACCGCATCTGTCCGGTCCATAGGAAAGTCCGTGCTCGAGGTCTACCCTCCCCAGCAGCTCCTTGATGTGCTTTCGGATTACTCCGATCTTTCCCTGCGGATCATCAGGTCTTTGAGCAGAAGGCTTGCTGAAACCAGTCGTGTCTTGACGGAAGTCAAAGAGGGCAGCCGGGGCTGATCGCCGGATTTTTTGGCTCTACCTATTGAGAATCGCCCAAGACCGCACGAATCAGGGCGAGACCGGCCTGACTGGAACGCCTTCCAGAGCAACGAGTTCCGCCGTGAAATAGCCTACCACCACTTTGCTCTTTATCTTGACCGGGATTTTGAACTCATCCGCGGTCACCCAGACGTGGAGCTTGGCATCCTTGCTCTTTTTGAAAACCCCTCCCACTTCAGTCGTATCGGGTTCCACTAAAAACGTGTCGAACGTTCCTGCCTTGACCTTCAGGTGTTGGCGGGAGAGCACCTTTGCCTGACCGAGAACGATCTTTTTGCCATCTGTCACCGTCCCCTGATATTGCTCACCAACAGCAAGATCCTTGAAACGGAAGGAGTAGAAGATGGACAGCGGATCAAAGGTATGGGGCTGGATGGAGATGGGGTTCTTTTCGCGTTTGAGGTTCTTGTGCCTGGCGGTCTGCTCCTCCCAGTCGAACAGAATCCAGATCTCCCCCTGGTGATTCCCTTCATGCTCCTTCTTGTAATAGTGCAGAGCCCGGGACATGTCGGGTTCGCAGAAGGACTCTATCCGGTCACGCACCTTGTAGAACTTGTCCACAAAGGAGTTGGAGCGTGCGGTTGCCATGAAGTGGTGTGCCTGCCTGCCCTCGAAGCTTCCGTTCTCCCTGACTTCCAAGATGATTTCTCCGGCAGAGATAAAGGCCCAGCGGAGTTCGTAGGTGAGTCGTTCCCCGGGGCTGAAAGGCAGTGAAGCCCCAAAAGCCGTTTGCTGCATGCCAAAAAGCGCCAGCAGAAGAAAGGTCGCGATGTAAACAGAGCGGGCGGCCGCGCAGGTCCTTGTCATGGAGAGGATTCCTCCTGGTTGCCGAGCCCGAAAAACATCAGAGCGTTTCGACCGCATCGGGAC
>JBKHAV010000138.1:0-5767 GCA_046542715.1 Desulfovibrionales bacterium
TGCCCTTTGGACTTTTCTCTTCCCTCTGTGCCCTCTGTGCCTCTGAGGTGAACCGTTCTTGATTGGATTCGTTCCAAGGGACGAAAGAGACATCAGGGACCCAAGGGCGCTTTCGCTTCTGGGTGTTTGAGTGCCTGAGTATTATTTCTCTTCACTCAACCACCTGTCCCCCAACCACCCATCCACTCTTCCCTTTCACGCTTCACGATTCTTCATCTTCCCGCTAGCCGCTAGCCGATCATCCTGTTCTCCTTCATACACCTCCGCATCCTTGAAAAACACACCCCCGGCATCCTTGTCCGACAGGACGGGCTGAACGTCCTTGGGGATGGGCCAGGCGATGCCCAGGTCCGGGTCGTTCCAGCGTAGAGTGCGTTCATGTTCAGGAGCGTAATACTGGGTACACTTGTATACGATCTGCGCCCGCTCGCTCAGGACGTAAAACCCGTGGGCAAATCCCGGCGGGATCCAGAGCATGCGCATGGTCTCGGCAGAGAGGGTGACACCGGACCAGCGGCCGAAGGTCGGGGAACTTCGGCGCAGGTCCACGGCAACGTCAAAGACCGTTCCTTCGATGATCCTGACCAGTTTCCCCTGGGGGACTCGGATTTGGTAATGCAGCCCTCTGAGCACGTTGTGCAAAGACATGCTCTGATTGTCCTGGACGAAGTCATCCTGGATACCTGCCTCTTTAAACCGTCTCGCCTGCCAGGTTTCCAGAAAAAATCCCCGATGGTCACCGAATACCTTGGGTTCGACAAGTAAAACATCGTTGATCTGCGTGGGAAGAAACTCCATGCCCGTGCTCCTTGTATCATTTCAATGCAAATGATCGTTGTGCCGCTTCAGAAAACCGTCCCCTTGCAGGCACTCTGGAACGAAACCTTACTCCGGACCCTTTCTTGTAATCCGTATCCGTTTTCATTACAGCAGTGCCTGATTGTTCTGAAAATTCATATGCCGGCTGTCTGCCAGGGCCCCTGCCGTTCTCCTTTTGCGGGGAATAACGACATGTTGAAGATTTGAAAATCCCTCTTCTGGTGGCATAATCCCCTTGAGGTTTTTATGGGCAATGACCAAGACGTTTCGTCTTCCTCCTCAGGCTCTGTGAACTCGCCTGCAACGACTGAAGGGATTTCCCCCAGACCCATCGATGCAGACCTGTTGCACAAGCAGAGCTTCGACACTGTCCTTGCCATGCTTCGAGAGTTTTCCGGCGTGGACTTCTCCTTCTACAAGCACAGCACCATCCAGCGCAGAATGCAGCGGCGCATGGGGCTGCTCAAGATGGAGGATTATGCCGAGTATGCCGCCTTTCTGCAGGACAACCCCGGAGAAGTCGAGGCCCTCTTTGACGAGATTCTGATCAAGGTCACGGAGTTTTTTCGAGACCCTGAGGTATTTGCGCTTCTCCAAGACAGCGTCTATCCGGCCATTACCCGGGACAAGGGGCCGGAAAACCCGGTCAGGATATGGGTACCCGGTTGTTCCACCGGCGAGGAAGTCTTCTCCATCGCCATCTCCCTCCTGGAATATCTGGAAGACTCCGGCCAAAACATCCCCGTGCTCATCTTTGCTACCGACATCAGTGAAAAAGCACTGGAGATCGCCCGTGCCTGCACCTATCCGGAAAGCATCGCCGACACGGTCTCCGCTGACCGGCTGCACAAATATTTCATCAAGTCGGACCACCACTTCCGGATCAGAAAGCATGTCCGGGACATGTGTGTCTTTGCCCGTCAGAACTTTATCGGCGATCCACCGTTCTCCCGTCTGGACATGATCAGCTGCCGCAACGTCCTCATCTATCTCGGCAGCCAACTGCAGAAAAAGGTTATGCCGATCTTTCATTTCGCCCTTCGGGACAAGGGATTTCTTCTCCTTGGAGGGGCTGAATCCGTAGGCCAGTTCAACGACCTTTTCACGGTGGTGGACAAAAAACACAAACTGTATCGTCAAAAAGCCGCTTCCGAACGGGTGCGCTTTGAACTCGCACCCGGAAGAAAAGCCGGTACCAGGAGACATGCCGGGGAAACGATGGAGTCCAGAGGGAAACGAGAAAGCGATGAAACCCTGCTTTCCCGGAAAGTCAACCAGATTCTCCTCTCCCGGTCCACGCCCCCGCTGGTGGTGGTCAACCGCAGTCTGGACATCATCCACTTCCAGGGCAATACCAGCCCCTTTCTCGAGCCGGCCTCAGGCAAGGCGAGCCTCAATCTGATGAAGATGGTCAGGTCCGGCCTTAAACTGGAACTGCGCACGCTCATCCATGAGGCCGAACAGACAGGCGCTCCGGTCCGAAAGGAATGCGCCTTCTGTGAATTCGGCCGGGATACACCCGGCTTGACCATAGAAGTGATCCCCATGAATCTGGAGGACAGCTCTGAGTCCTGCCTGCTCATCCTGTTCGAGGAGGCCACATTGCCCGACCCCTTGATACAGGACGATGGAGACCCGGCGATACCTGACGCATCCTCCTGGAAGATCGCGAAGCTCAGGCAGGAACTCGAGTCAGCCAGGACCTACCTGCAGTCCCTCACAGAGGAAAAAGACCGGTCCAACCTGGAACTCAAAGCGGCCAATGAAGAGATCCTGGCCAGCAATGAGGAACTCCAGAGCATCAATGAGGAGCTTGAGACCGCAAAGGAGGAACTCGAATCCAGCAATGAGGAGCTGACCACGGTCAACCAGGAGCTGGAAACACGCAACAGCGAACTCTTCACGATCAACAGCGACCTCCAGAACCTCTTTTCCAGCGTCGAAGTCCCCATCATCTTTGTGGGGCCGGACCTGCGCATCAGGCGCATCAGCCCCGGAGCGGAAAAAGCACTCTCCCTGACCCCGGAGGACAGGGGCAGGCTGATCACCAACGTCAATCTCAAGCTGAAGATCGACGACATCCAGGACATCCTCTTCCAGGAACATCAGGTAGACCGGGATGTTCAGGACATGGCCGGGCGGTGGTATTCCCTTGCCGTTCGTCCCTACCGGACCGTGGACAATCGGAAGGACGGCGCGATCATGGTCCTGTTCGACATCACGGATCGCAAGCAGTCTGAACGTGCCCTCAGGCAAAGCGAGGAACGGTTCCGGACCGTGGCCGATTTCACCCACGACATGGAGTACTGGATCGACCCCAAAGGTAACCTGCTCTATGTTTCCCCCTCCTGCGAACGGATCACCGGGTATGATGCCGAAACCTTTCTCAAGGATCCACGGATGTTGAAAGCGATCATCCATCCGGACGATCGCAAGCTCTATCTGGACCATCTGCATGACGAGGAAAATTCAAGGGAAATCTATGCGCTTGATTTCAGGATCATCACCCGCACGGGCGAGGAGCGCTGGATCGGCCACGTCTGCAGACCGGTTTGCGGGGAGGACGGACGCTATCTCGGCCGCCGGGGCAGCAATAGGGACATCACCACAAGAAAAGCGGCCAAGGAGCGGATCCAAAGTCTGGCCAGGTTTCCCAGCGAAGACCCCAACCCGGTCATGCGCATCGCCGTCACCGACGGGAAAATTCTCTACGCCAACAAGTCCAGCGAAATCCTCCTGAACCATTTCAACAGCAATGTGGGGGCGGTTCTTCCAGAAACCTATTTCAAGATCGTCACCAGAGCCTATGGATTCGGGAAAAACCAGGAATGCGAGATTCGGTGCGATGACCAGGTCTTTTCCCTGACCATTTCCCCCATCCTCGATGCCGGGTATGCGAACATCTACGGCCTGGACATCACCAAACGCAAACAGGCCGAAGAACAGCTTGCCAAGGCCGAGGCCCGGTACCGGTCGATCTTTGAAAATGCAGTGGAAGGTCTCTACCAGACCACTCCTGACGACCGTTTTCTCAGCGCCAACCCGGCCATGGCCCGGATCCTCGGCTTTGATTCTCCCGAAGATCTCATCCGGAACGTACAAAACATCTCCACGGACCTGTATGAACATTCCGCCGACCGGGACAAGCTGAAAAGCAGAATCCAATCCCACGAGTATGTCGAACATTTTGAAACCAGAATGCGGCGCAAGGACGGCTCCCTTGTCGACGTCTCCCTCTCGGCCAGGAAAGTGGAAAGCGATGACCGGGAACTCTTCTATGAAGGGTCCCTGGTGGACATCACTGAACGCAAAAGGGCCGAGGAGGAGAAACGGCTGTTGGAAGAGCAGATCCGGCAGGCCCAGAAAATGGAGGCTGTGGGAATCCTGGCCGGGGGGATTGCCCATGATTTCAATAATCTCCTCCAGGCCATTTCCGGAAGCATTCAACTCCTGCTTCACAGAAAGGATGCCCACGACCCGGATTTCACCCAATTGACGGAAGTGGATCGTGCCACAGGACAGGCCGCGGAACTGGTCAGGCATCTGCTCACCTTCAGCCGCAAGGCTCCGGTCCGTTTCACAAGCGTGGACATCAATCTGATGGTCGAAGACGCCCTCCGGCTTCTCAAGCGGACCCTGCCCAAGATGATCTCTCTGCAGACAGAGCTGGACCATCACCTGCCCCCCACTCTGGCTGACAAGACCCTGTTGGAGCAGGTGATCTTGAACCTGGCCGGAAATGCCCGGGACGCCATGGAGCACGAGGAGGGAACAATTTCGGTGAACACCGCCTGCGTGCACCTTGGAATCGAAGAGGCCGATACCTATTTCGATCTTCCGCCCGGGGACTACATCAAACTCACCATCGCCGACACAGGACACGGCATGGACGAGGAAACCCGCTCTCATATCTTTGAGCCGTTTTTCACCACCAAAGAAAATGGGACCGGTCTGGGGCTCTCCACCGTGTACGGTATTGTCAAAAGCCATGGGGGAAACATCTGGTGCGAGTCCAAGCCTGAGAAAGGAACCGTTTTCAAGATCCTCATCCCGGTACGCAAAGCGGATGAGAACGCACTCTCCCGGTCTGTTTCCGAATCACCGGAAGCCTTGAAAGGAAGGGAAACCATTCTTGCTGTTGACGACGAAGCAGTGCTCCTGAACATCGTCCAGGACATGCTCGAACACTACGGGTACACGGTTCTTCGGGCTCAAAGCAGCGAGGAAGGGCTGAAGATCTACCAGGAGAAGCAGGAGGAAATCTCCCTTGTGATTATGGACCTGGGCATGCCCGGCATGGGTGGGGAGGCCGGGCTCAAGGAATTCCTGCGCATGGACCAGAGCGTCAAGGTCATCGTGGCCAGCGGCTACTCGAACCATAAGATTTCTCGAAATCCAAAGCAGTTCGGCGCAAAAGCCTTCTTGAGCAAACCCTACCGTCTCCGCACCATGCTCGCCACCGTCCGCTCCGTCCTCGAGTCCGGATAGTCTGTGCCCTCTGTGCCTCTGTGGTGATATCTCTTCCCTCTTCCTGCCTTTCCCTGCTTGCTGCTCGCTGCTCGCTGCTTGCTAATTCTTCTTGTCCCGCTCCCTGATCTCGGCCCTTTTGATCTTGCCGGAGATGGTCTTGGGCAGTTCGGCCACGAACTCGATGTGGCGTGGATATTTGTACGGCGCAGTCACGGATTTTACGTGCTGCTGCAGTTCAAGGACCAGGTCGTCCGAGGGTTCCCACTCCGGGGACAGAACCACCGTGGCCTTGACCGCCTGCCCCCGGACAGGGTCGGGGACACCGGTCACCGCAGCTTCCACCACGGCCGGGTGGGTGATAAGGGCGCTTTCCACCTCAAATGGGCCGATGCGATAGCCTGAGCTCTTGATCAGGTCGTCGGTGCGGCCCAGAAACCAGAAGTACCCGTCTTCATCCATCCAGGCCTTGTCCCCGGTG
>JBKHAV010000023.1:0-27657 GCA_046542715.1 Desulfovibrionales bacterium
CAGTCATCCTCATCATCAACAGCACGAAGATGACCAGGACCGTTGCCGCCCTGGTTCAGGGCTGCCGCCGTCTCGAGCCGGAGCTGCATATTGCCGGGGTCATCTTCAATCAAACCGCCGGTAATCGCCACAGGGCGATTCTGACCCGTTCGGTGGAGCAGTATACCGACGTTCCGGTTCTCGGGGCGCTTCCACGGCTGGAGAAAAATCCCATTCCGGAACGCCATATGGGCCTCGTTTCCGATCAGGAATTCGGCACCAGGGATATTTTCGAGACCATGGCCAGGACAGTGAATGACTGGCTGGACATGGACCGTATCCTCACCATTGCCCAGGAAGCGCCCAAAGTTTCAGTATCGGCCTCGGTCAGGTGGCCCAGCTCCCAGGGCGACGCACCTGTGCGCATCGGCATTGTCAGAGATGCGGCCCTGTGGTTCTACTATGAAGAGAACATCGAGGCTTTGCGCCGAGCCGGGGCCGAAGTCGTTGTTGTGAGTCTGCTCGACGACAGAAAATGGCCGGAGTTGCACGGGTTGTACCTGGGGGGAGGTTTTCCCGAGACCCATGCCTCCACCATTTCTGCCAATACAGGGGTCCTCAGGCGGATCAAGGAATTGGCTGAACAAGGCCTTCCCGTGTATGCCGAATGCGGAGGGCTCATGTGTCTTGGGCAGTCCATCATCTGCAATGGAGTGGAGTTTCCGATGTCCGGGGTCTTTCCGTTCAAGACCGATCTTCGCAAGAGGCCGCAGGCGTTGGGGTACACCCGGGCCCGCACCTGTCAGGACAATCCTTTTCACCCTGTCGGGTCGATCATTTCAGGACATGAATTTCATTATTCCTGCTTTCTTCCACAGAGCGGTACACTTGATTATGCGCTGAAGATGGTCAGAGGGAAGGGCATCGATCACGGATGCGACGGTCTTGTTTCACGAAATGTCTTTGCCACCTACACCCACATTCATGCCCTTGGGGTGTCCGGCTGGGCGGAACGTTTTGTCGCAACAGCAGTCGGATACGCCCGAGAACAGTTCAAACCCACGCCGTGATCGCCGCCATGCGCCGTTCGGTGCGTGGAAACCGTTTGTCAAACTCCAGCGCCTTGTCTTTCGCCCGTGTCCATGTCATTGAACCTTTCCGGATCACATGCCCTGCTTTGACGTACGGGGTCATCCCAAATACGAAGTTTTCGTGATCCCAAGTTAAAGGATTCTATCCGAAATGGTTGCCTATACCCATGAGGAAATCCGGGAATGAACATCCCGCGCCTTATTTTGGCCGCCTTGAGTGGAGGATCGGGGAAGACGATCGTCAGTCTCGGGCTGTGCCGCCACTTCCGCAAAGACCCCCTTCAGGTGCGACCGTTCAAGAAGGGCCCCGATTACATCGATGCCGCCTGGATGGGCCGTGCCGCGGGCCATCCCTCCTCCAATCTCGATCCCTTTCTCATGCCCGCTTCCCAGGTCAGGGCGCTCTTCTGGGAACAGGCCCGGGGCGGGGACCTGGCCATAATCGAAGGCAATCGGGGACTTTTTGACGGCAAGGATGTCGCAGGGACCTGTTCGACGGCAGAACTTGCAAAACTGCTGCAGACCCCAGTCATCCTGATCATCGACTGCACCAAGATGACCAGGACGGTTGCCGCGCTGGTGCTGGGATGTTCCGGGTTCGACCCCGACCTGCATCTTGCCGGCGTCATCTTCAATCAGACTGCCGGGGAACGGCACCGGGCAATGCTGACCCGGTCGGTCGAGGCATACACGGATGTTCCAGTACTCGGAGCTCTGCCAAAGCTCCGGCACAACCCCATTCCCGAACGGCACATGGGGCTTGTTTCCGATCGGGAGTACGAGGCAGAGGCATCGCTGACAGACTTGGGCCAGACCATGAACGAATGGCTGGACACGGACAGGATTTTGAACATCGCCCGCTCGGCTGGACCTGTTTCGGAAGTTCCGGAGCTGGTATGGCCCGGGAGAGTGATCGAAACTGCAGACAAGGTGCGCATCGGCGTTGTCCGGGACGCGGCGCTCTGGTTCTACTACGAGGAAAATTTCCAGGCCCTGCGCAAAGCCGGGGCCGACGTGGTGGAGATCAGCCTTCTCTCCCCGGACCCCTGGCCGGAGCTTCACGGACTCTATCTGGGGGGCGGTTTTCCGGAAACCCAGGCCGAAACGCTTTCCCGGAACCTGACCGTCCTGGAACGGATACAACGGCTTGCCGCGGACGGGCTGCCCATCTATGCCGAATGTGGCGGGCTCATGTACCTGGGGGAATCCATCCATTGCAATGGAAGGAAATTTCCCATGGCAGCGGTCCTTCCCTTTGGGACGGATCTGTGCGCAAAACCTCAGGGGCACGGCTATACCAGAGCGAGAGTCCGCCGGGGCAACCCCTTTCACGCGCTGGGGGAGACCATTCAGGGGCATGAATTTCACTACTCCCGGATTTCTCCCGGATCAGACAGTTCCGAGTACGCCCTCGAGATGGTCAGAGGGCACGGGATCGAAAACAAGCTCGACGGACTGATCAGCCGCAACACCTTTGCCACCTATACGCACATCCACGCCCTCGGCGCATTGCCGTGGGCAGGACATTTCACCCGGGCCGCCTGTTCGTACAAAAGGCACAGACAAGTCTCTTCACTTCCCTGTCCCTGCATTGTCGCCGAAGGGGACGTGACCGGGCCCATTGAAATTTCATGACCACAAACACCACGCCAGAACAGACGCATTGCCGCAGGTGCGGGACCTGCTGCAGAAAAGGGGGGCCTGCCCTGCACCGGTGCGATCTTCCGCTTGTCATGGAAAATAGAATCCCTCGGACCGCCCTGGTCACGTACCGTTCAGGAGAGCCGGTCTATGACAATGTGGCCGGGAAGAGCGACAGACTCTGCACGGATCTTGTGAAGATTCGGGGAAAAAGAGACCACAGGGAGTGTGTTTTTTTTGACGAAAAATCCAACCTCTGTTCGCTGTACCTGGACCGGCCCGTGGAGTGCCGGGTGCTTCAGTGCTGGTCCCCTGAGGCGATCACCAGGATGTACGACAAACAGCGGCTCCAACGAAAAGACATTGTCGCACCAAAATCCGCCATGGGGGAACTCATAATGATCCATGAGCAGGAATGCTCCTGGAGTCGGGCAGATGAACTGGTCCGAAACATTTTGGTGCATCAGGACCAGGAGGCGATGGATCGCCTGGGGGCAATGGTGGATTACGACAGGTTCCTCCGGAAGCGACTGAGCAATGACAGCGGGATTGAACCCATGATGCTTGAATTCTATTTTGGCAGGCCCATGGAATTCGTGCTGCCCGGGCTCGGGCTTCGTGTCGTCCCGGGAAAGAGAAAGATCGTGTTCCGTCCGGAACAGGCGCTTACCGCGATGCGATGATGGTCCAGAACAGATCGTCCAAGACGTGAACCAGCTCGGCATACATGCCGCCGTAGCCGGGAAATTTCCCCACGAGATGCTCCCGCTTCAATTGCAGGCGCGCAGAGGAGCTCGCCTCCGGGGAAGAGGGGGATGTGGAGAGCACAAATCGTTCTGCGCGCAGATAGTCCAACATCTCTGCCTGGAATCGCTCCAGAAGCGGCATGAACCTCCGGCTTTTTTCCTCCCAGAGCTGAACGGTGCTCTCTGCGGGGTCGGTACAGCGCAGGGCGTGGATATAGAGGATCAGGGTATTGAGCGCAGGTCCGGGGATACCCCGCCGCCAGCCCAGAAGCCAGGGCTCCCGCCAAAAGAGCAAAAAGTTTTTTTCTCCGGTCCAGAAAATCTCGTCAATGAGCCGGGCAGCCCTGAGAATCTGGGGATCGTCCCAGCGGGTGTCGCCGTGGGTCGGATCAAACGTCGGAACCTCTGTCTCCTTTGGGAAGATCAGGTCGCAGCACTCGGTCAGCAGGCGCGAAAGAAGCTGGTTGGATTGAGGAGACTGCGGTGTCTCAAGATGGGAGTAGCTCAAGAGATACCTGCCCTGTCCAAAGCGGCCGCTGATGATACAGGCCTCGTTTTGGAGAAGCGCCGGGCTGAGTCTGATCCCGTACAAATTTTCCCACTCACCGATCTGCTCGGGGCTCAGACTGCCCAGTTCCAGATCCGCCACCCAAAAATCCGGGCCGGGCCGGGTGTAGGCGGCAACGATGCTGACCTGCTCGTCCGTGCCGTCCGGTGCGATCTGTGGAGGCCACCACACCGGCAGGAGCTGGTCGGATTCAGGAGCGGATTTAAGGAAGCGATCGTCCGGGCGGACGGTTGCATGAATATGCCCGCTGAAGTTGGGCAGGCAGTCGGGAAAGGTCCGCCGTTTCCAGGAGCAGAGCCCCAGGCCGGGAAGATTGCCCTGCTCTTTCAGGGCCAGGCCGGCACCACCGCAAAACCCGATGTACGCGCCACCCTGGCTGACATAACGGCGGATCTCCCGGCGGCCTTCCTGCCCGAGCGATTCAGACTTGAGTTTGGCCCAGCCACCGGGTACAAGCAATGCCTTCGGCCGCACCGAATCGAGCAGTCCCCGGGCAATGTCTCGGCTTCTGATCCAGCGGCAGGGAATGGACATCCCCTGCAGTGCATGGTGAAGTAACAGACTCCACAAATGGGACTCGTCCCAAAGGGCACAGATCTGCGGTTGAGCGGAGTTTTCAAGCACTCGACGTACATAGCAGTCCCGTAAATTCCAGGCAAGAAGAGCGCTTCATTGCCTGTGCCCACTTTTATTGATGCCAAAGGGCACCGACTGGAGATAGACCATGAGTGAGACCACACTCCCCAAGGGATACGAACCAAAGGACGTTGAAGAGAAATGGATCGACTACTGGGAGGAGCAGGAATCCTTCACCCCTGATCCGAATGCTCCTGGAGAACCGTACTCCATTGTCATTCCTCCCCCGAACGTCACCGGCAGTTTGCATATGGGCCATGCCCTGAATCTCACTCTTCAGGATATTTTGTGCCGCTACCACCGGCAGAAAGGGGACAAGGTCCTCTGGGTTCCGGGTATGGACCATGCCGGCATTGCCACCCAGAACGTGGTGGAGCGGGCTCTGGCCGCAAAGGGCAAGAGCAGAGAGGATTTGGGGCGGGACGAATTCATCGAACAGGTCTGGAAGTGGAAGGAGGAGTACGGGGGGAAGATCCTCAACCAGATTCAACGCATGGGCGCTTCCGTGGACTGGTCCAGGATGCGTTTTACCATGGACGAAGGGCTGTCCAGGGCGGTGCGTGAAGTTTTCGTCCGGCTTTTCGAAGAGGGGCTCATCTACCGGGGCGACTACATCATCAACTGGTGCCCCCGCTGCCGGACCGCCCTGGCCGACCTGGAAGTGGACTTCAAGGAGGTCGAGGGAGGACTCTACCACATCCGTTACCCATTGTGCGACGGCAGCGGGGATGTGGTCGTGGCCACCACCAGGCCGGAGACCATGCTCGGCGATACTGCGGTGGCGGTGCACCCGGAAGACGAGCGGTACACCGACCTGGTGGGAAAAGATGTGGAGCTTCCGCTGACAGGCAGAAGAATCCCCATTATCGCGGATGCCTATGTGGACAGGAAATTCGGCACCGGGTGCCTCAAGGTCACGCCGGCCCACGACATGAACGATTTCGAGCTGGGCAGGAAGCATGGCCTGGACTTGCTGCAGGTCATCGATGCCGAAGGCAGGATGAGCCCGGAATCCGGGGAAGCCTATGCCGGGCTGGAGCGCATTGAATGCCGCAAAAAGGTGGTGGAAAACCTCAAGGACCAGAACTTTCTGAAGAAGCAGGAACGCCACGTGCACAATGTGGGGCACTGCTACCGGTGCAATACCGCGATCGAACCCTATGTCTCCAGGCAGTGGTTCGTGAAGGTGGCTCCGCTGGCCAAAGCTGCCCGGGACGGGGTGGCCCAAGGCGAAACTCAGATTTACCCCCCGCACTGGGACAAGACCTATTACGAGTGGATGGACAATATCCGGGACTGGTGCATTTCCCGGCAGATCTGGTGGGGGCACAGAATTCCGGCCTGGACCTGCCAGGAGTGCGGAACGCTCGTGGTGGCCAAAGAGGATCCCACTGAATGTCCCCAGTGTTTTTCGCACCAGCTCGTCCAGGAAGATGACGTGCTGGACACTTGGTTTTCTTCGGCCTTGTGGCCGTTTTCCACGCTGGGGTGGCCGGACAAGACCAAAGAGCTCGAAACCTTCTATCCCACGTCGGTTCTGGTCACCGGGTTCGACATTTTGTTTTTCTGGGTGGCCAGGATGATGATGATGGGCATCCATTTCATGGGCAAGGTGCCGTTTCATCACGTCTACATCCATGCCCTGGTCCGGGATGCACAGGGCAAGAAGATGAGCAAGTCCACCGGTAATGTGATCGATCCCCTGCTTATGATCGAAAAATACGGAACGGACGCGTTCCGATTCACCCTCACCGCCTTTGCCGCCATGGGGCGGGACATCAAGATGTCCGAGGATCGGATCGAGGGGTACCGGCACTTCATCAACAAGATCTGGAACGCCTCCCGGTTCGCGCTCATGAATCTGGAGGAAGGACACCACGAACCACTTCCGACAGAGGTCAAGAGCTTTGCCAATAGGTGGATGCTGCACCGTCTGGAGGAGGTCAAAGTCGACATCGGTTCAGCTATCGAGGAATACCGGTTCAACGAAGCCGCTCAAACTCTGTATCAATTCGTTTGGCATGAGTTCTGCGACTGGTATCTGGAGATGATCAAGCCGGATCTCTACGGGGACGAGACAGAGTCAAAATCCGAAGCCAGGGCGTGCCTGCGTACCGGGCTGTCTGAAATTCTTCTCCTGCTCCATCCCATCATTCCCTTTGTGACCCAGGAAATCTGGAGCAATTTTCACACCGGGGAGCTGAAGAATCTGGCCTTGCAGCCGCTGCCTGAAAGGCGCGAGCAGTTCCTCCACCCGGAACTGGTGGACAGGATGGGGTTTTTGCAGGAGGTGGTGGTCAGTGTGCGCAACATCCGCTCCGAGCTTGGGATTTCCCCGGCCAAGGAGTTGCGGCTTCTGGTCAGGGCCCAAGGGGAGGATGCCGCCCTTCTCGAAACACACACACCGCTTGTGATGTCCCTGGCCCGGGTGAGCGAAGTAACGATCGATCCGGCACTTGCGCCGCCGAAAGCTTCCGGAACCGCAGTGGTCCGCAGTAGCGAGCTCTTCGTCCCGCTCGAAGGTGCTGTGGACTTCCAGGCCGAGCTGGCCAGACTGGACAAGGAACTGGCCAAGGTCACGAAAGAATTCGAGATCGTGAACCGCAAACTTGCCAATGAGGATTTCGTGGCCAAGGCGCCTGCGGAGGTCGTGGCCAAGGAGCGGCACAAGGCCGAAGCACTCACGGAAAAACAGAACACCATGAACACGCTGCGCGAACGGATCGCTGCATTCGTTCAGGATTGATGCCCCGGCGAAAGTCGAATCAAGGGCACTCCAAACACAGGCTGAACCTGAAGGTAGAGTATGGCAAAAGTTTATCTGATCGGAGCCGGTCCCGGGGACCCGGGTCTTCTGACCCTCAAGGGGCGGGATATCCTTTCCATGGCGGATGTGGTGGTGTACGATTACCTGGCCGGCAAATCGCTTCTGGCACACTGCCGCCCGGATGCCGAGCTTATCTATGTGGGCAAGAAAGGCGGGGACCACACCATGGCGCAGCAGGATATCAACGCGCTGCTGGTGGCAAAGGCCGGGGAGGGCAAGACTATCGCCCGGCTCAAGGGCGGCGATCCGTACGTGTTCGGCCGCGGGGCTGAGGAAGCCGAAGACCTGGTTGCAGCCGGAATCGAGTTCGAGGTGGTGCCCGGCGTGACCTCGGCTGTTGCCGCGACCGCGTATGCGGGCATTCCCCTGACCCACCGGGATTATGCCTCCTCGGTCTCCTTTATCACAGGCCATGAAGACCCTACCAAGCCGGACAGCGCCCACAACTGGGAATCCCTGGCAAAAGGGACAAGCACGCTGGTGTTCTTCATGGGGGTGAAAAATCTGCCCATGATTACCAAGGAACTCGCCCGGGCGGGCATGGACGCTGCAAAACCCGCCGCCCTGGTGCGCTGGGGAACAACATGCCTGCAGCAGACCCTGGTGGCTGAGGTGGGAACCATCGCGCAAAAGGCCAAGGAAGCAGGATTCAAACCACCGGCCCTGTTGGTGGTGGGGGATGTGGTCCGGCTCAGGGAGACGCTGGGGTGGTTTGAAAAACGCCCATTGCTGGGCAAAGGGGTGGTTGTCACCCGGGCCAGGGAGCAGGCCAGCGAATTGGCCGTGCTTCTTGAAAATCAGGGGGCCTGCACCATCGAGTTCCCGACCATTTCCATAACGCCCCTGGACGACGAAGGCGCCGCAGCCGGGGTTTCCCAGGCAGGCTCTTTTGACTGGGTGGTCTTTACCTCTGTCAACGGGGTGAAATTTTTCTGGAAATATCTGGCGGATCAGAACCTCGATACCCGGATCCTGGGTTCCTGCAACGTGGCGGCCATCGGTCCGGCCACAGCGGATGCCCTCCGGGAACGCGGCATTCGGCCGGATTTCGTGCCCCACAAGTATGTGGCCGAGCACGTGGTCCAGGGGCTGCTGGAACTGGGGGTCAAAGGCAAACGGGTTCTCATCCCCAGAGCGGAAAAAGCCCGGGAAATTCTGCCTGAGGAGCTCGGCCGGGCCGGCGCAGAGGTGAGAATCCTCCCGGTCTACCGCACCGGTCTGGTCCAGCAGAGCGGAGAGGAACTCCTGGCCCAGATGGAAGAAGGGACCATTCAGGTGATCACCTTTACCAGTTCCTCTACCGTGGAGAACTTTTTCCAGCTCGTTGAACCGGAGCAGCTCAAACCGCACCTGAAGCAGGGGGTGAAACTGGCCTGTATCGGCCCGGTGACCGGCAAGACCCTGGAGGGATTCGGGTTCACCGCTGACATCCAGTCCCCGGAATACACCATTCCCGGTCTGGTCGAGGCCATTGTCGGCGCACTCAAGGAGTAGCCATGCCACTTTCTATCGCGGTGCTCGTCTCCGGCAGCGGATCGAACCTCCAGTCCCTGATCGAGCACATCGAGCGCGGCGTGCTCGATGCGAAGATCACGACCGTCATCTCCAATGTGCCTGATGCCTATGGGTTGATCAGAGCGCAAAACCACAACATCCCTTCCAGGGTGGTCTCCCATCGGGATTTCCCCGAGCGCGAGGGTTTCGACGAAAAACTCGCACAGGCCGTGCGCGAGTCAGGCGCACAGGCCGTTGTTCTGGCAGGGTTTATGCGCATTCTCACCCCGACGTTTTTGGACGCGTTCCCGAACCGGGTCATCAACATCCATCCCGCCATTCTTCCCAGTTTCCCGGGAATTCACGGGCAGCACCAGGCGGCCGACTACGGGGTGCGCATTGCCGGGTGCACAGTGCATCTGGTCGACCATAAGGTGGATCACGGGCCCATCATCATCCAGGCGGCGCTTCCGGTGAGGCAGCAGGAGGACGGCGACTCCCTTGCCGGACGGATTCTCGAACTGGAGCACAGGATACTTCCCCAGGCAGTGCAATGGCTGGCCACGGGACGACTCTTCATCCAGGGAAGGCAAGTGCGGATTGCTCCGGCCGAGGTGGACCCGGCAGAGGACGGGGGCTGCGGGAATTTCCTCATAAGCCCCCCCCTTGAACAAGGGTTTTGAACCCTGCGCGTCTGCCCCCCACTTGATTTGGTCCAGCCCGATGGGCACAATAAGGGCAGGACTGTTTCAGATCCAAGACAAGCGAGAGGTCCAATGAATCAATTCCAGTTCACCCTCACGGACGAGGAAAAAGACTATCTGAGGACAATTGCCAGGGAAAGCATACTCACCGGGATCAAGGGTGGAGAGTATGTCATGCCCGAACCGGTCTCCTCGAAGATGACCGAGCATTTCGGGGCATTTGTCACGTTGAAAAAAGGGGGATGTCTGCGCGGATGCATCGGCCATGTCATTGGCGACAGACCCTTGAACCAGACCGTGGTCCAGATGGCCCATTGCGCTGCCTTTGAAGACCCTCGCTTTCCTCCGCTCACGGAATTGGACTTCGACCAGATGGAACTGGAAATTTCCATTCTCAGCCCCTTTGAGAGGGTAGAGGACCCGGAAACCATTGAGCCGGGCCGTCACGGGCTCATGATCCAGCGGGGGTTTCATTCCGGCCTGCTGCTGCCTCAGGTGGCCATGGAGTGGGGCTGGGATCGGGAGACCTTCCTGGCTCAGACCTGCCGCAAGGCCGGGCTTCCGCCCAATGCCTGGCAAAGCCGCAAAGCGCTGCTCTACAAGTTCGAAGCCGAAGTCTTCTGATTCCCGGCAAAATCTGGGTTTGGGTGCGTCAGCCATTTTCGTAGCCCCAACAGGAAAACAAAAGCCTCACATCCACGTCAGGGTCGTGACAGCTCCGATCTGCTTCCATTTCCTCCATGATTCGACATTCCAGGTGTCACAATATCGAGGATCTGCGCCTTTCATTGCCGGGTTTCATTGCTGAACGAGTCCAAAAAAACTCAGGAGACGCGAATTCGGCGATTTGCCGCCGGGAGCCCGGCTGATCGATTCGGATCAGTTCGCGTCCGGTGCCGGCAGGTTGCGAAGACAGGACGCGTTCTGGGGGATGTAGATGCCATAGAGGCAGGACGGGGCGAAATCCATGGCAATGTGTTCAAAGATGAACCGTTTGGGCTGGAGGGGGGTGGTGTATTTTTTCACGGAAACGGTCTTGCAGAAGAGCTCTCCCCAGTTTGTGCAGTAGCAGATGGAGGCCTCGTAGATTCTGCCCGTTGCCCTGGGCTGGACCATATTGAGGATGAGAAATGCCTTGAGCACCAGTTCAGCGTTCAACCCTTCATTGATATCCGTATCAAAGATCTCCAAGGGAAAAAAACCGTGCAGTGCGGTGAGCAGGCGGGAAATGTCCTCTTTTGTCACCGGAGACACGGTGAAGTCGGTTTTGATCTGCATTTCCGGTCGGTACAGCCCGTTGGCCACAAGCCATGTGAGCTGGGTGACCAGATCCCGCCCCCGGTTCACCTCCGATAGATAGTACCGGTTTGAAACCGGATCCAGCTGCTTGCCTCTGACGAGCCATTCCCGGGACCCCTCCTGATCCTGGGAAGAGGAGAGATAGAGTTCTTCGAATATGGACCGTCTGTTGATCGTGTAGGGAAGGTGCTCCACCTTGTCGGTCCGGGGGGCAAAGACTGTAAAGATCTTGCGGCCCAATCTGTTCAGGTCGGACTGCTCGATGCACACCTTGCCTTTCCCGGACATGCCTTCCTGAATGCGGATGTACGTTCGGACCATGTATTTGTTCAGATTCTGCTCGATCTCCATAAGCCGATTGAACTCGACGTGTTCGAGGGTGTCCACGCCCATGGGGTTGGCGTCCTGGAAACTGATCAGGTCCTCGACACAGTACAGACCCTGGAGGCTTTCGCCAAAAAGGGTGTGCAGATCCTCGCTGGTCATGCCGGTCTTCTGGAGAAAGGAAAATTTCAGGATTTCAAGTGTCTGCTTGTCACCAGCCATGCAGTAGTAGTTCCACACTTCACGAAAGAGAATGATGTAGGGATCAACAGTGAGCAGGTCGTGGTACCCGGCCAGGATATTCTCTTTGATGTCCTCGCACAGGAGGGGGCGTTTGAACCGGCGGACATACTTCTCCAGAAGTCCGAACTTGAGAATGGATTTGAAGGGGCTCTTGAAGGATTTGACGATCTGCCACAGGGAGGCCCCGAAGAATTCACCCGAGGGAATATGGTTCAGATACCCGAAGTCGATAACGCCAAAGCCCAGAAGCCGGGTCCATTCACTGATCTCATGATAGGTTTCTCGAGACGATTTCGGCGGCGTAAGCCACCAGAGCGGGGAGAGTCCGGCAATCTTGAGCCCTGTGCGGTAGAATTCCTCTTTGAGGAGAATACCCTGGGCTGTGCCCGAACTCTCATGGTCGACGCTCTCAAAGTCGTTGCGCCTGACACGGTTGATGTCCTGAAGAAAGAAGTGTGCTTCTGTGTCGAACTCCAGCCGGACCCAGGCGGTCAGGTCATCCAGTTTCTGTCTAAAGGCGTTCAACTCCTGGTCTGTCCACCCGCTGAGGTCGGCGCAGATCCAGTAATCAAGGTCGGAATGCTCTGTCTGAGCCACAGAGCCGGTACTGCCAATGGAATAGATTGCCTGGATCTGCCGTGTCCGCCTTTGTTCCGGATACTCGACCAGGTCGAAGAGTTTCCGGGCCAGAGACCAGCTTCCAGGGGGAGGCTCGTATCCTGACACACGCAGGGCAGGGAGCTTGTCAGAAGGGACAAACCCATTGCCCGTCAGATTGGTTGTGAGAAGAAGCGGCATGACCTCGAAAAAGGTGCGCTGCGAGAAGGTCAAACGTTCCAGGGCCGTGTTCAGCCGGCGGACATTGTTGATTAGAAATTTTTCCCGGGCCTGCAGCAGGGATCGCATTTTGAACCAGCTCACAATGAGTTCTTCCGCGTCTTGGACCGGAACGCTCAGCAATGGCTTGAGAAATCCCTGTTTGCAGGAAAAGGCGTGTAGTTCCGCCTGGAGAAACTTTTGGGAAATTTCCAGCAGATCCGGCACCTCGGTGGCCATGTTCATGCCCCGGGCCTCTGTAAAGGCGCAACCGCAGACCCGCATTCCCCTGGTGGTCAAAAAGAGAAGACTTGAGCGTTCAAAAGAGCACAGGGTCAGTTCTGAACCTGAGAAGCAGGTGCTCACGAAGAGTGCTGAACTGAAATTACACTCCGTGGCGGTGAACCTCGTCAACGCACAATCAGCCATTCTGAGCTTGAAGAGATTGCAGACCGCAAACGTGAGATCCTCGCCTGCACATCCGCTCAGGGTACCGTTCAGGAAGGAACATTTCGTAAAAACCGTATGGACGAACTCCAGGCGGTCCCAGACCGCTTCTTTGAACGAACATTCCACAAAGGAGCAGTTATTGAAGGTCGACCTGGAGAAAAAGGCATGGTCGAAATTGCATCGGAAAAAGCGACACCCGGTAAAGCTCGTGTCCCTGCCGCGGAGCATGGAAAAGGGAATATTTTCGAATCCGCAGTCCGTGAAGGAACTCAGGGTGATTTCCGACACATCCAGATCAGAGGCGAAAAAAAGCCTGTCCAGGAAGAATTCCTGAGATATCGTCGTCCCTGTCGCCCGCTTCCCGTTCTGAAATTCCGAAGTTCCTCTGCCCGGGGCAAGTCTACTGATGATGGTTCCGCTTTGGACGTCCATCAACGAGAGCAGTTTGTTCCTGTTTTCACTGAACCACGAATTGCCGGTACCGAGTATCTCCGAGTTGAGGACCCGCTTCACACCTTCAGGATCGAAGTGCAAAAGTCCAGTGACCACGCTTTCGATGACCGCGGTACGTTTTTTTTGCGGCAGGGCACGGTAAAAGGTCATAAATCTCGGCAAATCAAGCAGGAGGCAACTTCCGGTGATGAGTTTTTTCAGGTGGGGCTTGCGCTCATACAAGGAAGCCATGGCCCTGGACGCCCGGTCAGGTGCGAGGGTGATCAGAATCTGCAGCGCGAGGGAGACGACCTCAATTCGAGGATGTTCCAACAGCCCGCTCAGGTCATTGACGAATTCTTCGGAATACACGCCCGGTGTATCCTTGACAGTGGCCAGAACGGCCAGAAGCACATCGTCCGGTGAGGACGTGAGACAGGGCGAGCAATTCTCCAGATTTCTGGGGCTTTCCAGAAGGGCGACTATTTTCAGCTGTGCGGACAGTTCTGCGGAGTTCGATTCCTTTTCAAGGAGGCAGTGAAATCTGTTGAAATACTTGCTGACGAAAGCAGCCGCCTTGACAGGCCTGGAGAGTCCAATCCTGTGGCGGGTACAAAAGGCAAAAAATTCCTGGACATGATGGTTGTTGCGGGCTTTGAGATACTCCAGCCTGGATTGCGCCCAGTTCAGAAAAAATTCGGAACACTGCTCATGGCAGAGCAGTCCCAGGTTTGCCAGGATGAGCTGATTTTTGATGGCAAGGGACTCCAGGAGGGATTTCTGGAGCGCTTGCGGACAGGTTTTCTCCTGGAAACAGAAAAGAATGGAAAATGGTCCCATGGGAGGGAGCAAAAAGAGGTGTTCAACCAGCACCTTGAGCAGCGGCAAGTCTCTGGTTTTTCGCAGCACTGCGGTGAGAAGCAGGGTCAGCTCGCTTTTGAATTCCAGGAAAGTCGTATGATCGTATTCAGATTTTCCTTCGAGTTTCCGGTAGGTTTTCAGTATCGTGCGCACGTCCACCACATACTTCTCCGGGTGGGGAGAGGAGACGATATGGCGGAGTCTGGCAAGAATAAAGTGGATCTCGTCCTGGTTTGGCATGGGCTTTGTCAATCAGACTCAGGGGGGCTCTCCCGGCGCGCGTTGCCGGTGATCCAACGGACCTGCCGGCAAATACCCATAAGCATATTGTATTCGTGTCTCTGGATTTCGGTTTTGTTCAAAAAGCGCCTGATCGCAAGCATCCAGTAGTCAGGATTGTCCTTCTTCAGATAATCGATATCCAAAAGCGCTCGTTTGAGCCAGGCATACAAGCGCTCACGTTCCTCCCAGCTGATGAGTTCGGAATCGGCGTATACTGGTTCGGGCACACCAGAAAGGGTTCGCTTGAGACACTCGTAAAGTACCACTAGCACGGCCTGTGCCAGGTTGAGAGACGATGCCCCGGGAGATGTCGGAATTGTGATCAACGGACCGCAAAGTTCGATCTCTTCGTTGGTCAAGCCGAAATCTTCGGGTCCGAAGACCACAGCCACGGGTTTGTCGCCAGCCAAATAGCTGACGATCCTTTCGGCGGCGGCTTCCGCAGAGACGATTCCCTTGCGCCATCCTCCTGTGCGGGCAGTCGTTCCAAAAACCAGGGAAAATGGTTTGAGGGCCTCGGAAAGATGGTCGTGTATCCTGGCGTTCCAGAGCAGGGGCGCCCCCTTGTAGGTGGCCATGGGCTCTGCCCTGCGTACATCCCACTGTCTGGGCTGGACCAGGACGAGACTGGAACAGCCCATGTTCACGCAGGCCCGGGCAACTCCTCCGATGTTTTCCGGGAGCTTGGTCCGGAAGAGGACCACGCTGAGGTTTTTGAGAGTTTCAGCAATATGTTCCGCACCATTCCCGGCCGAGGGGTCTTGGGGTGAAGGGGGGGTATTCACGGTTTGGACCGCCTGTCAGACATTGAACCGGAACGTGATGATATCCCCATCTTGAACCACATAGTCCTTGCCCTCCAGCCGGAGGACTCCCCGCTCCTTGGCGGTCTTGAAGTCGCCGCAGGACAAGAAATCCTCGTAAGCCAAAACTTCTGCCCGGATGAAACCCTTCTGGAGATCGGAGTGGATAACCCCGGCCGCCTCCGGTGCGGTCTCCCCCCGCTTGAGGGGCCAGGCTCTGACCTCCTTTTCCCCTGCGGTGAGAAAGGTGATCAAACCGAGGAGGTCATAGGTCCTGGCGATGACACGATCCAAAGCAGACTCGGCAATGCCGAGATCCTCGAGAAGGCTTTTCCGTTCATCAGGATCTTCGATTTCCGCCAGTTCCTGTTCCAGCCTGGCCGAAACGAGCATGTGCACCTCTCCAGGACCACCCTGGGGGGTTTTCTGATCCATGAAGGAGTCCTCCTCGCCATTGAAGGCATACAGAACCGGCTTGGAGGAGAGGAAACGAAATCCCTTGAGTTCCGGAGCCGAAGCAATGGCGGCATTTTGCCGCAGCGGGGTGTTGCTCTCGAGCACGGCTTTGGCCTGCTCCAGCATCTGCTCTTCCTGGGGCGAGAACAAATCGCGGGCTTTTTTCTTGTCCTGGGCGATACGCTCGAGCCGTTTTTCCACCACCGCCAGGTCGGCTATGATCATGTCCGCCTCGATTTCATCGCGTTGAGCCACAGGCGGGGCCATGCCGGAGAATCCGTCCAGCACGGCGAGCAAGCAGTCGTAGGGACGGATCTCGTTCAGGACTTTCTCCCCGAGGCCCTTTCCAGGGGATCCTCCTCCCCGGATGTCGGCGAACTCGATTTCGGTATAGGTCACCTTTTTTGCCTTAAAGAGTTCCACCAGAGGGGCCAGTCTGGGCTCGGGAACCTTGATCATGGCTCGGTCGGTATGAACGGCTGCCGGACCTGCCAGCGCGGCGAACAGGGAGCTTTTCCCGCTCCCGGAAAAACCAAAAATCGCTGTTTTCATGTGCGGAACTCATCGGTTTGTCGGTTGAGGGTTGTCTGATCATCCCTGGGAATGCGCCTGCAGCCAAATACGCGTCACACACGATCGGTGCAAGCGATCCATGGGGAGTGAGGAGAAAAAGTTTTTGTCGCGAGAAATACAAAATAAAATATAATCAACAAGTTAAGACTATCACGAAAACGACATCCCATTGTAACCAAAATGTAACATATGCTATTTATCAAACTGCAGCAGAGAAAAACACAGAGTTTACTTATATGAACCAGGAGGACACAATGCGATCAAAACTTCTTTTTTTTGTTCTGGCTCTTGCAGCGATGGCCGGAACCGCCTGGGCGGGCGACATATCCATCAAGGGCTCGACCACGGTTCTGCCCATCGCCCAGGTGACCGCAGAAGCTTATATGGAGAAAAACCCCGACGTGAGCATCTCCATTTCCGGGGGCGGTTCCGGGAACGGGATCAAGGCCATAATCGACGACACCACGGACATAGCCAACAGCTCACGTTTCATCAAGGAGAAGGAAGTGGCTCTGGCGGTGGAACGCGGATCCTATCCGGTTCCCTTTGCCGTGGCGTACGATTCCATCGTACCAATCGTGCATCCTTCGAACCCGGTGCAGGACCTCACCTTGGATCAGCTCAAGGCCATCTACACCGGTGAGATCAGAAACTGGGAGGAAGTCGGCGGCCCTGACAGGAAGGTCGTGGTCATCTCCCGGGACACCTCATCAGGAACATATGAGGTCTGGGAAGAAGAGGTTCTGGAAAATGAGCGGGTCACTCCCCGCGCCCTGCTGCAGGCCTCCAACGGAGCCGTGGGTCAGGCAGTTACAAATAACCCGAATGCCATCGGGTATGTCGGCATAGGATACCTCAACCCCTCCATCAAAGAGCTGACAGTGGAGGGCATCCAGGGAAATCCTGAAAACGCAAAAAGCGGGAAATATCCCGTGGCCAGGGCTCTGTTCATGTTCACCAACGGCTGGCCCGAAGGAGAGACAAGTGACTTTATTCGGTTCATTCAAAATCCAGAGACCGGTCAAAAGCTCGTCCTCGAAGCCGGGTTTGTCCCGTTGTATTAGCCATTAGAGATTGAAAAATGACAGGGTACGGGCCTAAAATGGTCCGTATCCTCTTGATTTTTTGATCATTCCAAAAGAGATGCACGCATGATTCAAGCAAAAAACATCAGAGAGAAAGCGATTCATTTGGGTTTCTTCTCGGTCGCCACCGTCTCCATCATAATTTTATGCTTGATCATGTTCTTTCTGTTTGCGGAAGGACTCCCCATTTTCAATCATGTCAGTGTGAAGGATTTCATTTTCGGCACGGCCTGGTACCCCACAGCGGACCCCCCTGATTTCGGGATCTTCCCGCTGCTTCTCGCCTCCCTTGCAGTGACCGGGGTATCCTCATTGATCGCCATTCCCCTGGGAGTTATGACGGCGATCTACCTTGCCGAACTGGCCTCGCCAAGGATGCGGGGATTCATCAAGCCCATGGTGGAGCTTCTGGCGGCACTTCCTTCGGTGGTCATCGGATTTTTCGGAATGGTCGTGGTTGCCCCTTTTTTGCAGCAGCAGTTCGATTTGCCCACCGGATTGAACCTTTTCAACGCCTCACTCATGCTGGCCTTCATGTCGGTTCCAACCATCACCTCCATTTCCGAAGACGCTATTTTCAGCGTTCCAAGAGATCTCAAGGAGGCATCCCTGGCTTTGGGAGCCACCCATTGGGAGACCATCCGGCGGGTGATCGTGCCGGCCTCGCTCTCAGGAATCAGTACGGCCGTGATTCTGGGCATGTCCAGAGCCATCGGCGAAACCATGGTGGTGCTCATGGTCGCCGGCGGTGCAGCCCTCGTGCCGGAATCCCTTTTTGATCCGGTCCGGCCCATGCCCGCGAGCATTGCAGCGGAAATGGCGGAAGCACCGTTTCGAGGCGAACACTATTATGCTCTCTTTGCCACAGGGGTCGTGCTCTTTCTCTTCACCCTGGCCTTCAATATCGTGGCCGACCATCTTGCGCACAAGTACAAACAAACCGGTGCGGCCACCTTGTAACGGTTCGATGCAGCAGGATTGACATGTCCCCAGACACTACGAACAAGGCGCTTGGGCAGGACGGAATCTCGGGCTTGCGAAAGGCCAGCCAGGGGGTGATGTTCTCCTTTTTCCGCATTTCTTCCCTTATCAACGGTCTGGCCCTGGCCGTGATTCTCTTCTTTCTGCTCAAAAACGGGCTGGGAGCGATCAGCTGGGAGTTTCTCAGTCAGCCGCCCCGAAAATCCATGACCGAAGGCGGAATTCTGCCGTGCATCATCGGAACCTTCATCCTTGGGATCGGATCCATGGTCGTTGCCCTTCCCTGGGGTGTGGCAACGGCCATCTACCTGCACGAGTATGCCAGGCCCGGTCTCCTGCTTCGGATCATCCGGCTGGCCATCAATAATCTGGCCGGGGTTCCATCCGTTGTTTTCGGGCTTTTCGGGCTGGCCTTTTTCGTGACCTGGATGCAACTGGAGGTGAGTATTCTCTCAGGAGTATTGACTCTGGGAGTTCTGATTCTGCCGGTGATCATCGGTACTTCAGAGGAAGCGCTCCGGTCTGTCCCAGACACCTACCGGGAGGCCTCGCTTGGGCTCGGGGCCACCAAGTGGCAGACAATTTCAAGGGTGGTGATTCCGGCAGCCGTGCCAGGGATGCTCACGGGGTCAATTCTGGGAGTCAGCCGGGCGGCAGGGGAAACAGCGGCCATCATGTTCACGGCAGCGGTCTTTTTCACCCCCAAGCTCCCCGGCTCCATTTTCGACGATGTCATGGCCCTGCCGTACCACATCTATGTCCTGGCCACTGCGGGCACAGATATCGAAAAGACCAGACCGCTTCAGTACGGCACGGCGCTTGTCCTCATTGCGCTCGTCCTCGGCATGAACATGGTTGCCATCTGGATCAGGGCCAGAATGCAGAAGAAGTAGCGCTCACCCCAATCGGAGGAACTATGACCAGGCACCGTATCTTGATCGTCGAAGACGAAGACGACATTCAGAACCTGCTCCGCTTCAACCTGCAGAATGCGGGATTTGACGTGCTCACCTCTGAAAATGGGCGGGAAGCGTTGGATCTGGCCCGAAAATTCGATCCAGATCTCATCCTTCTGGACATCATGCTTCCCGGTCTGGACGGTTTTGACGTGTGCAAGGAACTCAAGTCCGACACCAAAACCAAGCCCATTCCGGTGATCATGCTCACTGCCCGAGGCGAGGAAGTGGACAGGATCGTGGGGCTGGAACTCGGCGCGGACGATTACGTGGTCAAGCCATTCAGCCCCCGGGAGCTGACCCTCAGGGTCAAGGCCGTGCTCAAGCGGGCTGACGGGCAGAAGCCGGAAGAAAGCGTGTGGCAGCGCGATGGACTCAAAGTGGACTTTGACAGGCACGGGGTCGAGGTGGACGGCAAGGATGTGGCCCTGACCGCCACCGAGTTCAAACTGCTGACCGAGGTCATTCAGGCCAAGGGACGGGTGCTCACCCGGGATTCGCTCTTGAGCAGGGTATGGGGGTACGAGTTCGAGGGTTACGCCAGAACCGTGGATACCCACGTGCGACGGCTCAGACAGAAGCTCGGCCCTTATGCAACATTCGTGGAAACAGTGCGGGGCGTTGGGTACAGGTTCAAGGAATAATCATGGCATTTTCTTTTCGTGCCAGATTTCTCCTGGCAATGGTCTTCATACTGGTCCTGGCCATCCTGACTCCCGGGATTTACCTCTACCGGACCATCAGCGCGGAGATCAAAGACCAGGAACTGCTCCGGGCGAGGAACCAGCTCAGCCACACCGTATGGCTTCTGCATTCGCAGCAGGAGACACTGGACAGCCGGCGCCAGCTGCATGATTATGTCCATGCCATCGGCACAAGCATGGACCTGCGAGTCACCCTTGTTACACCGAAAGGGGAGGTCATTGCGGATTCAGAAGTGACTTGGGCCAGACTTCCGGAGCTGGACAACCATGCATTTCGTCCGGAGATCGTCCAGGCACAGACAGAGCCCTTCGGGTTCAGCATCCGTTCAAGCCCCACACTGGAGACGAATCCCAGGCTGTTCTATGTGGCCGAACAGGTCGAAACACTTCCGGTTCTCGGCAGTGGAATTCTCCGGGTGGCCATTCCCTATTCCAGAGTCCAGGCCCGGCTCGATTCCATTTTGAGCAATCTGGGGTTTTTCCTCCTGCCGATTTTTGCCGTCCTGCTTCTGGTAGGTGTCTCTCTTGTCAGGCAGTTGGAGCATTCTATCGGCGTGATGATCGATACGGCCGAGGCCATCGGCAAAGGCAATTATCGCAAGCGGATCCGCGTGGCTCCGGGAAAGGAATTTGTCCCGCTTGCCGACTCCATCAACCATATGGCGGAGGGCATAGAAAACCAGTTCCGGACGATCGTGCAGCAGAAAGGACAGCTGGAAGCCATCTTGAACGGCATCCGGGAAGGCGTTGCAGTGCTCGACGAAAGGGGGGTGATCAGAGATGTGAACCAGTATCTGGAACGGATTTTCTCAGGCATCAACACCATTCAGGGGCTCAGACCTTTGGAACTGACCAGAAATCCAGAGCTTCAACAACAGTGTGATTTCGTCCTGTCCGAACGGCGGCAGGGGCGTTTTGTCCCGGCCAGCCTGCAGCTCGAGTTCCCGGGTGAACAATTCTATGATGTCGACATCGTCCCGCTCCAGGTCAGGGACGTGGATCTGGCCCTCATCATGGTGTTTCATGACATTACCGAACTTAAGCGGTTGGAAAAGATCCGGAGGGATTTCGTGGCCAATGTCTCCCACGAACTGCGCACGCCGCTCACCTCTATCAAGGGGTATGCAGAGACAGTGAAGACATCGGAAATGGATGGGGGGACCAGACAATCCTTTTTGGATATCATCATCAAGAACGCGGACAACATGAACCATCTTGTCCGGGATCTTCTTCAGCTGGCTAAGCTGGAATCCGCTGGAATGGAGCGTCATAAAGAAATGGTCGATCCCAAGTCCGCCCTTTCAGAAGCCTGGAAATCATGCCTGGGCCTGGCCGATTACCGGGGGATCATTCTGGATGATCAGCTCCCTGAGGAGGGCATTGCGCTGCGTTTCCACAGTGAGCAGCTGGTGCAGGTCTTTCGTAACCTCTTGGAAAATGCCATCAAGTACAGCCCGCCCAAGGAAAAAATTACCGTGTTTCATGCGGTGGACGACCAGACCCTGACCATCGGTGTCAAGGACAGAGGGGCAGGGGTTCCCAAGGGCGATCAGGAACGGATTTTCGAACGATTCTACCGCGTGGAAAAACACAGGAACAAGGAGATGCCGGGCACCGGTCTCGGACTGGCCATCAGCCGTCACATCATCCGCAACGGCGGAGGCAGAATCTGGGTGGAGAGTCCCCCCCGAGGCGAAAGCAGGGGGTCGATCTTCTTTTTTTCCCTGCCCATGAACAGGCAGGCATAGACATGATACACGAGAGAGGAAAATTAAGGATGTTCGGCAATGTCTGATAATGTGAAGATGTCTTCGACCAATCTGGATTTTTATTACGGGACCTTTCGGGCTCTCAAGGATATCACCCTGGAGATAGGCATGAACAGGGTGACAGCCCTGATTGGTCCTTCAGGGTGCGGGAAGTCCACCTATCTGCGCTGTTTGAACCGGATGAACGATTTGATCCCGGGTACAAGGGTCGAAGGCAGTGTGCTTTTGGATGAGGGAGATATTTACGACCCCAAGGTGGATGTGGTCAGCCTCCGGCGCCGGGTGGGGATGGTTTTTCAGAAGCCGAACCCCTTTCCCAAGACTATTTTCGAGAATATCGCCTATGGGCTGCGGGTCACCGGTATCAAGGACAAGAACTATATTGCCGAGCGGGTGGAAGAGAGTCTCAAAGGCGCGGCCATTTGGGAGGAGGTCAAAGACAGACTGCAAACCTCGGCCCTGGGGTTGTCCGGCGGACAGCAGCAGCGGCTCTGCATTGCCAGGGCGCTTGCGGTCCAGCCCGAGGTTATGCTCATGGATGAACCCTGCTCCGCCCTGGATCCCATTGCCACGCAGAAGATCGAAGAACTCATCCACGAACTCAAATCCAGGTTGACCATCATCATCGTGACCCACAACATGCAGCAGGCTGCCCGGGTTTCCGACATGACGGCTTTCTTCTACATGGGCAGCCTGGTGGAGGTGGAGGCGACGGACATCATGTTCACCCGCCCCAAGAAGAAGCAGACCGAGGAGTATATTACCGGGAGATTCGGGTAATGCATACCTATTGTGAATTCCAAAGAGAAAACAGTGTTTTTCTTCTCCGACATGAGGAGGTCGGCTGAATGCAACAGCAGTCCCATCTGCATCAGGAACTGGACAAGCTCAAGCTCAAGGTCATGAACATGTTCGCCCTGAGTGAAGAGGCCATGAACAGATCCATTCAGTCCCTGTTGACCAGGGACGAGGACCTGGCCCAGAAGGTGATCGACAATGACGAACGGATCAACCGGCTGGAAGTGGAGATCGACGACGTCTGTCTCAAACTCATGGCCAGGGAACAGCCCGTGGCCAGGGATCTGCGGTTTGTTATCGGCTGTTCACGCATCTGTGTGGAGCTTGAACGTATCGGGGATCAGGCCGTGAACATTGCGGAGCGGGCCATCATGCTTTCCAATCGCCCGCCCATCCCATTCAACCAGCCCATTCAGGAACTGGCGGACAAGACCGTGGAAATGTACCGCATGGCTGTGGAGGCCTTTACCAACAGGGATGTCAAAGGAGCGGTCAAAGTCTGTCAGACCGACACGCAGGCCGACGAACTCTACATCAAACTGATCAAGAACCTCATCGATTTTTTGAGCACGAATACCAGCATGGTGGAACGGCCGGTGCACACCATCATGATTTCCAAGTGCCTCGAGCGGATGGCGGACCTGTGTACCAATGTCGCCGAAGTGGTGGTGTTCATCGAACGAGGCGTGGACATCCGCCATACCTGCGAGATGGATCAGATGAAGCTCATTTCCAGCCCCGAGCCAGGCGCTTGAAAATTGCGGTGATTCTGGCTAAAGGAGAAGCTTCTCAAGGCTCACTCCAAGAATTTCACGCATAAAGAAGGGGGAAGGCTTATGTTTTCCGGATTGATGCTTTTGCTCGGATTGTCCCTGGTCGGAATTTTTCTTGTCGTCCTCCACAGCCAGCACGGCCCGGGAAGCTACGACGACTGATCCCTCCATCGAAAAAAATCGCGGCAGATTCCTGCCTGCCCATTCTAGACAACCCCCCTGATCTCCACAGGCGGGGTTTTCGTTTTTTAAGCCAAACAGGACGGTCAGGTGTCCAGGAGATTTTTGCTCTTGATGCCCAGTCGATCGTTCAATTCATTGATCCGCCTGTCCAGACTCATCCTGGTTGCGGGGTTGGGTTCCCTAAACAGGAGTCTGAGCAGAATAGAACTGGTGTTTCTCCAAATCCCCCTTTCCCTTGTGGGCCTCGGGCACGGTCATGATGTGCTCTGCCTTGAGGAGCCGAACACAACCACGCGCCAAATGCCATGTCGGGGATTTCCCCGGAAAAAGTCAAGCAGACTCCCCGCAGATGCGGAAATGATGGGGGCTGCACAAGTTGATTGATGCGGCAAGGTCAGAAGAACGCCGAGTTTAAGAAGAGAAAAAGAAGTACGCCAAAAGCCAGAAACAGAAGGCAGGGGGGGGCGATCCGTTTCCAGATGACAGCAAGGGGAGAATGGAAATATTCACAGGTCAGAAGCAGACAGGCGTGGACTGGGGAGGCGAGGACTCCGGCGAATCCGGTGAACAGGGCCAGGACCAGATAGGGAAGCTGCTGATCGGTGAGACCGGCCTGGGCGATGAGGGCGAGGATCAGGGGAAAAGTGGCTCCGACATAGGCCACGGTAATTCCGGAGACCAGGCCGACGAGCGGGGGGAGGAGAAGGCAGGTGAGAAAGAGCGTCGAGCCGCCCTGGGAGGCGCGACTGAGTTCATCCACAACCCCGCCGTTTTCTAAAATGGCCTTGAACACAAAGATGGCCAGGATCAGATAGACCATTTTTCCCAGATGGTTCCAGGCGATGAGGTCCAGAAACTTCCCAATGGAGAGGCGGTTTTGCAGGACACTGGCGAGGATGGCCAGAGACAGGGCCAGAACCAGAGCCAGTTCAAAGGGTAGTTCGAGACCGGTGAGCCAGATAGCCCCCTCCAGGCCGAGAGATCCGGCAATGGCGATTATCAGGGGAATGCCCTGGTACAGAACTTTGGAAAACGGGGGCAGGGCCGCCTCCCGGGGGGGGCGGTCGGCAGGGAGCGTGAGCTTGCCTTTTCGCAGAAAGAACCACCAGCCGATGGCAACGGATACGGCCACACCGGGCCAGGTGTAGAGCAGAAGCTCCAGAATGGAGACGTTGGCCAGGTAGGCGGTCAAGATGATTCCCGGATAGAGTGGCCAGACCATCTCCCAGATGTGACGGAACCAATAATTGATGTAGACCATCTGTTCGTCTGAAACATTGAGGTCCCGGGCGGCGGACTTGACCATGGGCGCGGAAAACACGGCTCCGCCGGGCATGGGCAAAAGGCCGATCAGGGCGGGGAAGAAGGAAAGTCTGAGCCGGCGCCAGACAAGGTATCCTGAAAGCAGTTCCATCAGCCGTTCGCTCTGGCCGGTGCGCTCCAAGACATTGCTCAGCACTAAGATGAGGGAGACGATGGCGGCCAGAAACAGGAGCTTGACATCGGTCAGCGCGGTGGCTGTAGAGCGGATCCACACCCCCGGAGGGGTCCAGAAAAACAGGCCCAGCAGGACGCTTCCGGCCAGAATTGCGGTGCCCAGCCCGACCTTGCGCTTCATGAGCAGGAGCATGATCGCAAAGACCAGCAGAACCCTGAAATAGGGCCAGACAAAAGCCACCATGGTGTCGCTCATGAAAAGCATTCCCCTGGAGAGTGCAGCCGGTCGGCAAGCCCTGAAGAGCGAAGTGTTCGTTTCGAGACAGCCGCCCGGAGCACTTCGGTGGTGCCGACCAGGGTCAGACGGCTTTTGGCCCGGGTAATGGCCGTATACACGAGCTCTCTGGTGAGTACGGGGAAATCCTGGTCCGGCAGGATCAGGAGCACCTGATCGAACTCTGACCCCTGACTTTTGTGCACGGTCAGGGCGTAGGCGGTCTCGTGTTCAGGAAGAAGGGCCGGGGAAAGGGAGCGGACCCCGTGCTCTGCCGGGAAGCAGGCTTTGAAACCGACTTCTTCCTTCCAGATGATGCCCACGTCTCCGTTATAGAGCTTTTGCCCATAGTCATTGGTGAGAATCATGACCGGCCTGCCTTGATATTGCCCCCTCTGAACAGGGGGAAGGATCCCTTCCAGGAAGAGCCCTTGTTCCACCAGGCTGTTGAGCGCGCTCACCCCGTACGGCCCCTTGCGGAGCGGAGTAAGGATCCGAAACGTGGCGAAGGCGTCCAGCGCCTGTATTGCTCCTGATGCCGTGAACAGCCCGGTATAGGCTGGAAGGGCCAGCGTGCGTATGATCCCGCCCAGTTCCCGGGCATGGCGGCATTCGATCCATTGCAGTTCAGGATAATCATCCGATTGGAGAAGCTGCAGGGCCTTTCCGGAGTCACCGTGCTGCACAGCTTTGCTGAGCATTCCGATTCCGCTTTGCCCGCTGAACCGGAAGCTTCTGGTCAACATGACGATGGAGTCGGAAAGCGGCGTTAGGGTCCCTGTAGGCACTGAGTCGCCGGTGGTTGCCAGAAAACTCTCGGCAAAGGGCTTGGAAAAGGTTTCGGCTCCGGCAATGGAACAGATGTCGCCCAGCACCGCGCCTCCTTCCACTGAAGCGAGCTGATCCTTGTCTCCCAGGAGAATCAAGGTGGTCTCGTCGGGCAGAGCCATGAGGAGTTTTGTCATCAGGGGCAGGTCGACCATGGAGGCTTCGTCCACCACCAGAATGTCCAGCGGGAGAGGGTTGGCATCGTGGTGCCTGTACTCAGCGGTCAGGGGAATGGAGCCCAGAAGCCGGTGAAGAGTGGAGGCTTTCTCCGGAATCTCGTTTTTGACGGACTCGTTTACGGCCAGGGACTGCCGGGCCTGCTGAATGGATTCCTGAAGCCGGGCGGCTGCCTTGCCTGTGGGGGCGGCCAGGCCGATACGGTTGCGCCCTGGGTTTTGGAGGAGCAGCAGGGCCAAAACCCGGGCTACTGTCGTGGTCTTCCCTGTTCCGGGACCTCCCGAGACGACGCAGAGCCGGCCCGTGGCCGCTGCAAACGCGGCGACCCGCTGCCAGTCGGTGCCCTCGCCTGCATCTGGAAAGAGCGCGTGGATGTGGGTCTTCAATGCGGCAAAATCGATATCTGCAAATCTCCTGGAACTGCGCTGAAGAAGGCGTTCGGAAAGGAGTCGTTCATAACGATGGTACCGGTACAGATAGAGCCGGGAGTCCCCGTCCAGAAGCAGAGGGTGGAACGTGTCCGGTGCGCCCACCACGGAAGAGGCCCGCAACCGGTCAAGCCAGGCCGTTGTCCCGGGAAGGATAAGGATCGGGTCCTGATCGGGAATGGCGCGGCCGGAAAAGGACGCAAGGTCGAGACAGACATGGCCCTGACCCAGCATGTGTGACGCAAGACAGACGGCGGCAAAGAGTTCAGGACTCGGTTCGCGGTCCAGTCTGCACAAAAACCGAGCCAGGTGGAGATCGATGGCTTCAAAGCTCCCGGTGTGGTGGAGCAGAAGAAAAAGCTCCTCCGGGGTGAATTCGCGGATCGGCTTCGGTTTTTGGCAAAGGCTGTCTGGTGCTGGTGTGTCCATGGCGTGAAGGGTTTCCTAACGCATGGGCCGGACGGTGTAAACGGGAGGAGCGGGAGGGAAGGGCGAAATCACACAGGCTGAAGTTTGGAAGAACGGCAGAATGCGAACTTTCTGTCACGAGCATTTTGTTTCTCTCAATACCAGGATAAATCTGTTGACATCATCTCCATGGGTTCATTACAAACTCATTCTTTCAGGTCAAAAAAGATGGAGAGGTGGCCGAGTTAGGCTGAAGGCGCACGCCTGCTAAGCGTGTATAGGGCTTAAACCCCTATCGAGGGTTCGAATCCCTCCCTCTCCGCCAAGAGCAAGAGTTCCCGGGTATCATTACGATACCCGGGTTTTCTTTTTTTGGGGCTCCAAGCCGGTTTAAACCTACTTCCTGCGTAACGACCGAGACATTGCGGACCTGGGAAGAGCCCTGCATTCTAGATTTCTGCTGAAACTTCAGCTCAGGATCGAGGGGGGGAAAGTTTGTGAGGCTCTTCAACTCGTACATTTATCGAATCGTAGCTCTGCGTAAGTCTCCCGTGTATTCGATATGGTGATCCATAACCAAATGATAGATTTAAATTTTTTATTAGACGCATTTCAGCTTACCTCTTAAAAG
>JBKHAV010000139.1:0-5693 GCA_046542715.1 Desulfovibrionales bacterium
GGAGGGGCAACCATTCCCAGGGAGTTTTTGGTGGGTGAGGTGATCAATCGGGGAACGGTACGGTCTTTCGGATGGGACTCATATCAGCAGAAGTGATTGGCAATGCAAAAATTGAATTAAATCCTTGATCCATGCCTGTCGGTGTTGACGGAAGCATATGAAAGTGATTTACAACAGGGTATATAGTAAGATGTATTGTCACCGTGCAATCTTTGATCGCAATGGATCTTCACAAGTAAAAAGATTACCCGAACGGTTCATTCAGCTCTATGCCCTGGGGAAAAGGGCTCATTCCCATATACTTCGTAACCTTTAAGACCAAGACCCTGTGAATGGAGGTGTCGAATGAAATGTTCAGTTGGTCTCGGAAAAGACGGAGCAGAGGAACGGCTTTTTGGACGGGGAATAAGCCGTCGCGATTTTATGAAGTTCTGTACGACAGTGGCGGCCATCATGGGCATGGGGCCGGCCTTTGCCCCCAAAGTGGCGGAAGCGCTCACAGCCAAAAAAAGGCCATCCGTCATCTGGATCAATAACGCCGAATGCACGGGCTGCACCGAAGCACTGCTGCGCACGGTCGACCCGGTGTACATCGACGAGTTGATCCTGGATACCATCTCCCTGGACTATCATGAAACGATCATGCAGGCCTCAGGGCATGCCGCCGAAGAGGCGCTGGAAGAAGCCATGAATTCTCCGGAAGGGTATATCCTCGTCATGGAAGGGGCCATCCCGACAGGAGACGGTGGCGTCTACGGAAAAATCGGCGGGAAGACCATGCTTGATCTTGGAAAGGAGCTTTCCGCCAACGCCAGTGCGATCATCGCCATGGGCGCCTGCTCCTGTTTTGGCGGAATTCAGGCGGCAGAACCCAATCCCACCGGTTCCAAGAGCACCAGCGAGGCGCTGGGGGTCCAGACGATCAACATCGCCGGCTGCCCGCCCAACCCCTACAACTTCGTCGGTACGGTGGTCCATCTGCTGACCAAGGGCATGCCCGCAGTGGACGAGTACAATCGTCCGATCATGTTTTTTGGAGAGACCGTTCACGACAGATGCGAAAGACTCCCTCATTTCGACAATGGGGAATTCGCCCCTTCCTTTGGTTCCGAAGAGGCCAGAAAAGGCTGGTGTCTGTACGAACTTGGATGCAAGGGCCCGTATACCTACAACAATTGCCCGACGGTCAAGTTCAATCAGGTGAACTGGCCCGTCCAGGCCGGACACCCGTGCATCGGCTGCAGTGAACCCAAGTTTTGGGACTGGATGACACCGTTCTACGAACCGTCATAAAAATTGCGGATGCAACGTTACGGAACCATTTCTGAAATCAAGCATTGTAAGGAGGAAGGATATGTCCGGTTGTAGACCGAAAACAGCACCCAAAGCGGCTGCAATGGCCGCTACCCCGCAAGGGAATTACAGCGGCCCGGTTGTTGTCGACCCGTTGACCAGGATCGAGGGTCATCTCAAGATCGACGTCGAGGTGGAAAACGGCCGGGTCAAGGATGCCTGGAGCAGTTCGCAGCTCTTCAGGGGAATCGAGATCATTCTCAAGGGAAGGGACCCAAGGGATGCCCAGCATTTCACCCAGCGGTCCTGCGGCGTATGCACCTATGTTCACGCCCTGGCGTCCACCAGATGCGTGGACGATGCCGTCAAGGTCAATATCCCGGCCAATGCGACGACTATTCGAAATCTGGTCATGGCTTCCCAGTATCTGCACGACCACATCGTGCATTTTTATCACCTCCATGCCCTGGACTGGGTGGATGTTGTCAATGCCCTTTCCGCCGATCCGAACAAAGCGGCCAAGATCGCCGGCAACATCTCGCCGAGGAAAACCACTGCCGCAGACTTGAAGGCGGTGCAGGACAAGCTGGGGGCCTTTGTCCAGAGCGGACAGCTCGGGCCGTTCTCCAACGCCTATTTTCTGGAGAAGCATGACGCCTACACCCTGCCACCCGAGGTCAACCTGATTGCCACGGCCCATTACCTGGAAGCTTTGCGGCTGCAGGTCAAGGCGGCCAGAGCCATGGCCGTGTTCGGGGCCAAGAACCCGCACACGCAGTTCACCGTGGTGGGCGGGGTGACCTGCTACGACTCTCTGACACCGGAAAACATGCAGCATTACACGGATCTCACCCGCGAGACCAAACAGTTCATCGACGAAGTCTACATCCCGGATCTCCTGGCGGTGGCTTCCTACTACAAGGATTGGGCGGGCATCGGCGGAACCACGAACTTCATGTGCTTCGGCGAGTTCCCCAAAGACGAGTACGATCTGGAAAGCCGGTATTATCCCCCGGGGGTCATCTTCGACAGAAACCTTGGAGACGTGCAGGCCGTCAATCCCAACGAGATCATGGAGCATGTCGCCCACAGCTGGTACAAAGGCGATGAGCCGCGGCATCCGTACCGGGGAGAGACCGATCCGCAGTACACCAGCTACGAGGACCGGGACCGGTACTCCTGGAGCAAGGCCCCGAGATACATGGGCAGACCCATGGAGGTCGGTCCCCTGGCCCGCTGCCTGGTCGCGTATGCGCGGGGTCACGAAGCCACCAAAAAGACGGTGGATATGGTCCTGAACCATTTGGGCGTCGGACCGGAAGCCCTGTTTTCCACACTGGGCCGTACCGCGGCCCGCGGAGTGGAAACAGCGGTGATCGCCGCCAAGATGGAGGACTGGATCCAGGAACTCAACGACAATGTCCAGTCCGGGAACTCCAATCTTTACCAGGATTGGGAAATGCCGGACTCCGCCATGGGCGTCGGGCTCTGCGACGTGCCCCGGGGCAGTCTGAGTCACTGGATCGACATCAAAGGCGGGAAGATCGAGAACTTCCAGCTGGTGGTCCCCTCCACCTGGAATCTGGGGCCCCGGTGTGCCGAAGGACAGCTCGGACCAGTCGAGGAGGCGCTCATCGGAACCCCGATCGTGGACCCGAAACGGCCGGTGGAGATCCTGCGCACCGTGCATTCGTTTGATCCCTGCATCGCCTGTGGTGTCCACGTCATCGACTCCAGAACCAATGAGGTCCACAAGTTCAAGGTCCTCTGATGACATCGCAGTCCCTCTGGACTATACCGGAACCCGGCGCCTGTCGGGTTCCGGCTTTTTTCAATCCGTGTCAGGGGAGAGCGTATGGCGCGCATTCTGGTGATGGGTGTGGGGAACATCTTGTTTACCGACGAAGGCATCGGCGTTCGGGTCATCGAGGCCCTGGAAGATGCGTATGAGTTTTCAGACAATGTCACCGTGTTTGACGGGGGGACATTGGGAATGCGGCTGATGGACCCCATTCTCCACTCTGACAAGCTGATTGTCGTGGATGCGGTCCTGGGTGACGGCCCTCCTGGTTCGATCTACCGGCTGACCGGAGAAGACCTGCGCAGAAGTCTGGCTTTCAAGAATTCCCTTCACCAGACCGATCTCGTGGATACACTGATTTACTGCGAAATCCTTGGGAACCGTCCCGATGCCTTGATCGTGGGCATCGAACCCGAAGACTATGAGACGATGTCGGTGCAGCTCTCCGAGACATTGTCAGGCAAGGTCCCAGACATGGTGGACAGAGTTCTTGAAGAGATTGCAAAGTCCGGGGGGAGCTTCAGCCTCCGGAAAAAATGAGACCAGAGAGGATACACGCATGTGTTTGGCAGTTCCGGTCCAGATCATCTCCATTGATGAAAATATGATGGCCACATGCAGGGTGGGGGAAGGAGAAACCTGCATCCATGCCTCGCTCATGCTCATGGACGAGGAGGTGGGCGTGAACGATTACCTCATTGTTCATGCGGGATTTGCCCTGCGTAAACTCGACATGCAGGAGGCACAGGAGACCATCACGATTCTCCGGGAGATGGTCAGGCTCGTGGATCAGAAATCTGGAAGGGAGAGTGGGTGACGCGCAGTCCTAGATTGAAATTCACGGATATTGGCGGTACTGATTGCAAAAGGACAAGGAGGTCGTCATGGCTTCGAAAAAGCTCAAGGAAATTTTCGACAACTGCTCCTGGAAGGAGAAGTTCCTGGACAGTGTGCCGGAGAACCCTGATGAGATCCGGTACAAATGGACTGAAGAGGATGCGGAATACGCCAGGCCCTTTTTCACGGTGGGGCTGCTCACAGAAGAAACTCCGGCCGTGCGCAGGAGCCTGTATTTCGGAAAGGACAAGCAGGGGGTGGAAATCTTGTGTGTCAGGGAGATCACCCATGAGGATTTCGATGCCAAAGAAGTGGGCAGGGAGATGGCCCGTATGATGGATATTTCCAAAATCAAAGAGGAATGAGTTTATCCTGTCCTGAGTTCCTTGAGAGGATTTCGACATTCTCTTCGACTCTGTCTCCTCTGCCACCGCAGAGATGACCCTCTTTTCTGTTGCTCCTCAATTCACGCGAGCCAAACTATGATGACTGAGCACCTTCCTCCGAAGAACATACTCGATGCTGTTCTCACGGCAGGAACGATACGAAACCTGGATCCTGGAAGTTTTCTTCTTCGAGAAGGCACGCTCGATCCCACAGTGCATCTGATTCTGGATGGTGAATTCGAGATGCGCAGAGTCTATGCCGACCAGGAACGGGTCGTGGGTTTTCTTGAACAGGGGGAGTGGGTGGGCGAGATTTCCTTTCTCAAAGGTATCCCCCGGGTCTATTCCGTGTATGCCTCAACCCCCGGGAAAGTGGTCACGTTGAGCAGGGGAGCTTTCAAAGCGCTGCCGGCGGATGTTCGGGTTTCGATCATGCATATCCTGTCCCGGATCATGCCTTTTCGGATCACCCATCTCATCGACATCCAGGAAGCCATCATTGATCAGCGGGCCCGCCGGATTTTTTCCCTCAAGCTCTCCCCAGGAAGCGATGACGAGCAAAGCACAGCCAGGGTGATCCGCTCGATCATCGACGAAATGCCCAAGCTGCCGGTGTATGCGGGAAATCTAGTCTCTGTCCTTGAAGACCCGAATTCATCCTTTGACCAGATCGCCCGTATTATTCATGAGGACCCCTCCCTGGCAGCGCAGATTCTCAAAAACGTCAACTCCCCCTATTATGGATTCAAGCAGAAGGTGGTTGACCTGACCCATGCCCTCACTCTGCTCGGAGTCAATCAGATCTATCTGCTGGTCCTCTATCACGGCCTGCGATCCACGATGCCAAATACTCCTGCCTTCATCAATCTCCAGCGGCACAGCGTCGTTGTTTCGCATGTGGCCTCGGCTCTGGCTGAACTGGTGGACAAAAAACTGGTGCTGATCGCCGGGACACTGGGCCTCTTGCATGATATCGGAAAAAGCGTGGTGCTCCTGGCCCAGCAGAATCATCCCCAGGTCCATGATCTGGTTCCGTTGCTGAATCAGTATCATATAGGGTCGTTGCTGCTGCTGCGGTGGAACCTTCCGGAAGAGATCCACGAGAGCATTCGGCTGCAGGCCGTGGCCCCCTTTGCCCCGCCTGCAGACATCCCGGACCGGTTCCAAAAGCTTGTGATCATCCTTACCCTGGCGCATATCGTTGCCGACGAACTTCAGAAAAAGGATTCAGAAGGGTTTCTCTACTGGAGGGAGTATCTCAAACAAGGGGGGTTCGGGGACGTTTCCATGCAGGACCTGACCAGGGACCAGGTCATCCCTCTGCTCCAGAAAAAGGCAGCCATCCTGCCCAGGGTGGTTCGGAATCTTCTCTGATC
>JBKHAV010000140.1:0-5618 GCA_046542715.1 Desulfovibrionales bacterium
CTGGAGCGTGACTTCTTCTTCTCCGGCGGCTTGACCACGATGGCGAAATCCGGACAGTGCAGTTCGCAAAATCCGCAGTTCACACACTCATTCTCCCGAACAGCCCGTGCTTTCCCCTGTTCGTCGAGTTCCAGAACCTTGGAGGGACAGAACTCGACACAGATTCCGCATCCCTTGCACCAGGCCGGATAGACATAGACCCGGGAACGACCTTTCTTTTTTGGCATAACTTTTATACAGATTCCCCCGAACGGGTTGCTTGAAACCGACTCTGCGGACCTGCTGTCACGCCCTGCCCGAGGATTCCCGGCATCTGGGCCCATGGATCGGTTCCGGTTGATAGTAATGAGGCCTGTAGCCTAACCTTCGAGGAATTTCAATGCAATGATTGTCAAACAGATGTTTATCCACGAACTGTGCAACGGCCAGTCTATCCACGACTATTTCGCCGTGGCCGAGGCGCGGCAGGGACAGGCCAAAAACGGACCGTTCTGGCATCTGCGGCTTCAGGACCGCAGCGGATTCATCAACGCCCGGATCTGGAGTCCCTTAAGCGGGGAATTCCCCCAGATCGCACAGGAGTCCATCGTCCGCATCAAGGGGCAGGTGAACAGCTTCCGGGACGAGCTGCAGCTCCAGGTCGAGCAGATGGAGATTTTCCCTTCCATCGAGCACAGCGACCTGGCCCTGTTCATCCCCTCTGGGGCGCAGGATCCCGAGCAGCTCCTGGAAGCGCTCGAAACGCTCTGCCGTGACGAACTGCGCCATAAGCCCTGGCGCCGCCTGACCCATCGCGTCCTTCACGCCGAAGCCGTGCGCGGCCGGTTCATGACCTCGTTTGGCGGCAAATCCATCCATCACGCCTACCTGGGCGGCCTGCTCGAGCATACGCTCTCGGTCTGCCGGCTGGCCCTGTCCATTGCCGACAACTACCCGGAGGTGGACCGGGAGATCCTGCTCGTGGCCGGAGTGTTCCACGATCTGGGCAAGGCCTGGGAGCTTTCCCAGGGGCTGGCCACGGACTACACGGACGAGGGGCGGCTTCTGGGCCATATTCACATCACCCTGGAGATCCTCGCCCCGTTCTTGCGGACCCAGAAGGATCTCGACCCGCACCTGGCCATGCATCTCAAGCATCTCATCCTCAGCCATCACGGCGAATACGAATACGGCTCCCCAAAACGGCCCAAAACAGCCGAGGCGCTCATTCTCCATCACGCGGACAACATCGACGCCAAAATGAACATCATGGAGGCGGCGTTTGATCCTGAACTCCCGGAAGCGGACGGCATGCAGTGGTCACCATTTCAGCGGTCCATGGACCGGTATCTCTGCAGGCCTGTCAAGACTCCAAAAAACGACCGGACGAACAAGGCACAGACAGGAACCCAATGTTTATTACCTTTGAAGGGATAGAGGGGTGCGGCAAATCCACCCAGTGCACCCTGCTCAAGGAAATCCTGGAAAATCAAGGCCGTAAGGTTTTGCTGACCCGGGAACCCGGCGGCAGCCGTCTCGGCCAGGTTCTGCGCACCATTCTCCTGGACATCGCCAACCAGGATCTCACGGGCGAGGCCGAACTCTTTCTCTACCTGGCCGACCGTTCCCAGCATGTGAGCCAGGTGATCCGGCCCGCCCTGGATGCAGGGACAGTGGTCATCTCCGACCGGTATGCGGATTCCACGGTGGTCTACCAGGGGTATGGCCGGGGGCTCGACCCAAAGCTCCTGCACACCTTCAACGACGTGGCGGTCTCCGGGCTCTGGCCGGACCTGACCCTGCTTCTCGACCTTCCGGTGGAGCAGGGACTCAAGCGGGCCCTGACCAGGAATTTTCAGGAGGGGCAAACCGAGAGCGAAGGACGATTCGAAGCCGAAAGCATGAGTTTTCACGGCCGGGTGCGGGAGGGTTATCTGACCTGGGCCGCCCTCAACCGGGACCGGATCCGGATCGTGGACGGGACAGGATCGCCGGAAATGGTTTTCGAGCGGGTCTTGAAGCAGACTGCGGATTTTTTCGGACTCGCGCTGTGAACCCACGGATACAACCCTCATGACACACGCCACCGCCCTTGTCCTGACCTTCAACGGGGAGCGGCTCCTGGCCCGCACCCTTCAGAGCCTTTCCGTCTGCGACCAGCTCCTGGTGGTTGATTCAGGGAGCACCGACCAGACCCTGGAGATCGCCCGCTCGTTTGGAGCGCGGATCCTTCACCGGGACTGGACCGGGTTCATCGACCAGCACCGGTTCGGGCTCGACCAGGTGGACACCGAATGGGTGGTCACCCTGGACCAGGACGAATACCTCTCCCCGGAACTGCAGGGGTCCGTTGCCGACGCCCTGGCCTCGCCCGGTGATGTGCAGGGGTTTTACTGCTCCCGCCGCTCCTTCTACTTCGACCGCTTCATCCGCCACAGCGGCTGGTACCCGGACTACCTGCTCCGGGTCTTTTGCAAAGAGCACGTGGTCCTGGGCGGAACCCCGCCCCACGAGGAGTACTCCACCCCGGGGCCGACCCGTCGGCTGTCCGGGGACATCATCCACCACCCCTACCGGGATCTGGCCGAGCATCTGGCCAAGATCAACGCCTACACCCAGACCGCGGCCGAAGCCCTGCACGCCCGGGGCAAACGAAGCGGTTTCGCCACGGCGCTCGGCCACGGCATCGCCAAATTCTTGAAGCAGTACGTTCTCAAGGCCGGGTTTTTGGACGGCCGGGCCGGCCTGCTGCTGGCCCTGCACGCCTTTTTCTATTCCCTGCACAAGTACGTGCGTGTCGTGGAGATCGAAACCCAGAAACAGACACACGGCCCGCAACTCCCGTCCGGAAGGAAACCATGATCAAAGACACCTTCGAAGGGTCTCGAGTCCTCATCACCGGAGGGTTGGGATTTATCGGATCCAATCTGGCTGAACGGCTCGTCCGTCTCGGGGCGTTTGTAACCCTGGTGGACAGCCTCATCCCCCAATACGGGGGCACCCTGTTCAATATCGACGGGTTTCAGGACAAGGTGGCCGTCAACATCTCCGATGTCCGCGACGAGCACTCCATGCGCTATCTGGTCCAGGGGCATGATGTTCTCTTCAACCTGGCCGGACAGAGCAGTCACATGGACTCCATGACGGATCCCTTCACGGATCTGGAGATCAACTGCCGGGCGCAATTGTCGATTCTCGAGATGTGCAGAAGATACAACCCGGATATCCGCATCGTGTTCGCCAGCACCCGGCAGATCTACGGCAAGCCGGACTATCTTCCGGTGGATGAGAACCACCTGCTCCGCCCTGTCGACGTCAACGGCATCAATAAAATGGCCGGGGAGTGGTATCACATCCTGTACGACCAGGTTTACGACATCAAGGCCAGCTCGCTTCGCCTGACCAACACCTATGGTCCCCGAATGCGGATCAAGGACGCCCGCCAGACCTTTCTGGGGGTCTGGATCCGGCTGCTGCTCGAAGGCAAACCGTTTGAAGTCTGGGGAGGGGAGCAACTCAGGGATTTCAACTATGTCGACGATTGTGTCGATGCCTTTCTCCTGGCCGCCATGGACGACCGGGCTGCCGCCCAGGTGTTCAACCTCGGTGACAGGGAGGTCGTCAGCCTGAAATCCCTGGCTGCAATGCTCGTCCAGGCCAACGGAGGCGGCGAGTTTGTCGTGCGCAGCTTTCCTGAGGACCGAAAGCGCATCGATATCGGCGATTACTACTCGGATTTTTCCAAAATCCAGTCGACCCTCGGATGGGAGCCCAGGGTATCTCTCATGGAAGGGTTGACCAGGACCATTGAATTCTATCGCCGCCACCTCAACGACTACCTGTAGGTGCTGCCGTGTCCACACCTTTCATTGCTCCGTCCAACCCCAAGGCCGGGTATCTTGCCTACAAGGACATGATCGATCAGGCCGTCCACGAGGTGCTCCAAAGCGGCTGGTACATTCAAGGCTCCCAGGTCGGAGATTTCGAAAAGGAATTCGCCGCCTATCTGGGAGTCGACCACGTCCTTGGTGTGGGAAGCGGCACAGAAGCTCTGGAACTTGCCCTGCGCACCTGCGGCGTGACCGTGGGGGATCCGGTCCTGACCGTTTCGCACACCGCTGTTGCCACCATCGCGGCAATCGAAAGCGTTGGGGCAATCCCGGTCTTTGTCGACATCGACCCGAAAACCTTCACCATGGACCCGGCGGCGCTTGAAAAGACCCTTCACGCCCTTTCTCTCAGGCCTGAATACCGCCCGGCAAAAGCGGTCATTCCCGTGCACATCTACGGGCTTTCCTGTGACATGGAAAAGATCTGCACAATTGCGGGAAACCATGGACTCGTCGTGATCGAGGACTGTGCGCAGTCCCATGGTGCGTATTACCAGGGAAAACGGACCGGCTCTTTCGGAGACATGGCCGCATTCAGCTTCTACCCCACTAAGAACCTGGGAGCCCTCGGGGATGGAGGCGCCGTTGCAACGAACAATCCCCGGCTTGCCGAGCGGGCTGGATTGATCAAAGAGTACGGCTGGAGGCAGCGCTACATCAGCGAAATTCCGGGAATCAACACCCGGCTGGACGAAATCCAGGCTGCAGTCCTCAGGGTCAAACTCCGGTATCTCGATAGGGACAACCAGAAACGAATGGATCTGGCTTCAATTTATTCCCCCCTCTTGTCCGGCCTGGTGGAAATCCCTCTTTCACCGCCCGACACCACCCATGTGTATCACCAGTATGTCATCAGAACACAGCACCGGGACAGTCTGCAGGCCTCTCTCAAGGAAAAGGGGATCGGCACGCTCATCCACTATCCTGTGCCTGTCCATCTGCAGCCGGCCTACAGCGGCCGGCTTCCCGCCCTTTTGCCCCTTGACCAGACCGAACGCGCTGCAGGAGAGATCCTGAGCCTTCCCATGTATCCGGAGCTTGACCGGGACGATGCATCCGCAGTGGGCCGGGCCGTTTCCAGGTGGGCGGCCGGGAAACGGTCCTTGCGCTGATAATGATGGCAAGTCTGTCCCCTTTCTGGTATGCACAAATTCCCAAGGTTTTTAAAAAAGGAGTCTTTCATGGCCAATGATGTCAAACTGTTTGCCCTGTCCACCTGCATCCACTGCAAGAAGACCAAGGAATTTCTCGACGAATGCGGGACGAAATACGAATGCGTGTATGTGGACGAACTCAAGGGCGACGAACGCAAGCAGGTGATCGAAGAGGTCAAGAAGTACAACCCCAGCCTGTCCTTTCCCACCATTCTCATCGGGGACAAGGTCATCGTGGGGTTCAAGAAGGAAGAGATCAAGGAGCTTTTGGACTCATGAACGCGGAACAGCTCTACGAGATGCTGCAGAAGATCCAGGAGCCCAAGGGATACTTCTTCAACAGCGACAAGGCGTTCACCCTGTCGCTCCTGGAAAGCCTGCTCATCAACAAGAAGCGGTACGGGTACATGGCCTGCCCGTGCCGTCTGGCCAGCGGGCTCTACGAGATGGACAAGGACATCCTCTGCCCCTGCATCTACCGGATTCCGGACGTGGAGGAATACGGGAGCTGTTTTTGCGGACTTTACGTTTCCAAGGAGTGGAACGACTACCGAATCCCCCACAAATTCGTCCCGGAACGGCGTCCCCCGGAAAA
>JBKHAV010000024.1:0-27145 GCA_046542715.1 Desulfovibrionales bacterium
GTCCATCCAGTCCGTGGCCGCATACTCCAGTCCTATTTGATACCGGACCACATCGTTCCAGTTTTTGGAGGATGTCTGTGTCGCCTCTTCTGGTGCATTTGGGTTCGGTGAATCGTCCAGCTCGATTCTGAGCTCGTCATAGCTGGACCAATTAGTCAGGATAACGTCAGCCTCCAAGCTCAGGCGCTCCAACGGGTACACCGCAACACCGAACATGAATTGCTCGGGAAGGGTGACAGTTCCCTTTGCATCGGTGTCCTGAAAAAATTCGTTTGCATCTAAAAAGGGATTAACATCATCGTACTCGGCGTCGCCCCTGAGCTCCTGCCGGACACTGGTTCGATAGCTCGCCCCCACGGACAGCCAGTCAAGGGGTTTGTAATGTACCCCAAAATTCAACCCATATCCGATGCTGTCCCCCAGGAGTTCGGCATCAACGTCTCCAAACGGGCTGTCCGCCTTCTTTTTTTGGCCGAATTCAAACCACATGGCCTCAGCGCCAACGGAAAGCGAAAGAGCGTCCGTCAGTTTCATGGCCAGGGTGGGCAGGACAGAGACGGACTGGATGTGCGCCTCATACACGTTGTAGCGGCCGATCCAGTCCTCGTCGAACTCGGTTCCCAGTCCGAACCGGGACATGACTCCCAGTCCGAACCAGTAGCGGTCCGTCATCTGGTAGGTCAGGTAGGCATGGGGGGGGTACCAGATGTTTTCCTTGCCCTGGGTGGTGGTGGTTCCCTCCATTCCGGACGCGGTGACGTCCACGTTCGGCCCGACCCCGGTGATTCCGGCCACCGTGTGGATTCCTTCCAATTGCGTGATCCCGGCGGGGTTGAAGGCGATGGCCGAGGGGTCGTCGGCGCGGGCCACGAGGGTTCCGCCCATGCCAAGGCCGCGGGCGCCCCATTCGTAGAGCGCAAACCCCGCTCCCATGGACGTGCGGCAGTCAGAAGCGACGAACAAGAGACACAACACGAGCGCGGGCAGAATTCGTCGGAACATGTGTGGGCCCTCCTTGAGGATGCAGCGAGAAGTGAAAACGATTCGCCTGAGGATAGAGAAACGAAACGCGTCATTGCCCCTGAAGATTGCGAGGGGGTAGCTGAAAAGAGCCGTATTTGTAAAGGCTCTGAAAAGTTCGTGGAATATTGAAACGTTTTGGAGAATTTCCCCCCTGTGAAAACGTCAGAACGAGGCTAATTTTCCTCTGTGAACCTTCGCGAGGTCTGCACGAATTTGGAAAGTTTCTGAACTCCGGACCAGCAGGTGCGCACGTAGGTGTTGAGCTTTTCCATGTCCGAGGCGGTCTTTTCCTCGAATTCCTGCAGCCGTGTGGACAGGAGCTGCACGGTCTGATTCATCCTGGCCATATTGGCGCTGACATAGGCCATGTCGCCCTTGGGCTTGGGAGATTCGGTGCTTTGTTCGATTCGGACCGCATCCAAGCGCTGTTCGTATTCTGCAAATCCCTTGATCAGCTCGTCGATGCTGGTTTCGTGGGCCTCTAGCTGTTCCTGAATGGACTGGATGGGGAGCCGGGAGACCGTGTTGCTCAGCTCTGCTGCGGCCTTTTCACCGTCCCGGAGATTCTTTTGCAGCAATTCCACTTCTTCACGCAACCCTGCAAGCTCGTGCTGCGGGGCCATGTCGTTCAGTCCGGCCATGTTTCCTTCCATGGAGCCGATCCTGACCAGGACATCTTTGAGATTGTCCCCAAGGGAGGCCATTTCGGAGCGCAAAAGTTCCATTTCGGTTCTGGGGGAGAGATCAAGCAGGCGATGTCCAAGGTCACTGATCGCTGTGGAAGTTTCCGTGTTCAGCCGCTCCAGCTGCTCTTCGAACTCTCCAAACCTGGCGGCGAGGTCCTGGGCAGACTGAGCTGCCGCAGACTTGAGTTCCTCAGTGGTGCTGGTGAGGTGGTTCGCTCTGTAGACCAGATCGCTTCTGGAGACTGCGGCCCGGTCCAGCCGGGAATCCACTGCACGCAATCGCTCTTCGATTTTAGAGATGGCGGGGTGAACCTTGCCGGCCTCGGCAACGCTTTCTTCCAGCCGGTCGAGCCGGCGTTCGATCTGCTGCAGCAGCAAAGCCTGCTGGTCGTGATCTTTTTCCACAGGGGCTTCGCTCTTGACGATTCCCTGTTCCAGCCGCTGCTGCCGGTTCCAGACAAGGAGCAGGGCTTTTTTCAATGCCCGCTGATTTTGGAGGATCCGGTCGATCTCCTCGCCCCGTTCGTTCTGCCGCTGCAATGCAAAGGAAAGTCCTTCCAGCGCCCTGGCCTGAGTCTGCAGCAGGGTGGAGAGCCCTCCGGCAGGGGAGTCGTGCAGTGTCTGGAGGGAGGCCTCGCCTGAATCGTGAACCTGCGGATTTCTTGGAAAGAGATTGGCCAGTTCCCTGGCGATTTCCTCTGAAGGCAGATTGTTTTTGAGTCCCTGGGAAATAAAAGAAAAGATCTCCAGAGCTTTGGGTTTGTAGCGCCGTTTTCTGCCCTGGCCGACATAGGGGAGGTACTCTTCGAACTTATCGCGGTAATAGCGGATATTACTTTCGGGAAGGTCCAGTCGTTGTGCGATCTCTTTGATGGTCAGCAGTTCTTCGGCCATGATCCCCTCCGTGTACATGGGCTGGTAGATCCCTGATGCGGTATAGGTGCTCTGTATGCCGGGAAACGGCAGAGGTCAAACCGGAAGTGCAGCGTCAGCTTCGGAAGGGGAGCCGAGCCTGAATGCGGGTGATCAGCTCTTCCATGTTCTCCCCTTGCAGGGCGGAAACGGGAACGGCTTGCGGGTGGAGATTCTTCAGGGCAAGGCGGGTCTCCTGATCGACCATGTCCCACTTGTTCAGGGCCAGCACCCGGGGGATGTCCGAGAGCCCCAGGTCCATGAGGATATGTTCCACAGCCTCCATTTGTTCCTCGAGTTCCGGGTGACTGGCATCGGCAACCTGAACCAGGAGGTCGGCGGATTCCAACTCTTCCAGGGTGGCCTGAAACGCCTCTTTGAGCTCCTCGGGCAGGTGGCGGATGAACCCGACCGTGTCGGTGATGATGATTTCCTTTTCCTGGGGGAAGCGCACCCTGCGGCTGGTGGGATCGAGAGTGGCAAAGAGCTTGTCCTGGGCGAGGATGTTGCTGTTGGAGAGAACGTTCAAAAGGGTAGATTTGCCGGCATTGGTATACCCCACCAGGGCCACGATGGGCAGCCCTGCCCGGGACCGCCTGGTGCGGGTGGCTCCGCGATGCCTGCGGATGCGCTTCAGCTCGTCGCGGATCTGGGTGATGCGGTCCCGGATTTTCCTGCGGTTCAGTTCCAGCTTGGTCTCCCCCGGTCCCCGGCCTCCGATGCCGCCGGCCAGTCTGCTCAAGGCCCGGTTCTGGCCCACAAGCCGGGGCAGGGTGTACTTGAGCTGGGCCATTTCCACCTGGAGCTTGCCCGCCCTTGAGGTGGCGTGCTGGGCAAAGATGTCCAGGATCAGCTGGGTGCGGTCAAGTATCTTGCGTTCCGTAATCTCGGCCAGATTGCGCATCTGGGCCGGGCTGAGTTCACCATCGAAGACGATGATGCCGGCGTTGTGCTGCAGGGCCAGGATTTCGAGATCCGCCAGCTTGCCCTTGCCCAGGATGTGCTTGGGGTTGATCGCAGGGACCCGCTGGGTCAGCCTTCCGGCAACCTGAAGCCCTGCGGTCTTGCACAGTTCGGCCACTTCATTCAGGGCAATCTCCTGCATCTCCCTGGGCGAAGTGGAGACGCTGACGATGATCGCCCGTTCCTCCCCGCTTTCCCTCTGGATGACCCCGGTCCGCCCCAGTTCCGCCTCAAGGGCGGAGATTTCGGCCTGCAGATCTTCATCCGCCCTGTCCCAGGAGACCGGGGGATGCACCCGGTAGGGAAGGTCTTCTGTATTGGGGGGGAGCATGTGTGCCCAGGTGAAGGTCTGGGGGGAACCGTCCCGGGAGACGGAAAGCAGGCCGACAGCGTCGAGCCTGAGAAAGACCATGTCCATGAGGTCTTCGTGGGAGAGAAGGCTGTCCTCGATGTGGGTGTGCAAAAACCAGAGTCCCCTGAGCCGACCGCTGCCGGCGCGGTAGCGGGAAAGCTCAGGAATCAGGATGGAGTTGGGCGTGCCCACCAGGACCATGGCTGGTCTGCCCTTGCGGTCGATGAGGATCCCGATCTGCCGTCCCGTATCCGCCGTCAAAGAGGCGAGTTCGCGCGCCTGCTCATTGGTATAGGGGTTGTGCTGGGGAAATCTTCTGGTAAAGAGTCTGTCCAGCCCCTTGATCTGGCTTGGCTTGAGGCCTGTGGTGTTTCCCTTGACTTTGGCTATGGCAGCTGCCCCGCTCCTGTTTATGAGAAACTATATCGTCGTGTTGGAGAGATATGCAGTGATCATGCTATCGTACTTTGCAGTCTGGGAAAAGACATGGACGGCCATTTCCCTGCGGAACTCAAGGCCCAGCGTGAAGTCGTTGCGGGAGAGTTCCTCCATGAGCCGGGGATAGAACGCAGGGTCGGCGACCACGGCCACGCTGTGGAAATTCTTGGCTGAGGCCCGAAGCATGGTGGGGCCGCCGATGTCGATCTGTTCCACAGCGCCTTTGAGATCCAGCCCCTGGTCAACAGCTTTGGCAAAATCGTACAGGTTGACGCAGATGAGGTCGAACGGGGCCAGTCCGAGGTCCTGCAGCGTTTGCATGTGCTCGGGATTGTCCTTATCCGCCAAAATTCCGGCATGGATGTGGGGGTGCAGGGTCTTGACCCGTCCGCCCAGAATTTCCGGAAAGCCGGTGACGTCGCTGACGGATGTGACCTCAACTCCAGCCGACGCAAGCAGGTTCCTGGTTCCGCCGGTGGAAACGATTTCCACGCCCCCCTGCGCCAGAAACCGGGCCAGGTCGAGCAGTCCGGACTTGTCCGTGACGCTGCACAGAGCCCGGCGTATACGAAGCGCATTCATGGTAATCCTCCTGTAATTCCTGCACCGGACCTCTGCCAGATTTAGACGCAGGAGGCAAGGCAAGGAAATTGTGATGAAAAATGCCGCCCCCAAACCCAGAGACTGGTTCAGGGGCGGCAAACGGAGGAGAGAACCGAGGGAGAGGAGAATCTACAATTGTGCGAGCAGCTCCCGGGCGGATTCGTGTTCCGGGTTGCCAGCGAGGATTTGTTCCAGATGGGGCCGGGCTTCATCGCTTCGGCCGAGCTTGAAAAGGCATCCGGCCAGAGCGAAGCGGACCTCCTCACTTTGAGGAGTGATGGCCAGATATCCGTTCATGAAGGTTACCGCCTCATCCAGCTTCTCAAGGGTATGTGCCACTTGGATCAGTCCGTAGAGGGCAACCAGATTTTCCGGATTTTTTTCCAGGGAACGCTTCAGGTGCTCGAACGCTTCCTGGTGCGCACCGGTCTCCATGTGCACCAGCCCCATGCCTGCGAGGGCTTTGTCGTTTTCTTCGATCCTAGCGGCCTTTTGATACAGGACCATGGCCTGGTCGAGTTGTCCGCGCTGCACGGCAATGGTGGCAAGGCCCAGGAAGGGGTCGGGATGGACGCCGTTGCTGCCGAGGGCCTTTTGATAGTAGTCCTCGGCTCGGTCCAGCTCACCCATGAACAGGTAGCATTCACCCAGTTCCTTGTTGATTTCGTAATCCAGTTCGCTGCTCATCGTGAACCTCCACATGTTCAATTCGTACCGGGGGCACAGGCCGTGCCGAGTGGTTGAAATATTTTCCAGCAGCTAGCAATCCATGTGCCAGCGGCGGAATTTTGAGTCTAACTATTTATGATATTGAGTTTATTTCTTAAGGCCGCAACATCCTCTGAGATGCCTGCCGGCAGAAGTTGTCAGGGGAACGGCAACGGTTCCCGGGGATGGGGATTGTGGGGTCGTTTCGGTCACAGTGTTGACAAAAAGGCCATGACCGGCCCCCCTGGCGAGGAAGGCCTTCATATTGGCCAGAGTGAAGAAGGGGGCCGCCCCTAGGATCCTTTGAAATCATTTCTTGGTTTGGAACAGGAGTTGCAATTTTCAGCGGCAGACATACCCGCCAAGCTGTCCGAATCATTTTTGAAACGGAGCATCCGAAGCAGGGGACAGGAGCTAGAACCATGAAGAAGCTGTTCACGGATCAAAATTATTTGATGGCCAAAGTTCTGGATTTTCGGCTTGAACGTCAAAATGTCGTCATGTCCAATCTGGCCAATATGATGACTCCGGGGTACCGGGCCCGGCGGTTGGAGTTTGAGAAAGAGCTTCAGGCCGCGCTGCAGCAGGGCGGAGCCGCAATGGTCAAAACGAACGACAAGCACATGCCTGTCCCCTTTGCGCCGGACGAGGCCCAAGCCGGCTTAGGCAGGGAATTTCGTCCGAACCTCGTCCAGGGTCAGGACAGTGTGGACCTGGACAAGGAGATGGCCATCCTGGCTAAAAACACCATGCTGTACAACGCGATCGCATCTGTCCTGCGAAAGGATTTCGAAGGCATGCAGAAAGTCATATCCGAAGGAGGCCGCTGATGGATTTCATGACCGCAATAGATATCGGCGCATCCGGGCTCACTGCCGAGCGCAGTTTCATGAACGTCATTTCCATGAATCTTGCTAACATGAACACGACCCGTACCCCGGAAGGGGGGCCCTACCGGCGCAAGGGAGTGGTCCTGGAAGCCACCCGGGTGGAATCCCCCTTCAGCAAGGTCATGCAGGACGTGCTCGACAGCGAACTCAGGGGTGTCAAAGTGCAGCAGGTGGTCACCGACCAGCGACCGCCCAGAAAGGTGTACGAGCCCGGCCATCCCCATGCGGACGAACAGGGGTATGTCAGCTATCCGGACATCAATGTCATGGAGGAGATGGCCAACATGATGACGGCTATGCGCTCTTACGAGGCGTGCGCCTCGGCGATCTCATCCACAAAGACGATGTTCAACAAGGCCCTGGAATTGGCCCGGTAGTTAATTTTTTCTTTTGGAGGTCGACGTGGCAATCAACCCTATCGCGATGAAAACGTACGCCAATGTGGCCAAGGTGGGCACGGAGCTCGCCCAGGCCGAAGGGCAGGGGGCCGTGGCGGGTCAGGAAAAGACCAGCTTCATGGAAACCATGTCCCAGTCGCTGGCCAAGGTGAACGAGCTGTCCAGTGAAAAGGCCCGCATGGTCGATGCCTTTGCCTCCGGGGAGACGCAGAACGTGCACGAGCTTATGATTTCGCTGCAGCGGTCCGGGATGGCCATGAGCCTGACCTCTGCCGTGCGCAACAAGGTTATGGAAGCGTACAAAGAATTGATAAAGATGCCCTTCTAGCTGCTGGACTGAATACCGGAGACGACAATGCCCTCGCTTATGGAAACTCCCGCTGCCAAGCTCTCGTCCCTGTGGAAGGGAAGCTCGATCGCACACCGCATCCTCATAGGCGGTACTCTGGTGTCGCTGACGATTGCGTTTCTTCTGGTGGTCTTCTGGCTGAACCGCGCCGATTACAAGGTCCTCTACTCCGGGCTCTACTCCGAAGATGCGGCCACTGTTGTGGAGATGCTGCAGAAGGAAAAAGTCGACTATCGGCTGCAGGACAGCGGGGGAACGATTCTCGTGCCAGCCGACAAGGTATACGATCTTCGCCTCAAGGTGGCTGGGCAGGGCGCCATGCACGGACAGGGTGTCGGGTTTGAAATCTTTGACGAGAGCAAGATCGGGCAGACCGAATTCGTGCAGCACATCAATTACCAGCGGGCCCTGCAGGGCGAGCTGGCCCGCACGATCAGCGAAATACCCGGGGTGGAACGGGCCAGAGTCCACATTGTTTTGCCCAACAAATCCCTGTTCATCGAGGAGCAGAACGCCCCGTCCGCATCAGTCATGGTCAAGCTCAGCGGAGGGACACAGCTTTCCTCCGGCCAGGTCCAGTCCGTGCTCAATCTGGTGGGCACCTCAGTGGAAGGGTTGACCAGGGAAAACATTACGCTTTCCGACACCGACGGCCGTCTTCTGTACGAGCCCCAGGGGGAAGCTGGCGCGGAAGGGCTCAGCAGCACCCAGGTCGAGTACAAGGCGGCCGTAGAGAAGCGGCTGCAGCAGAGCCTCGAGCAGTTGCTCACTCCGGTTCTCGGCCCTGGCAAGGTCATTGCGCGGGTCAACGCGGATCTTGATTTCTCCAGGCGGACGATCCGCAAGGAGCTTTTCGATCCGGACAGTGCGGTGGTTCGCAGCGAACAGAAAACCGACGAGGAGAACACCGGGAGCATGCAGGCGGAAGCAGGAGTGCCTGAAGCCGCCTTCAACGGGCCGGATGCAGCTGGACCGGGGTCGACCCAGACGTCCACCCGCAGCAGCGCCACCACGAATTTTGAGATCAACAGAGAGGAGCAGAATATCATCTCTCAGATCGGCGGGGTGGAGCGGCTGAGTGTCGCCGTGATCGTGGACGGGGTGTACGAGCCGGGGCCTGATGGCGGGGAAGTGTTCACTCCGAGAAGCGACGAAGAGATGCAGCGTATCGAGGGGCTCGTCAAAAGCGCCATGGGTTTTGATTCCGCGCGGGGAGACGCCGTCCAGGTATCCAGCATCGCCTTCCGGGGAATGGACATGGACATAGAAGAACCCGAAACCATGGACACCGTCATGCATTATGCCCGGATGTTCGCTCGGCCGGTATTGAATACTCTGCTCGTCCTGCTTTTCCTTCTTCTGGTGGTGCGCCCTCTTGTGCTGGCTCTGATTCGGCCCAAGGTCGAAGGAGAGGCCCGGCCCGGCTCCGCCGGCCTTCCAGAGGGACAGCGGCGCATGGCTTTGGGAGAAGGCCAGGCAGGAACCAACATTGCCAAAGATTCTCCGCACCGGTTCGAAGAGTTTAAGGAGCAGGCCATGGAATCGGTAGAGAAAAATTTGGATCAGGCCGTGGCCCAGGTGAAGAACTGGCTCAAGGAAGGGGAGGCGTAAGGTGGCCGGACAGAAACTGAACGGACCCCAGAAAACCGCCGTCCTCCTGCTGACTCTGGGGGAGGAGTTTGCCGGCCAAGTTTTCAAGAACCTCGGCCGCAAGGAGATCGCCAGGGTTTCCAGGGCCATGGCAGAGATGGAGACCGTGTCCAAGGAAATCGTGGAGTCGGTACTCGAGGAGTTCAACGAATCCATCTCGAACGGCAAACAGCTTCTCACTGCCGGTCCTGACGAGGTCAAGAAGCTCGTCACCAACACGTTAGACTCTGAGACGGCCAAATACGTGCTGGATTCTCTCGACCTGGATTGCGGGGATGCCCCGTTCAAGGATCTGGAAAACGTGAGTCCCAAGCTGCTGGCCCAGATCCTGCGCAATGAACACCCCCAGACATTGGCTCTGGTCATTGGTCATCTGCCTTCGGATCTTGGAGCCCAGCTCCTGCAAAATCTTCCTGTGGGCATTCGCCCCGAGGTGCTCATGCGGCTGGCCAAGCTGGAAGCCGTTCCAGAGGACATGCTCATGGATGTGGACAAGGTTCTGCAGTCCCAGCTCATAGCCATGGGCGGCAAGGAAGGCAAAAAGGTGGGCGGGGCCATGGCCGTGGCCGAGATCCTCAACGCCGTGGAACGGGCCATCGAAGAGGAGATCCTGGCCGAAATCGAGGAGGAATCCGCACAACTGGCCGATGATATCCGCCAGCTCATGTTCGTGTTCGAGGACATCAACATCTTGGACGACCGCTCCATTCGCGAGCTGCTCAAGGAGATTTCCAATGACGAACTCACCCTGGCTCTGAAGGGCGCCTCCGAGGAACTCAAAGCCAAGTTCTTCGGCAATTTGTCGCAGCGGGCCGGGACCATGATCAAGGAAGATCTGGAAATCATGGGGCCGGTACGCCTCTCGGATGTGGAAATGGCCCAGGGCAATATCGTCAAAACCGTGCGGCGGCTGGAGGACGAGGGCCGGATCGTTGTCGCGGGCAAGGGAGGCGGCGATGTCCTCATCTGATCGGGGTGGCAAAAACGGGTCTGCCCCTACCGGCCGGATCATCATGGGGCTGCAGTCTCGGTCTCTGTCTGAAGGCAATATCGCGGTCTGGACCGAGGAGGCCGAGGCCGAACTCCTCAATCGTGTCCGGAGCAAGGCCCGGCTGCAAGCCAGAGAGATCATCAGCAAGGCCATGGCCGAGGCCGAAGAGATCAAGGCCCGAATCCGGGAAGAGGTTTACCAGGAATGTCTGGAACAGGTTCGGGGCGAGGTCGCACGTTCTCATGCGCAGCTTTGCGAAACCGCACACCGGATGTTCTCCACACTCCAGGACGAGCAGCAAAACATCTTTGAGCAGTACCGTGACGAACTGGTGGAACTGGTCAGGGTCTGCGTGGAAAAAGGCCTTCGGCTGGAACTCGATCACGACCGGCGCTCCTGTCTGGCAGCGCTTCTGGAGGAGGGGCTCGAACTCATCGACTCCCACCGCGAGCTGACCCTGACGGTCTGCCCCCAGGACGGCGAGCAATTGGAAGAGCTATTGAAAGCGCTCAAGGAAAACTTTCCGAGCCTGGAAAAATGGCGAATCAAGACCAGGCCCGGGCTGGAGCCCGGCGGGGTGATCCTGGAAAGCAGCTATGGCCTGGTGGACAATTCTGTAAAGGGCAGGCTGGAGTCGGTCCGCGAAGTTCTTGAACATCTCGCTCTTGGCGACGAGCAGGAATGACCTTGAATCCAGACGGCACCATGCGCCTGGTCAGGGACGTAAGCCCGGTCAAGACCTTCGGCAAGGTCACCAAGGTCGTGGGCATGGTGGTGGAAGGCCGGGGCATCAAAGCTCCCCTGGGTTCGGTCTGCCACGTGCTCTCCGGAGACAAGAGCGGCAAGTCCATCCCTGTTGAAGTGGTCGGCTTTCGGGAAGGCACGGTCCTGTTCATGCCGTACAGTGAAATGCGCGGCATCAAACCCGGCAGCCTGATCACCAATTCCAGTTCTCCGCCCACCTTTCCCGTGGGCAATCGCTTTTTGGGCCGGGCAATCGACGCCTTTGGCACCCCTTTGGACAGGAAGGATCCGGTGGCGGCCCGGGATTACTATCCTTTGTACGCCGAACCGCTGAACCCGCTGGACCGGCCCCGCATCGACGCCCCCCTGGACGTGGGCGTGCGTGCGGTCAACGGCCTCTTGACCCTGGGCCGCGGTCAGAGGGTGGGGATCATGTCCGGTTCAGGCGTTGGAAAATCGACGCTCATGGGCATGATCGCCCGGTATACCACCGCGGATGTGAACGTCATCGCCCTGGTGGGCGAACGCGGCCGGGAGGTGGTGGAGTTTATGGAAAAGGAGTTGGGGCCCGAAGGGTTGGCCCGGTCCGTCCTGGTGGTGGCCACCTCGGATCAGAGCCCCCTGATCCGCATGCGTGCGGCTTACGCGGCAACAGCCATGGCCGAATTCTTCCGGGATCAGGGCAAGGACGTCATCCTGATGATGGATTCGGTCACCCGCTTTGCCATGGCGGCCCGGGAAGTGGGACTGGCTGCGGGCGAACCGCCCACCACCCGGGGATACACCCCCACGGTTTTCGCCCACTTGCCCAAACTCCTGGAGCGGGCGGGACGCAGCGCCTCAGGCAGTATCACCGGCATCTACACGGTCCTGGTGGAGGGCGACGATTTCAACGAACCCGTGGCCGACGCGGTACGGTCCATATTGGACGGACACATCGTGCTTACCCGCGAACTCGCCGACCAGGGGCACTACCCGGCCATCGACGTGCTCAAGAGCGTGAGCCGACTCAAGACCGACGTCACGGACGAGGCCGCCCAAAAGGCGGGCCGGCACCTGATCAAAAATTTGGCCACCTATGTCCGGGTCGAGGACATGGTCAACATCGGCGCCTACCAGAAGGGCTCCAACCCGGAAATCGACCAGGCCCTCAAACTCATCACCCCCATCCTTACCTTTCTCCAGCAGTCCGTGGACGAGCACTCTCCTCTGGACGCCTCCTTTGCCGCGCTCAAGGCCCTGGCGGAGAAAACCCGTTCCAAGGGCTGAACGGCTCGTCTTCCACAGCGGGTTTCCTGCCCCTTCAAGCCTTCCGAGCTTGTCTGCCGTCCGTCTGCAAAGATCTGACAGAAATCCCCTCTGCCGGTGACCTCCAGCTCCTCAGTTGCTATACTTCTGAATTCCCTGACTACGGGCGGAATAGGAATTTTCATATCATCGAGAACAGAAGAGGAGGACAACTATGGGCAAGACAATTTTCACCGCGCTCATGTTCATTTTTCTGGTTGCAGTGCCTTTGGCCGAAGCGCAGCAGGAAACAGCCACCCAGGACGAACCCGAACTCAGCCTGATCACTGCAACGCCTGAGGAAGGCTTCCAGGTGGCCATCACCCTCGCCCGCAAGGCGGTCACCGAGACCCAGCCGGACAAGGACGTGCTGAAAAAGCTGCGCCCCGCCTACGCCCACGACCCGAACAGCCTGATCGCCGTCTCCCACGTGGTGGCCGTCCACTTCCAGACCGTTGCCGCGGCCAACAACTACTGGAAGGACAGGTAGGGGGAGTAGATCTGGTACGGGCCTGTCCAGGGGGTGCCTTATGCTCACCAGGTTTCATCAAAGCCCGGCTGATGCTTAACGCAAGCCTTTCTTCCACGGGCATTCTTTCCGGTTTTCTCTTCAGGCTGAACGGTTCCGGAGTGCGCTCCTTTCAGTCCGTCTATGGAGAGACAGGATGGTACCGGTCTGAAGTGTTCTTACGACTCTCCCCATAAGTCTGTTGAACGAGAAAAGCCCCGGCAGAACCGGGGCTTTCTTTTCGAGGGGATTGATGTTCTTTTCCGCGGCAGTATCCTGCCTGCCGGATGCTAATAGGTCTCTTTTTCGCCGCTTTTTTTCTCTTTGATGAAGCTCTTGGCCTCCTCGAACTCGTCCTCACCGAGCACGCCGTCGCCGTCCTTGTCAAATTCCTGGAACTTGTCCTCTTTTACCATCTCCCCGGCTTCCTGCTGGAGTTCGCCCCAGGAGACATTTCCGTCACCGTCCTGGTCCACCTGTTCCAGGCTCATTTCCTGCTCCTTGTCCATGTCCTGCTCCATTCCCATGTCCTGCTGGGTTTCACCCGGCATGGTGCCTTCGGTCGTATCCATCTGTGCCCAGGCTGCTCCTGCCAGCAGGAGTGAAAACATCGTAATTACAAGAATGATCCTTTTTTTCATAATTCCTCCAAGTAAAGTATGATCGTTGCTTTATATGTCTGCCCAATGAATCCCCTCATTGAGAATCAACGCCATTATGCCATGTTTTAAGAGTCGTGCAACGCAGATTGCTCTATTTTACTGTTCATGGAAGAAATTTCATGTTGGAGTAATCTTTCTATGGAGCAAACAACAGTGAAAAGATGATGCAATACAGATAGATGCCACAAGGAGGGATGGTTGTGGCGAGATGGCGTGTTCTGAAAAGCCTCTATGCGTCTAAAATACTTGAGGGAATAATTGAAAGTGGTGGGCTGGAGCAGGCTCACCCTGCTCCGGGTGCGGGAAAAAGGCTAGGGCGGTACGGAAGCCGCTTTCGGCTGAAGACGCTTACTGTGAATCCGCGGCGGGGTCCTGCGGGGAGGGTGGCGTGCGCCAGGATTTTTCCTCCCCTCTGGCCAGGCGGAGAATGTTGTCCCGGTGTTTGGCATACACCAGGACGAGAATGATCAGACCAACCGGAATGAACCCGAAATTGCCGGTGAACAGGAGAAAGATCGGAAGCACCGTCACCAGGGTCAACGACCCCAGGGAAACGTATCCCGAAGCCTGGATGGCGACGCCGCAGAGCAGGAGGGACCAGAACAGGGCCCAGGGCGCCAGGGCCAGGAAAACGCCGATGGTGGTGGCCACGCCTTTTCCGCCTTTGCCGCTCAGGAACACGGAGTACATGTGCCCGCACAGAGCCGCCAGTCCCGTGAGGCTCAAGAACAGGGTCGAGTCGCTGAACCCTGCGGCCAGGGCCACAGGGAGAAACCCCTTGAGCAGGTCCAGAAGAAGCGTCAGGCCGCCGTATTTTGCGCCGCAGAGCCGGGCCACGTTGGTGGCGCCGATATTGCCGCTTCCTGAATCTCTGGGATCCTTGCCGCAGAGATTTTTGGCGACGAGCAGTCCGAAGGGAACGGAACCCAGGAGATAGGAAAGAGCCAGCCAGAAGATATTTACCATAACTGCGCCTCCTCACATTCCTTTTCTTCGCGCACTGTAATGATCGAGATCTCATTGTGCAAGGGCTTGATCCTGCCCAGGGTCAGGCAATATCGCTCTCCGATCTGTGCGCCGTTGCCAAAGAGGTTCTTGGGGGCGCGGACCAGGATCTGCTGTTCAAAAAGCGACAGCGTGACCAGAAACCCTCCGGCATCCACCACCACGGCAGGCCAGAATCGATGCTTGCCCTGCTGCTTGAAGTAGACAAGCTTCCAATACCTCGGTCTGAACCGCTGCACCTGTCCGACAGCTTCCAGTCTGCTGGAGAGATAGGACAACCTGGATTCCAGTTCCTCGCGGGAATACCGGGGGGTTCCGGTTTGAACGGCTGCGACCACCTGGGCGACATTGATGAAGTCGATATAGCGCCGCAGGGGGGAACTCACCGGGGCATAGGCCCGGGCCCCCAGGCTGCAGTGGGGTTTGGGGTCGGTCTCCAGGATCGTGGGGGCCAGGAACCGGATGGCCTGAAAAATCTCCTCCGGTTGCGTCCACACCCCGCTCATCTTCCTGCTCGCCGCGATGTTCTGGGTCCGGTACAGCAGAGGTACGCCCTCTTCGGCTGCCCACCCGGCAATGGCGGAATTGGCCAGGATCATCAGCTCGGACACGAGGAGCTGCGCCCGCGGATAGGGGGGACAGGATTTGATTTCCACCGATGTATCCGCCCCTGCGCCTGTGAGGAGAATGTCCGGGTCCGGCTGCTCGAGGATGACGGCGCCCCCCTCCACTCTGTGCTTTCGCAGTTTTCCGGCGAGCTCCAGCCCGGGCCCGTGCGGAGACGTTTCGGGATGGGCAAGGCTTTGCTCCACTTCATCATAGGTGGCATTGCGGATGATCCGGACCCATTCCACTGAAGGGAGAATACGGGTGAGCCGGCCTTCCTCGTCCAGGTCCATGGTCAGGAGAAGCGCAGGCCGCGACTCGCCCTGGACCAGGCTGTAGCGATCCGTGCCCAGCGCTTCCGGGAGCATGTGGCAGGTCCCGTCGGGAAGATAGAGGCTCTGCACACGGCTTTCCACGGCCTTGTCCAGCTCAGACCCGAAATCCCAGTGCAGGACGGGACAGGCCAGGGCCAGAAAGAGCCGGTAGCCTCCCTCACGTCTCTGCAGAGCGTAGGCATCATCGATGTCCTGGGTGGTCGGGGAGTCGATGGAGACCAGGTTCAATTCCCGCGGTGCGGCCGTGTCCCGGTCAAATCTTTTGAGTATGGTTTCGATCTGGGGGGAGTGCGGCTCGGCCCAGGTATCGGTGCACTCGTACCCGGCCCGGTCCAGGAGGAAATTGTAGTGCTCCGGGACAATGCCCCAGGTCTGGGCCAGGATCAAAGGAAGGTGCGGGTCCTCGGGCATCCCCTTGGTCATCTTGGCGAAGAGCGACGACGCTTCGGTATCGGCGGGGTCGGCGATCATGGTCATCAAAAGCGCTTTCAGGTCCGCGGCCATCTCGGGATTTTCCTCGATTTCCAGGGCTTTTAAGCGCTCTTTCTCCCGGCCGGCGAGAAGATCATGGAAGAGCTGCGATCCTGAGGCCACAAAGGCCTCTGTTCGGCGCTCCATTTCCATCTGGTGAAGCAGGGCATCCACCTTCTCTTTGGGGTGGATGATGAAATGTGGCGGCTGGAATTTGAAGTGGGTTTTGGTCTGCAGGAGCACATGCCCCATGGCCGCCACCTGGTCGGGCCCGGGATTTTCCCAGAGCAGGCCTGCGAACCATTCGGCTTCGGCGCTGTCCATCTCGCCCTGGGCAAGCTCCCACAGTTCCAGGGGGTCGATTCCAGCGGAGATGGTCGCGCGCTCTGTCTGGTGCGCGCGAAGTGTCTCCTGGATCTGCTGCCGGGTGAAACTTTCAGGGTGGTGGGGGCCGATCCAGGGCAACACCCGGTTTATGGAAAGCTTTCCTTCCCGGTTGCCGGCGGTGAGGACCTTCAATCTGTTCGGCTGGACGTCCTGAACCCAGGCGATGACCGGCGTGTTGCTGTGGAGGTACTCGATGATCGAGCCGGGGCGGGGATGTGTGTGTAAAGCCATATTGGAGAGGTTCCCATGATTCGAAAAAAGGAGCAAGCCGGACCAGCGGAAGAACAGCCGCCCGCAAAACGACCGGGCGGCTGTCTGGAAGGCGGCTAGTGCTTGAAGGACCGCTGTCCGGTGAATACCATGGCCACCTGGGGGGAGGCCTGGTTCAGGGCGGTGATGATTTCGTGATCCCGGATGGATCCCCCGGGCTGGGCAATCGCGGTCACTCCCTGTTCAATGGCCAGATCCACTCCGTCCCGGAAGGGGAAGAAGCCGTCGGACACGAGGACCGAACCGGGAAGTCCGCCCCGGGCCTCTTTGGTCCGGTTTTGGATATCTTCGAGCGTTCTGGCCGCTTCCGGGTCCTGCCGGGCCTTTTCCATGAGTTGAAACAGGGAGATTCCCAGTTCCTTGAACGCGAGACCGTCGGCGTATTTGGTGTATGCCTTGTGAATGGCCAGATGCACGCAGCCCACCCGGTCCTGTTCGCCCGTGCCGATGGACACGGTGGCGCCGTTGCGCACGAAGATCACCGAATTGGAGGTCACGCCGGACTCCACGGCCCAGGCGAAGAGCAGGTCGTCGTATTCCCTGTCGTCAGGTCCCCGGGCGATGAAGGTGGTCCCGTCCTTTTCCGCTTCAGCCGGAAGAAAATCCTCCCTGGTCCTGATGCGGTTGCGAAACGAGAGCTGCAGGATGACCCCGCCGTCCACCAGGGACTTGAATTCCAGAAAGGGGGTCCCGACCAGATGGTCCAGGTTGGCCAGAGCAGGGAGTTCGAGGATGCGCAGGTTCTTGCGGCCTTTGAGGATATCCAGGCTGCGGCCCAGGTACCCCGGGGCGGCGACCACCTCGAAATAGACCGAATTGATGAATTCGGCAGACTCCTCGTCCAGGGGCCGGTTGACCACAACCGCACCGCCGAATGCGGCGATCCGGTCCCCGAGATAGGCTTTCTGCAGGGCGTCGGCCACAGAGGTGTCGGACCAGGCCGCCCCGCTGGGGTTGTTGTGCTTGAGGATCACGGCCGCGGGTCTGGCGGTGAGGTACTGCAGGATGTTGATGCCGTTGTCTACGTCCGTGAGGTTGATCTTGCCGGGGTGCTTGCCGGCCTGGAGCATATTGGTTTCGGACATGGCCGAGACGATTCCCTGCCCCGGGGAGCGAAAGCGGACGCCCTCGAGTTCCAGGCTTCCGGAGGCGAGTTCATAGAGCGCTGCGGGCTGATCCGGATTTTCTCCGTAGCGCAGCCCTTTTTCCTGCCCTTGCAATTGCCAGGTACGTTTTTTAAACACGAGTTCCTGACCGTCGAGGCGAAGGGACATCTCCCGCGGAAAGGGGTCATCCGACACGGTGGTATACATTTTTTTCAATTCGCTCATGATGGGCTCTCCGTTTGGCTTGCTCGTTCACCTTCACGTCCGTGGACTCGGCCTGGAACCGGCAGGACGCCGGTTTGCATTGGTCGGGATCATAAAGAGGAAACATCAGTGGAAAAAGCGCTCTTGAAACTGGCCAGGCAGCTTGACGGCTTTGATGAGGCCTCCCTTATGGCCTTGTGGGACAAATATCAAGGAATTGTCCGGGATTTTCAACCTTCCAGACAATGGCAGGAAGCAGTGCTCATCTTGAGCATGATCCAGTCCGTGCGCTGGAAGAATCAGCTCTTCAACCATCACTGGGCAGGCATGGCCGGCGCGCAGCAAGATCAGCCCTGCGAGGGGTGCAACACCGGGGGGTGCTCAGGGCCAGACAGCGGGAACGGCCTCAAGGAGCGGGGCAAGGTGCTTCGCTTCCGGCCTCGGGAGGGCGACAATCCCGTGTAACACGTAATAGTAAAAGCGTATGGATTCCACAAAGCTCACCGCTTCGTACCCGCGGCAGTATCCGTGCTGCGTCTCGGAAAAATATTTCCGGTAACTGAGCAGCGGATACACCGTCTTGAGTTCTCCCCAGCGATTGCCGTTTCGTTCCAGTTTCAGGGCCAGGCGTATGGCATCCCGGGTATGCCCCATGCCCTGGTTGTAGGCTGAGAGGGCCACGAACCAGCGGTCCCAGGGGCTGAGCGGCAGGTCGTCCAGCCGCTCCCACATGGAGCGCAGGTATCTCGCCCCGCCCATGATGGAGGATTTTGGGTCCAGCCTGTCCTTGACCTCCATTTCCTCGGCCGTAGGCAGCGTCAACTGGGCCAACCCTCTGACTCCTGTCCAGCTCTTTGCCGCAGGGTCGAACCGGGACTCCTGGTAGATGAGCGCGACGATCAGCAGGGGATCGATTCCGTAGGACTGTGCCGCCTCTTTTATGAAGGGAACGTATTGGGGAAGCTGGTTTCGGAGCACAGAATAAAAATGTTCGATGTCGTAGTAATCGGCCTTTGCGGGGAAAAACCCGAAATAGCGTTCTTTCAGATTCTCGAAGACCGGATCGTCGGGGATGGTCTCCCAAAATTCGGAGAGAATCCGGTCCATCCGGCTGTCGCCCGTGTTCCAGTACCAGCGATGGGGAATGTGCCGGCCGGGAACGGGCTTCTTGCGCAGGCCGGGATAGAAGGGTTCCAGGACCTGAAACCTGCCCCCTTCAGCCAGGGTGAACCGGTACCGGTTATCCTCCAGATTTTCGAGCAGGGGGATGAGCCTGGTCTCCTCCTGGACCGGGGGAGGAACAAAGGGGCAGACGAGTTCCTCGAGCCTCGCGTTCAAAACCGCGTCCAGGGCGGGATTGTCGGTAATCGACAGGTAGGCTTCGCAGAGATTTCGAGGCTCGTTCGGGCTCAAGCTCCACTTGTAATGGAGAATGAGCGGCGGATATTCGAAATAGGCCGGCCCGGCCCGCATGGATTCCTCGATCTGGTCCTCATGCGGCACATACCCGGGGGCCACCAGGGCGTCGGCCCGGCCCGATGCAAAAAGGGTCCAGGCCTGCTGCCAGTCGTCCACCTCGATCCACTGGACCGTGATGCCGGTGCGGCTGGAGAGCATATCCCCCAACTCCCGCTCGAATCCCTTGCCGTAGGGGGTTATTCGGCTGGTAGTCCGCTCGAGGGATGGCGCCGCAATGGTGAGTATCCCGTCAAAAGAGGGTTCTTCCTCGGGTTGTGTCACGAACAGGGAGCCTACAAGCATCACCTGGAGGAGTGTCAGCAGGAAGAGGACCGGGAAATAAAACGGCTCCACCTCCCGATGGATATATGGCAGGTCTGTCGTCAAAAGGGTGTTTCCTTGAAAGTGATGGCGGTTCAATCAGCAGAGGCACGACTCCCTGGTGCTTCCAAAATGCGTACCAGTCTGAAAAAATGACCGAAAGCGTGGTTTGCCTCCGCTTGCTCTGCACGGCCGCGGATGGCAAAGGACAAAGGGAAGGGACCGTACCGTTTTTCATGTGAAAGCTCAATTGACTTTGTGTTCCCCCTCCTTTACGGAGGATTCCTTTTGGAACATAACTATCAAGCCGGTTCCCGCACGGATGCGGGCCCCGATTTTTCTTCTGCGATAAGGAGTCGTGATGGCGAACGTGGTCGTGATGGGTGGGCAATGGGGTGACGAAGGCAAGGGAAAAATTGTCGATCTGCTGGCGGAAAATGCCGACTGCATCGTTCGCTTCCAGGGTGGCAACAATGCCGGACATACGCTGGTCGTGGGCGAGGAAAAGATCATCCTGCATCTGATTCCCTCCGGCATTTTGCACGAAGGCAAAACCTGTCTGATCGGCAACGGCGTGGTTCTCGACCCGCAGGTCTTTTGCGAAGAGATCGACAAGCTCGCCCGCCACGGCGTCTCAGTGGGTCCGGATCGGCTGATGGTGAGCAAGAAAGCGCACCTGATCATGGCGTTTCACAAGGTTCTTGACGGCGTCCGGGAGCAGGCAAAGTCCGGCAAGGACAAGATCGGAACCACAGGCCGCGGCATCGGCCCCTGTTACGAGGACAAGGCTTCCCGGGTCGGCATCAGGGCGGCGGACCTTCTTGACCGGAAACTGCTCAAAGACAAGATCGCCAAAGCCCTGGTGGAGAAGAACGCCTTGTTCGAGCACCTCTACGGGATCGACCCCCTTGATCCGGAAACAGTCTTTTCCGAACTTCTGCCATGGGCCGACCGGGTCGCCCCGTACATCGGCGATGTTTCCACCGTGCTTGAAAATACGGCAAAATCCGGAAAGATGGTTCTGTTCGAAGGAGCCCAGGGCACCCACCTGGATATCGACCACGGGACCTATCCTTTTGTGACCTCCTCCAATACCGTGTCAGGCAATGCGGCAGCTGGAAGCGGGTGTTCCTCCGGGCTGCTGCACCGCATCATTCCGGTGGTCAAGGCGTACACCACCAGAGTGGGGGCAGGCCCTTTTCCCACGGAACTCTTTGACGCGTGCGGTGAGCACATGCAGGTCAATGGTGCGGAGTTCGGGGCCACCACCGGAAGGAAGCGCCGGTGCGGCTGGCTCGATGTCGCCGTGCTCAGGGAGTCTGTCCGGCTGAACGGTCCCACGGAAATCGCCCTGACCAAACTGGACGTGCTGGGCGGCCTCGAGGAACTGAAAATCTGCACAGCCTACCACTACCGGGGTGAGGTCATCGCCCATCCCCCCCAGGAGCAGAACGGGCTGGCCCATGTGACACCGGTGTACGAATCCATACCCGGGTGGAAAGAGGATATCAGCGCAGCCCGGACCTGGGAGGACCTGCCCGAGCCGACCAAACACTATATACTGCGCATCGAAGAGCTTCTCGGGGTCAAGGTGGGGATGGTTTCAGTGGGCCCGGAACGCTCCCAGATCATTTTCCGATAGCAGCCGTTGGTGAGGCCGGCCTTGGCCGGCCTCCTTCCCTCCTTTCAGCCCTCCCCCTTTGAAATTCGGCGGTGAACCTGCAGCTTCGGGAATCTGTAGGGATTTACAGTCTGCGGGAGGTTTCCGGTGTGAGGAAGAGCTTCCCGGCCAGAGCCTGATCGATGCGCTCCAAAGCAGCCGCCTTGTCCCGGGGCAGGCGGATTTTCAGGGGCAGATAGTTTGAGGCGTGATTGGAGAGGAAGAGCCCTCTGGAAAGGGTGGTGTGCTCCAGCATGGTCCTGAGTTCGCGCAAGATGGTCATGGAGTCGGGCAGTTGAAAGTTCCCCTGCTCCCATGCACCGTGCAGGGGGGTGCCCGGGATGAGCATCAGGGTCAGGGCGGCTGCCTGTTCCGGGTCGATGGCGGACAGGACCCGGCCAGTGTTCCGGGCGTGCCGCTGGGACTCTCTGATCCCGCCCAAACCGAGAAGTACGGTCACATTGAGCTTGATTCCGGCTTGGCGCAGCTTTTCGGCTTCTCTGATCATATCCCGGGAAGCGCCCCATTTGTGCATCCGGGCCAGGATTTCGTCATCCCCGGACTCAAGCCCCATATACACGATTCCCAGGCCATGCTCTCGAAGTTCGCGAAGTTCTTCAGGGGTCTTGCGCTGGACGGCCTTGGCATTGCCGTAGGTCCCGATCCTGGTCACCCAGGGCAGTTCCTGTCTGATGGCGTCCAGAATGAACAAAAGCCGCTTCTGAGGGATAATCAGTCCGTCTCCATCGCAGAGAAAGACCCGACGCTGCCGACGGCAATGCTCCCGGGCAAAAACGATGTCCTGCAAAATCTGCTCGTCCGTTTTGATGGCGAACCGCTTGTCTTTGTAGGCCCCGCAAAAGTCGCACTTGTTGTGGGAGCAGCCCACTGTGACCTGGAGCAGGATGGAGTCCGCCTCGCTTGGCGGACGGATTATGCGGCCGATGTATTCCATAGTGTCTCCGTCCCGGGAGTATGGGGACGGCGTCCGAATGTGTCAATCGACCGGGAAAGTGAAGGCGGCACCGCAGGCAACTTCCTGTGCCCGATACAGCCTCCCCATGCTGTCGCGTGCGACATCCGGGCAGTGAAAAACCGGGTGGACTACGCTGCAGGACTTGCGGCTTTGCAGGAAAAACGTCAAGAAATGGCGGACACAAATCCCGTATCTGCAACCAACCGGAAGAACATGATTGAACAGCCGAAAAAAAACGCCCGTATTTTGATTGTAGATGACGACCAGGCCATCAGGGAATCCCTGGAGGCCATTTTGGAGGACGATTATGAAGTGGAGACCGCCACAAGCGGTCGGGAAGGTTTGCAAAAACTCGAAAACGCTGTGTACGATCTGGTCCTTCTCGATCTCGTCATGCCGGGGATCGACGGGATCGAAGTCCTGAGGCGGATCAAACAATTTGACCGGCAGCTCGACGTAGTCATGGTGTCGGCCACGGACAAAGCGCGACAGGCGATCGATGCCATCAAATCCGGGGCGTACGATTACGTCACCAAACCGTTTGACCCGGATGCAATTTCAAATATCGTAGTCAGAATCCTTGAGAAGCGGGCCATGGAAAAGGAACTCTCTTATCTCCGGTCCGAGGTCGCCAAGATGGGTGGGGTCGAGATCATCACCCAGGCCGAAAGCATGAAAAATGCCCTGAACGTCCTGGACAAGGTGGCGGGGACCACGAGCAGCGTGCTGATCACCGGTGAAAGCGGCACCGGCAAAGAACTTGTTGCCCGGGCCGTCCACAACAAGAGCCAGCGAGCCCAAAAACCATTCGTAGCCATAAACTGCGCCTCCATTCCCTCCGAACTCATCGAGAGCGAACTGTTCGGGTATGAGCGCGGAGCCTTTACCGGGGCGGTCAAGCGGACCATCGGGAAGTTCGAGTACGCCCATGAGGGCACGGTGTTTTTGGATGAAATCGCCTCGCTCAAACCTGAGCTCCAGGCCCAGCTGCTCAGATTTCTTCAGGAGCGGGAGATCACCAGAGTCGGCAGCAACCGGACCATCAAGGTGGATGTGCGGGTGATCGCCGCCACCAATACCCGGTTGGAGGATATGGTCCGGGAGGGGAGCTTTCGGGAGGATCTTTTTTTTCGGCTGAACGTCATCCCCATCGAGCTTCCCCCGCTGCGCAGACGTTGTGGCGATGTCCCGCTGCTGGCGCAGCATTTCCTGGAAAAGTTCAACCGGCAGCTGAACAGAAATATTCTGGGACTCGCGTCCGAGGCTCTGCAGGTCCTGGAGCACTACCCATGGCCCGGGAATGTGCGGGAACTGGAGAACTTTATCGAAAGGATGGTGGTCCTGGGGACGGACGGCACCAGGATCGAGGAAAAAGACCTGCCTCTGGATCTGCTCTTCCATGACACGCTCCGGTGCTCGCAGCAGCAATCCCTGGAAAAGGGCCTTCTCGATGCCAGGAACAATTTCGAGCGCCACTACATTCTCCGGACCCTGCGCAGCTGCAACTGGAATCAGGCGGATGCGGCCAGGCAGCTGAAAGTGCACCGAAACACCCTGCTGAACAAGATGAAATCGCTGCACATCGGTACGGAACACCAGAACCGGTGATCCGGTTCATTCCTGATCCGATTCCGGCCGGTTTTTTGAAGTCGGCAGCAGGATGACGAAGCGGGCACCCCCGGTCCCCTCCACCAGTTCGATCTGCCCCCCGTGTTCAGTAACCACCTTGTGGGTGATAGCCAGCCCCAGCCCGGTTCCCTTGTCCTTGGTCGTGAAAAACGGGTTGAAGATGTTCTTGCGCAGGTTTTCCCTGATTCCGGTTCCTGTATCCTGAAAAACGACCGAAACCCAGTCCTGGTCTCCGCCTTCCACCAGATCCCCTTCACCACTTTTCCCCGTGTATGCCTCGATTTCAAGCCGCCCTCCCCCGGACATGGCGTGCTGCGCATTCACCGCCAGGTTTTGAAACGCCTTGATCAATTGATCAGGGTCGGCCCAGATCGGGGGCAACGCTTCAGGGATACGGACCTGCACCCTGATGCCGGTCCTGGTGAACTCTTCCTCGATGAGATCGACCACTCGTTGGATGAGGTCTGCAAGGGAGATGTGCTTGAATGCGTATTTCGGCACCCGGGCCAGTTCAAGAAGGTTTTCCACCAGATCATTGATGCGGGTGATCTCCCTGGGCACGGTTCGCTGGAATTTCTGAAGAAAGTCCGGGCGTTCCACCTTCCGGGGCAGGAGCTGGACAAAGGTCTTGATGGCGGACAGCGGGTTTCTGATTTCATGGGCCAGCCCGGCAGCCAGCGTGCCCAGGGCTGCGAGCCGTTCGGCCTGCCTGACTTTGGCCTCCAGAAGTTTCAGCCCGGTGACATCATGCAGGGTGAGAATAATCTCCTGAAGGTTTCCGTTCTGATCGGAAAGGATGCTGGAGCTTGTCAGGATGAAAGCACTTTCCTCATCTCGCTTGAGAACGATTTCCCTGGAGGTCCGGGGCAGAGGGTTTTCGAGAATGGCCCGGATGTGCGTCACCAGGCCGGCACATTCTGGGGGAAGTTCGAAGATGCGGCGGACCTGTGAGTCGATGCCCAGAATCTTCACGGCTTCCGGGTTGACGGTCATGATGGTGCCCTGCACGTCCACCGACAGCAGGCCGTCGGCCATGGTGGTCATGAGCTTTTCTCGATATCGCTGCAGCCTGGAGATCTCCTCGAGTTGATGTTCCAATTGCTGTCGATGGGCTAGAAGTTCACGGATCATGTGAGAAAAGTTCGATGCCAGGATCTCGACTTCGTCCCGGGTGTGGATACTGATGTCCTGGTTCAGATCTCCCTGGGCGGCCTTTCTGGAGGCGGCGGCCAGGCTGCTCAGTGGTGAGGTGATCCGCCGGGCCAGGATAAAGGAGGCGATGGTCCCCAGAATCAGGGCAATCACGCCGACAATGGCGATAATGGAGTGAATCTGGCGAATTTGCTGGTACATGGGCAGCAGCGACATGCCCACTCGAATGGTGCCCCATCTCCCCCCGGACTCGGCAATCGTCACCGGGAGTGCAATATCCAGAGCCGGGACACGGTCGCTTGCCTCGTGGGTTGTTTGGATGCGCGGGGTGTCAGCCTCAAGGGCCGCCTCTGTCAGGGCATCCTGAAGGGCTGTGTTTTGAAGTTCAGGACGGCCGCTGATTCCTGCGACTCTTCCCTCCTTGTCGTGGATGATCACGTAAACGATGCCAGTGTCCCGAGCCGCCTGGTTGGCGGCCTGCTCCAGGGCCACATAGTTGTAGGTGACCAGGTCGGAAATCGAGGTTGCTGCCAGACTCCGGGCGATGGACAGCCCGCGTAGTTCGAGTTGCTCGCGGATGGTCTGGCTTTGAAACCTGCTCAAAAGCAGGGCGAGGACCGCCAGGAAAGCCAGGAGCAGAAGACAGATGATGGCTGTCAGGCGCAGGCGCAGGGGGATGAAACGCGACGTTGCTCCAGGTGAGGTCATAGCGGCTGTGAGTTGCAATTCGAAGAAACCGCCCTACTGCATATCCTGTTCGAGCCAGACTCTGTAGTAGCGGGTCGTCTGAAATCCCAGGGCATTGAGATGCACATTTTGGACCTCAGGCTGATAAATGCGGTCCACACTGAGATAAAACAGGGGGATGAGCGGCATGTCCTGCAGGACGCGTTTTTCGATCTTCTGATACATCTCCGCCCGCTTGACCGGATCTGTAAGGGTCTGTGCCTGCTGGAGCATGGCATCGAGGGACCTGTCTTCATAGTCTGTGAAATTGGCCGGCCCGTCGGAAGCGATCAGGGGGGAGAGGAAATTATCCGGATCGGGCATGTCGGCGAACCATACATACCTAAAGATCATGGCCTCGGGGGAATTGATATAGTCCTTGAACTCGGTCCAGTCCGGGATGAACTTCGGCACGACGGTAATGCCCAGAGGTTCCCAGGCCCTGCTGATGAAGGCGATCTCAGCCTGGGCCAGTTCCGACCGGCTCGCAGAGACGATTTCCAGGGGAGGAATTTCCGACACCCCGCTTTGCCGGGCCAGTTCCATGAATTGTCGAGCCTCCTCGAGAGAACCTCCCAGCGGGGCTTCCGGGGGGGTGTAACCGGGCATGCCGGGAGGGAGGATGGTGTGGGCCGTGTCAAACGTGCCGTCGTATACCTCCCGGACCAGGTCGTGTCGCGCAAGGGCCGCGGACAGCGCTTTTCTGAGGTACGGATTGTCCAGAGGGGGGCGGTCGGTCCGAAGGCCGTAGAAGAGCAGGCTGAGGGATGGGCGATGCAGCCATTTGTGGGGCACCTCTTCCAGCCGGGTGCGAAGCCCCCCGTAGCCGGGCATTTCGTGAATCTTCTGCGCCAGGAAATGTTCCATCACCACATCGGTGTCCCCTCCGGGATAGATCTCGTAGTGGAGACGATCCAGATAGGGGCGGCCCTCGAAGTAGCCTGGGGAATGTTCAAGGACAATGCGGGAGTTGGGCTGCCAGGAGCTGAACGCAAAGGGGCCGCTGCCCACAGGGGCTGAACCGAACGCCGGCCCCATCGCGCTGACAACGTGTTCCGGGACGATCTTGGCTTGATACATGCCAAGAGCCGTAAGAAAAGGAGTGTGCGGTTCGGTCAGCAGGATGCGGATCGTGTGCGCATCCACAATCTCAATGCCCTCCACCGTATCGGTAACTCCCTTCTGATACTCCTCGGCGCCGACGATTTTGAGCAGGTGAGAAAGTGTCACCGGTGCGGGCTTGGTGCGCAGCAGTCGTTTGAGCGAAAAGGCAACGTCTGAAGCGGTGACAGGAGTGTTGTCGTGAAAAAGAACATCGTTTCGCAGAGAGAATAGATAAGCGCGGCCGTTTTCCTCGACCTGCCATGTCTCGGCCAGGTCGGGCACCACCAGGAGGTGCGGCCCGAATTTCACCAGACCGTTGAAGAGCTGCTGGATGATTGTCACGCCGTACTCGTCCTGGGCCAGGGCGGGATCGAGGGAAGAGGGGTTGTGCAACAGCGGAATGACGTATGTCCCGCCGTAGGCCGGAGCAGCCTGTTCACTTTCCGGACGGGATTGCTGCTCGGAACATCCTGAAAGGATGGCGAGAAAAAGAAACAAAACCAATGAAGACCGCATGGGCTCTTCCTCCCCTGGGTTCCATCGGTATCCTAATCAGGTGAGCGATGCAATG
>JBKHAV010000141.1:0-5509 GCA_046542715.1 Desulfovibrionales bacterium
CTGGTGGTTCAAAGAGCGAAGCTTCAAGACGCATTGAGAGCGGCAAGCGGCAAGCAGGAAAAAAATTCACCCCAGAGGCACAGAGGGCACAGAGGGAAGAGCAAAGCAAGGCGGGATACGGCACTCCCGGGTGATCCATGCATTTTGCAGGGTTGGGAATGAACCTGGATACCCCGATCAAGTCGGGGTATGACAAGAATTTTCTTCCTGTCATTACCCGGCTTGACCGGGTAATCCATGCCTTTGCAGGATTGGGCACGAAGATGGATACCCCGATCAAGTCGGGGTATGACAAGAAATGAAAGCCGAGGATCTGGGCGGAACGCGGTTGTTCGGCTGACTACTGAGAATAGGCGCTTTCTCCCCCCGTCACCACACGGCTTGCCCAGGTGATCCAGGTTTTGCGAGTGACCGGGAGAACCTGGATGCCCCGGTCAAGCCGTGGCATGACAGAAAAGAGGAATCCCTGCCTTACAATTCGCTAATTTCCAATTCGCTAATTCGCAATTCGCAAATTTCCCTATTCGCATAGCCTCCATCCTTCATTACTCCACCTGCCTCATCCATCCTGAGGACCTGTCCACCTGGACCATTCCGGCTCTGTTGCCGTCAGGGGTTAGGATGACGGCTTCGTAGAGCCCCTCGTTTTCCTGGATCGTGGCGATGGAGAGGTTCGAATCCTTTACGGCATACTGCTCCAGGAGTTCACGAACCTCCTCGGTACTCAGCGGGTCGAGATCCCTGCCTGGGCCATAGAACCGTTCCTGCCACCGCAAGTCAGATTCACCAGGGACCCTGTGCTGGATACCGGGGCCGCCGGTGGGCCCTTTTCTGGTCTGCCAGCTGCCGACCGAGGGCAGGGAAGGGGATCGCCAGGGGTCGGTCTGCGGGGCTTCTTCCGCACACCAGGGACAGTACCACTGGGTGGGCATTTTCAAATCCTGTGCACTGCCGTTATCGTGGCTCCCACCGAATGCCGGAGAGCAGAGCAATAAAACGACAAGCCAGATACAGCGCCGCATGTTCCCTCCAAAACAGAAAGTCTCTCATGATAGCATGCGCTTCCCTCGTTTGAAACCGGAAATCATTTCCGCCCGGGGTGCAGACGCTGATATCGCGATTCGAGCTCTTCCAGAATGATCGATTTCCAAACAGCACTGTCAGGAGACACTTTTGCTTTTTTGTCTGCTTCGAGAGCGGCCTCGAGCAGATCATGCCAGAGTTCGATGCGCTCGATATCCAACCCCTCTTGGACGCTGCGCCTCCGATAGTGGAGAAACCGCCTGTCCACCATCCTCCGCACAGTATCGTAATGCTTGTGAAGCGGCATTTGTCTTTGCCTATATCCGGGTCTTGATGGACCGGTTCATTTTTCTTCCTGGATGAGGCTGTTCCAGTCGGCGGAGAATTTTTCCATGCCCTGGGTGGTGAGGTCGTGATGGATGTTGAACTCCTGCCACCGGCTGTTCAGCGCAAGATCCTTGTAGGCAATGGGATCCAGCCCTTGTGCCTCGTAGCGGAAGTCCTCTCCCGGCATGGGCATGCCTTCCTCGCCCCATTTTTTGAGCAGCGCATAGGGTGCGGTGATGATGTCGGAACCGAGTTTGAGAGCGTAGAACAGATGTTCATAGGTGCGCACGCTGGCCGTGAGGACTTTCACATGGCCGTCGCCGTCCTCTTGAAACATCCGGATGCTATTGGCAATGAGATCCATGCCGTTTTGGCCCCGGTCGTCCAGCCTGCCGATGAAGGGAGACACGAACACGTCCTCTGGTCCGGCGCCCCTGGTTGCGGCATAGGTCGCTGCGGCCTGTTCCTGTCGGAAGCACAGGGTCATATTGACCCGCAGGCCACGTTTTACGGCCTGTTCCGCAGCGTGGAACCCCTCATGGGAGGAAGGGAATTTCACATGGGCATTGGGAATCCAGGAGAACATCTCCTCTCCCATGACGAGCATGGCTTCAGCTTTTGTCAAGGGATCTGCATAGACTTCAACGGAGATGGATCCGTCCGGGATCATCGAGGAGAGTTCCTGGACCACCTCCCGGTAAAAATCGAGCAGTTCCTCTTCCTGGAACTTTTTGCCTTGTTCGAGTCTGGTCTTCGCCTTGGGGTGACGGGAGATAAGGGTCGGATTGGTGGTCTGTCCGTCGAGAAATCCGAGCAGATTCAGGATCTCCCTGGTTTCATCGGGATCTCCGCCGTCCAGAAAAATGCGTGTCTTCAGGGCATCAGGCCTCATGCTACCTCCCGGATCGTGTTGATGATGGCGTCTTTGGAAATGTCTTCGAAATGGAGAAGTTCGTTGGGTTTGCCGCTTCTGGGCATCTTCCGGACAGCCAGGCTGTGGACGGGAACACCGGTGCCGGTCAGGGCCAGGGCAACGGCTTCGCCGATGCCGCCCTCCTGGAAGTGGTCTTCCACGGTGACAATGGCCCGGGTTTGCCTGGCCGCTTCCCTGAGGGTGGGAAGATCCAGGGGCTTGATCGAATAGAGATCGATGACCCGGACCATGACACCCTCTCTTTCGAGTTGTTCCTGGGCGGCCAGGGCTTCGTGCAGGGTTATCCCGGCGGCAATCACGGTGGCTACGTCCTTGCTGCTTCGCCGGAGCACCTTGCTTCCGCCGATGACAAATCGTTCTTCCGGGGAATAGAGCAGCGGTGTTCCCCCCCTGGTCGTCCGCAGGTAGACAATGCCTTCATACGCGGCGGCCTCTTCCATGAGACGTTCCGTAGAAACCGCATCCGAAGGGTAGAGGACAACACTGCCGAGGATCGTCCGGAACATGGCCAGATCCTCGAGCCCCATTTGAGACGATCCGTCTTCACCGATGGAAACCCCGGCGTGGGAGCCGCAGAACTTGATGTTCGCCCCGGAATACCGGCTCATGCGGATCTGGTCGAAAGCCCGGGTGAGAAAGGCGGCAAAGGTGGAGACAAAGGGGATCTTGTCGCGATTGGAAAACCCCAGGGCTGTGCCCACCATGTTCTGTTCGGCCACGAACATTTCAAAGAACCGTTCCGGGTGTTTCTCCTTGAACAGTTCTGAATAGGTGGAATTGCTGACCTCGGCGTCGAGAACGACCATCTGCGGAAACCTGGGAAATATTCTGACCAGCCCGTTTCCATAGGCTTTTCGGGTAGGGATTTTGGCGCCGGGTTCGTATTGCGGCGGATCGATCTGTTCTACGGGAAGGGCGGGTGGCAGAAGCTCTTCCGGGCCGGCCGGCTCCATGCGCAGGGTCATGTCCACGTTCCCGAGTTCGTCCAGCCCTTTCTGCAGCATGGTTTCATCCAGCGGTTTGCCGTGCCAGCCGTTTTTGTCTTCAATCGAGGAAACTCCCTTTCCCTTCATGGTCCTGGCAATGATCATGACCGGACGGTCCCGAATCTCCGAGGCTTTCCGGTACCCTTCCATGATCTCGGGCAGACAATGGCCGTCCACCTGAATGGTCTCCCACCCAAATGCCCTGATGCGGGCCGCATAGGCGTCCAGGTCGTGGCCGTACATGGTTTCGCCCCGCTGTCCCAGGCGGTTCACGTCGAGAATGCCGACAAGGTTGTCCAGCCGGTAGTGAGCGGCAAGCTGAACGGCTTCCCACTGGGAGCCTTCGGCCATTTCACTGTCACCCAGCAGGACGAAGGTTCTGTAAGGGAGCTTGTCCAGGTACTTCGCGTTCATGGCCATGCCCACGCCGATGGAAAGGCCCTGCCCGAGGGAACCCGTAGCCGCCTCGGTATAGGGGAACGCTTTTGTGGGATGCCCTTCAAGGGGGGAGCCGAAGGTGCGCATGGCCACGAGCTCCTCCTCGGAGACATGTCCGGCCGCAACCCATAAGGCGTAGAACAGGGGTGAGGCGTGACCTTTGGAGAAAACCAGCCGGTCATTGTTGGGGAAATCCGGGTCGTTCGCCTTGAACCGGAACATCCCGCCGAAGAAGAGCCCGGTCATGAGTTCCACTGCGGAAAGCGAAGACGAGGGATGCCCCGACCCCGCCCGGGTTGTCGAAACGAGAATGTAATACCGGAGGAGCCGAGCCAGGGACTCGAGCCGCTTGATGTCCATATCCATCTCCATGTTGCGGTTGCCTTTGATCAGTTACCGGCAACTATGACGAATCCAAGCGATCTTTTCCAGCTCGATTTGAAAGTGGGCTGCTGCAGGCAACCCCGGGATCAGAGAAACATGAGCAGGCTCAGGGCCATGAGGGCCATTCCGGCGAGAAGGCCGTAGATGGAGAGGTGGTGTTCGCCGTATTCTTCAGCCGCGGGAAGGAGTTCGTCCAAAGAGATGAAGACCATAATGCCGGCCACGGCAGCGAAAAGCACCCCGAAAATGAGGTCGTTGAAGAACCAGAGCAGGAGGAAGTAGCCCACCAGTGCCCCCACAGGTTCGGACAGCCCTGAAAGAAAGGAGAAGAAAAACGCTTTTTTCTTGGAACCGGTGGCGAAATAGATGGGCACGCTCACGGCGATCCCTTCGGGGATGTTGTGGATGGCGATGGCTACGGCAATGGGCAGCCCGAGTGTCGGATCCTTGAGGGTGGCGGTGAAGGTGGCCAGCCCTTCCGGGAAATTGTGGATGGCGATGGCCAGGGCAGTGAACAGCCCCATGCGTTTGAGCTTCTGGTATTGTTCCGGGGTCCCGGGCTGCTGCATATCCTCGATCTTGTGGACCTCATGCGGGTTTTCATAGGAGGGCACCAGCTTGTCGATCAGGGCGATGAACAGGATTCCGCCGAAGAAGGAGCCGACGGTGAGCCACGTGCCAGGGCCGATGCCGAGTTCGGCGGTAAGGGAATCCTTGGCCTTGAAGAAGATCTCCACAAAAGAGACGTAGATCATGACCCCGGCTGAAAACCCCAGGGCCACAGAGAGAAATTTCGTGTTGGTTCTGCTGCTGAAGAACGCCAGGCCGCTGCCGATGCCTGTGGCCAACCCGGCAAACAGCGTCAGGCCGAACGCGATAAAAAGGTTTTCCTGCATGGTCGGTATCAGAGGGTGATGGTGCCGGCGCCTTCGATCTCCCAGCCCTCGAGGCCGTGCTCCAGGTGGAACTTCTGCTTGGCCTGTTCCACAGCATCCTGGCCGTCAGGAGCCTCGATATCATAGGAGAACATCTGCTCCGCATCTTTTGTCCGTTCCACATTTGAACCGGAAAAGACCTTCCTGGCCTGAAGAAACACCTTGAATTTCACGCTGCCCGCTCCTTGTTTTTGTATTGTGTACAGGAAAGCGGATGGGGATGTCGAATGAATTGAAGAGCAAGCAGGAATGAGCAAGCAGCGAGCAGCGAGCAGCAAGCAGGCAGAAAGTGTGAAGTTGGATCAAAGAGATATTGACCGAAGCACCTTCCCTCTTTCCGTCATCCCGGCCCTTGAGCCGGGATCAGAGGGAGTGCGGCAAAATGCCTGGATCCCGGATCGAGTCCAGGATGACGACATTACTGCTGTGTCATTACCCGGCTTGACCGGGTAATCCATGCCTTTGCAGGATTGGGCACGAAG
>JBKHAV010000025.1:0-26899 GCA_046542715.1 Desulfovibrionales bacterium
TGCCCACAAAGAGGAGAAAGTGCAACAAGGTGCACGGCAGGGGTCAGCGCCTGAACAGTCTGCTGAGTGTAGAGCCGGGCTTCTCTTTTTGATTCAGGTGCTTTTTCAGGGCGGGCATGGCGAGATCGCAGTTCAGTCTGACCATCGTGGCCTGGACGTCGTTGGCCATGATCACGATGATGGAACCCCCGTATGCCTGCCGGATGTAAATCCGGGATTTTTGAAAGAGCAGGTCTGCTTCCTTGATCTGGCCGATGGACTGGATAAAGGGAACCCAGTTGATGGCTTCAGGGTCCTTTTTTACTGTTTCGCCATGAGATTTGAACAGAACTTTGCCATCCATTGAAATGAACAGAAGACCCTCGACCGAGTCGATACCCAGAATGTCGGCAAAAATTGATTCCATGATTCAATCCATTAGCCCAGAAGTTTGATGATCTTGTCCCTGGGAAATCTTGCTTTCAGCGAGACAGTGATGTTTTCCTTGCCCGGAAGCAGGACAAGATCGCCTAGTTCACCACGGTCCACGTAGCAGAGCTTCAGACCGCCCGCCCCGAAGAGATTGCCCAGAGCCTGAAATCGCTTCAGGTGATTGTTCCATGCCGTGTCCACGTACACGTCATTGAGTCCGCTCTTGTCGCCCAGATCGGAACGCAGTTTGATCCTGATGTAATCCACCATGGAGATGTCTTCGTCTGTGACGTCTTCTGCAACGATGGAGTCCATACTCTCGGTCTCTTCCGCCGCAGAATGGTCATTTGCCTCGTCCTTTCTGCGCATGGCCTCCATGAGGATGGTCTGGATGTCGCTGTTGATGGGGCCTTCTGTGAGCGAGCAGGCGTTTTGAATCGAGATGCTGACATCGTCCCAGGCAAACAGCGTGTAGGCTGCCTCTTCTGCGCGCAGGGTATCCACTTTGGCATCGAGAAGTCGCCCATCCCGGAAGTAGAGGACCCCGAAGCGCCCGGTTTCCTTGTCTTCCACACGGATGGTGCAGGTCTTTTCCTCCATTTCGATGAGCTGAAGAAACATCCCGGAGGAGACGTGGTGCAGCGTGCCCCCCTCGGAGACCTTCCGGAGCTGGGTCAGGGCAGCCTGGGCAAGGTCTTCGATCATGAACGGCTTTTCAATGTAGCCGACAGCGCCGCCCTTCTGGGCCATTTTTTTCATTTGCGGCGTCCCGTACCCGGTCACCACGATCACCGGAATCTCGGGATAGTGCTCCATGACATGGGAAAGCACTCCAAACCCATCCACTTTCGGCATTTTCAGGTCGGTAATGAGCAGGAAGATGTCCTGGGACTTCAACTTTTCAATGGCATCCTGCCCATCGTCGGCGAGTTCGATGGCGAGTGTTTCGCTATAGGCCTCAAGCCCTTTTTTAAAGGTCTCCCGGAGAGCCTTGTCATCGTCAACAAGCAATATTTTCCTGATCATGCGTCAACGCTCCCGTCAGGAACTGGAGGACTTGTCAATGTCCACGATCCTGATGCCTCCCACATAGCTCATGGGGGCATATTTCTTGATGTTTCCGATCTTCTTGATGATCTCGTTCAAGATCTTCACGTGATCCTCCAAACCGACCAGCTTTGCATGTGAAGGGCTGGTTTCGTCCAGTTCGGAGAGAACCTCCCGCAGGAGGTGATTGATCACTGTCAAAGGCTGGTTGAGCCGGTGGGAAACACCGCCGGCCATTTCCAGAACGCCTTGGAACTTCTGACGTTCAATCTGAATTTTCTGCACCTCTACCAGATTGGTGATATCCCTGGCTACTAGTTCGAGGGCCTCATTTTTTCCACAGCCCGTGGCAATGGAATAACATTCAATGTGGTGTGACTCTCCCGAACTATCAGTGATGGTCAGAAGCGATTTTGCCTTTCCAAGCGTTCTGGTCGTGGTTACGAGTTGCTGGAATACGGTTTGACTCTTTTCATGAAGCAGTTCGGCAATATTTCTTCCGATCACCGCTTCCCGGGGATATCCATAGATTTGGGGAGTTTCATGAATGACGTCAAGTATTTTGCCCCCGTGTTCCAGGGTGAAAACGAAATTATTGGAAGACTCCGGGGCCTCAAATGTCTGCATTGGAGAATACGAAGGGCCCATCTCTGTAGAGATGTCCCTGATAACGGCATCGATGAACTCAATGGCGTGATCCTCATCCATAACTGCCTTGGCTGTGACCGCACACCAGATGGGAGTGCCGCTTCGCTTTTTCATTCCCAACACGATTTCGCGGATGAATTCGCCCTGAGCCAGGTGCTGGACGAAAATTCCCCGGTCCCGTTTGTTCTGGTAACGGCTGATGATGGGCCGGGCCATGAAGTCTTCCCGGGTATCGTACCCGAAGAGTTCGAGGGCGGCCTTGTTGCACAAAATCACCTGTCCCTCCACAGTGGTCCTCAGGACGGCCACAGGGAGGTTGTCGATAAAATTATTATACCAGCTGCTGGACTTTGGAGGACGAGTGGGCACTGTTGTTTAATGGCGCTGAGCGGTTTCAGGGTTACTCAATAGCTGATGAAGAGAGAATCGCCAGAAAATAGGGGTTTCGAGTTGCCCGGATTCGCTTTTCATGCGTCCTGGCCCAGGGTTCGAGAGCGGAGGCGAACTGCTGTGCAAGCCCCAGTTCCTCGGCGAGTTCGGACATGGATTCACAAACCCCTTTTGCAAGTTCGGAAGGTGGTGCATCCCCATGATAGGAAACTTTGTGGTTTTCATAGGTAAATTCACCCATAAATGGATCGAGGCATTCAAACCGTTCCGACTTGTCCAAAAACTTTTTTTTAAGAAATGTATCAAATTTATGTCTGTATTTCCTGTTGCTTGCAACAAGCTGCTCCATCGTGCCCAGAAGCTCTTCGATCATTTTCAAGGTTTCGTCACGGAATTCATGGACGTGCGCCTGCCGGGAAAAGTTGGAGACCCGTTTGACATGGAACACCCCCCCTTCGGTTCTGCTGCGCTGGAACAGCCGCTCAGGACCTTCAGTAGAGATGGTCATCTCCCTGTCCTTCCAGAAAAAGATTTGCGGGAGGACCGTACCGTTATGAAAGAGGATGAATCCTCCCTGAGCCCCATTCCCCAGCGAGACAGTGATGTATCCGGACAGTTTTTCCACGGACATCTTTTTGATCAATCCCTCGAGGTCGGTAAATTCGGCGTTCAAATCACGGTAGATGGTCTCGGAAAAGGGGAGATTGGCCCAGAAATAAATCTGGTCGGGGTCGATCTCATAAACATCAATGGAAAAATTCGAATTTTTTCGTGAGAGTTCCACGATTGTGCGCAATGCCTCTTCATCCACCAGGTTTTCTGTTTGTCCCCTGTAGTGGATGCCCAAAATCTCATCAGAATCATAGAACACCGCTGCTTCATCCTGAAATGAACGGAAGTGAACGCACCCGGTGAAGCTGTTCTCCTTGAAGTGCTCGATGAATTTGGTGACATCAATATAAAAACTGTTCAGCCCCCGGAACAGGGGCTTTTCAGCAGGGATGATGAGCCGTTCCAAGAGAGTGCTCCTTGGTGGTTTTCGTGCAGGTGAGCTGCACCGGATTGATACGGACTACCTCCTGCGCCGCAAGCGCTGGATCGAGAGCCTGAGACTGTCCTGCATTCGGGCAATCGCCTCGGCAAGTTCTCCGATTTCGTCATTGGATTTGACGGTAATTTCGGTGTCCAGGTCTCCAACACTGATCTTGTCGGAAGCTTCGGTCAGGTCCTTGATGCGTCCGGCGAGTCGATGTCCGTACGTGGTGACCACGATACCGATGAGCAGGAATGCAAGCATCATGACCGATATGGTGATGAACCGGGCAACGTCGACACGGTCGTCAGCCACTTGCTGCAGTTGTGAGGCCGAACGCATCATCTGGTCAGCCGGGGTGGTAAGTGCCAGCGCAAAAGAAGTGTTTCCGATACGTCGGGACACCATATAGAGTTCACGGTTGTTGCCGCTGGGCTCTTTCACCGTGATATATCCGCGGGACACGGCAGTGTCCTCAACAGCCGTCGCAAGATTCCAGAACTCCTGAAAATCTTCCCCCATGCTGACCTCCATCACCTGGAGATCCGAACCTGTCAGCGCAGGGTCTTTGTGCACCACAGTTTTCCATGTTCCCGATGCGTCGGGGAGAGCGTACAGGGACACGGCGCCCCCCCACGGGAAAGTTCTCTCGACAATGTCTCTGAACTTTGGATGGCTGGCGGCGTTTTGAACCGTGAGATCAGGCTCGTCTGCTACGATAGCGCTGATCTCATCGGCGATGCCCTTTGATTCGGCGATAAGCGACAGCTCGGCCATATGTCGAATGGATGTTTCGCTGGCCTGCACGATCTGGTCGGCGGTCAAGGAAATCTGCATCATGGTGTAGAAGGCTGCCAGGCCGCTGATGAGTACGGGCAGGACAAAAAAGAGGAGGATCATTTTCCCCCGGACACCAAGTTTGATGCGTTTTTGGCTGAGAAGGGGCCGACGCTCTTTCGCTGGGGCCGCCACTGGAGCGGGACCGGCCGCAACTGAGGGTGGGGTGACGGCTTCCTGCTCTATAGGTGCGGCTGCGGGTTTGCCCTCTGGTTTCTGGACGACTATTTCATGGGAGCAGGATTTGCATTTGAATTTTGCTTCCTGTCCGGAAATCTTTTCGGGATCAATGCGATATTTTTTGCCACATTCTTCACAGATGACGATCATGCCCAACTCCTTCTCAGTGATACCTCATTCCAGTCCATTCGCATCCATAGGCTCAGGCGGTACCCAGCTCTCGAATCTTCGTCAGCATGGCGGATTGAAAGGCCAGCCTCTTTTCCTCTCTTGGGATAAAACTTCCGATGATTTCGATCATTTCAGGTCCGCGACTCAAAGGAACGGAGGGCAGAGTGATCCCCATTTCATCAGCAGCGTCCTCGATGAGGACTTCAGCGATGGGGCCGACAGCCCTTGAGAGCTGCTCTTTGAGAAAAGAGAGAAATTCCTGCACCGGGGCTTCAGGAACAGACGAGTCTGCCGGGACAATGAGATTGAGCTTCAAGAGCTTGGCAATGCAGGCTCTGGTCTGGATCATAGTCAGACCGGTGGCCTGGGAAATGCGCCCCAGGGATTTGTTGCCGTCAAGCTGCATCAAAATGGCAAGAGACTGACCATCCAACGAGACTTCACCGAGGTCTCCACGCAAGACTTTCCGGAAGATGAGGTTGGTAATATCACCCGATAGATTATCCATAGGGCCTCTATGATCTCTGGGCTTGGGGGAGGCAAAATTGCTGTAAAAAGACCAGTACGAAGTCTATTGTCCGTTCCGCCACATGCGGATCTCTGCACGGAGAGCTTCGAATTCCTTTTCCACGGTCTTTTTGATCTCCTGAAGAGCCAGCGCAAAGGCTTCATGAGGAGTCATGGACTGAAATTTTTCCATGTCGTGGTCCATGTCAAAAGAAAGCAGTTCAGGTTGCTGCGGCTTCGTGACCCTTTTCTCCTCAATAGCCGGATCCTCGCCAGCCGCATGATCACGGGGTTCACGCTCCTGGTTTTGAACTTTGCCTTTTTTCTCGTGGGAAATGGCAGCTTTGACTTCCTTGAACTCCTTGATCGTTCCAAGGAGCAACGTCTTTTTTTCGTTTTCCGAAATATCGTTTGTTTCAACAACTTGAGCGAAGTTCTGAAAGGCGTTGTTCAACAGTTTGATGGTATTTGGATGGGCATTGGCTTTTTTTGCCTTCACATACCTCCCGATGGACTCCAGGAGTTTGATGAAGAGGATCTCAATGGAATTCCCCTCTTTCTCGGTCTTGATAGCCTCGAGTTCCTTGAGAAAGAGATCGAGATCCTGGTCGGTTATCTCCCATTCCAACGAGAGCAGGACCGACCTGAGTCCTTCCAGGGGGGATTTTTCAACAGGAGGTGCAGGTTCTAACTCGTCGTCATCGTCCTCCCCAAAGAAAATATCCAACCGCTCCTTGAGTTCTTCAGTCAAATCGCGATTTTCAGCCATGGTCCCCCCGATCAGGTTAATTCTTTTTGCAGTGAATTCATGGTCAAAATGATTATCTTCTTCAATGTCTTGACGACATTGAGGCCTGTTATCCCACTTGCCTCAAAAGCAGGCGCCTTGATGTTGTGATTCAAATCCTGCTCCATGGTGCTGAAGGAGAGCAGAGGGATATCCTGCTGAGCCAAATCCCTCTTATTGTATTGCAACACCAGAGGGATTTTAAAAATCGATTTGTTATACCCGGCAAGGTTCTCCTGGAGGTTTTTCAGAGATTGGATATTGTGCTGCCGTCTGACTTCCATGGAGTCGGCCACGAAAACAACTCCGTCCACACCCTTGAGAACGAGCTTTCGGGTGGAATTGTATTTTACCTGTCCAGGTACCGTGTAGAGCTGGATGCGAACATTGTATCCATGTATCTGGCCGATTTCGAAAGGAAAGAAATCAAAAAAGAGGGTGCGATCGCCGGTAGTCTTCACAACGACCATCTCTGATTTTATGCGTTGTCTGAATTTGCTGTAGATGTATTCGAGATTGGTGGTTTTTCCACCCCGTCCCGGACCATAGTAGACAATCTTGGCCTGGACTTCCTTCTTCTTGAGATTGATAAATGCCATTGGATCCTCAAAAAATTATTTAGGAGCCAGGAGTTTAGCGATCTTTTCAATGGATTCGTGTACCTTAAGGCGGACGAATCCAAGGGAAACATCTTTTCCGAAAATGGAGATCAGCAGGAAGTCGTCCAGTACTTTGGAAAAGTGGATACTCTCCTTTTCTCCTTTATGGAAAAGAAGGGAGAAGTCGCTTTCGCCCACCAACTTTGCCATTTCGTTCACTGCCCCGAAATTGCCCGCGGCAAGAGCAGCCAGCGAGTAGATGTCGTGCGGGTTGCGCTCATCATCGATACTGGAGATGATATTTCCGGCCAGATCTATGAGAAACACGCACTGAATACCAATTTCTACAAGATCGTTTTCAAGTGTTTCATCAATCGAATCCAGGACATGTTGGTCCAATGCGTATTCCATTCAAGCCTCCCCGCTCCACCTGTGAAATTCAAGATGTTGACTCTTCGGGGCGAGTCCCCTCTGTCATGGAAAAAACTTCACCGAATTGGCCCCTCAGACAAGATCGTCCAAGCGGTCAATATTTGAACAACCCCCACTGCATCTCCCGGCAGTGCTGCCCCTGGGACAGCGAGTCCCCAAAAAACGTCTTTTCGACCTCAAATATGGTCAGCGATGGGGACCAGAAACAAACAGAAGTCTGCAACCCGCAGGTCGCTTTGAGCACGAAATGGAGAAAAAGAAAACAAAGAAAACCAGGTCGTGCAGATTCGGACGCGCCCTCCGCAAGGCATTTGTGGAGATTTGCCGGCATCCTAGGAATATCTTGCAACTATAAAGTGATCGGTTTCATAGAGTTTTTTCCGGCTGATTTCAATCCCCAAAACCAGCGGGTACTCAGGCGATCTGCAATTGGGACCACTGTGTACGCCTTAGGAATTAGCAAAATGCATTCCAAGCGGGCTGTACACGGCTTCTCCGGCCTGGAGCGGTTCGTCAGAGAGGAGGTGGACGCGAAAGAAATGAGGGGGTCAGAGAAGGATTTCTCCTCCAGGTGAATGCAGGGGAGTAGAAGGGCATACAGGGACGAAAACGGCTGCGGTGACAGCCCGAAACACAAAGGGGGCCTGAGGCCCCCTTTGTGCGTAACACGTCAACGCAAAGGACTTAGAGTCCGACATCCTTGAGGTCGTCACCAAGATATTCCCGCTCGTTGGGACCGAGAATGCCAAGCGAGAGGCATATGAGGGTCCAGAGGTGAACGGTATGGTATCCCCCGTCAAAGTGGTCGTTCAGGTCGTGGATCTGAGAGTGGCAGTTGTGGCAGGGCGTGATGCAGTACGTCGCCCCGGTTTCCTTGATCTGCCGGAATTTCAGCTTGCCGTATTCGCGGCGCTGCTCCGGGTATCCGGCCTGAAGGAATCCGCCACCGCCGCCGCAGCAGTAGTTGTTGGATTTGTTCGGGTACATGTCAACGAAGTTCTCTTCGCCGACCACCTGCTTGACCACAAAGCGCAGATCATCAGCAATGGGATCACCCAGGGATTTTCGCACCAGCTGGCAGGGATCCTGAACCGTGAACTTGATCTTCCGGTCCTTGTTCCAGTCGGAATTGACCGGGAGTTTTCCTTCCCTGATCCACTGGGCATAGTACTTGATTATGGAGTCGAGTTCAAAGTTCGCCTTGAGTCCAAACTTAGGCAGTCCGGCCCGGACTGCGTAGAATTCGTGGCCTCACTCCGTGTTGAGCCAGACTTTGGCCCCCAGTTCGTTCACCGCATGCACTTTGCATTCAACGATCTGCTTCCATCCCTCGTCATCAGCCGCGAACATGCAATAGTTTTCCGCGGCCCAGCCGGTGGTTCCATATGTCCAGTCAGCACCGACCACGTTCAGGATCTTCCACAAGGGAACCATCTCATCAGGCTCGGTGACAGGCTCGCGGGAGTTCTGGTTGAGGTAAAACATGGCGTTCTTTTTGTTGATGGGAGCCTGAAGGTTCTCCATGCCGGGCTGTTCTTCCCGAACTTCCTCCAAGACATCATCAACCACGAACTGAAAATCCTCACCGCTGGTGCCCATGGCAGAGCAGGTGTCCTTGTTTGTAGCCATGTCGCAGGAGCCGATGATTCCTTTGGGGCGCTTTTCCCGGGGCCAGGACTGGCGGGCATAGTAGACCATGAGCGGAATGTCGATGCTCATGGGGCAGGCATGGACGCACCTGCGGCACATGGTGCACATCCAGGCCCATGGGTGGGTCGTGACCTCCTCTTCCATTCCCAGCGCAGCCATGCGCAGAAATTTCCTCGGGTCCATGTTTTCCAAGCCGGTTGCTGGGCACCCGGATGAACACGCCCCGCAGGTCAGGCACATGTTCAGGTTGCCCCCTTCCGGGAGGAGCTCAAGCACCTTCTTCATGAAGGGGCTTTTGTAGGCTCCTTTGAGCTTGATTGCTGCTTCTGCCATACCGTCCTCCTCTTTTGGGATCTTGACTATTGCTTTGAGCGAGCAGCACCCAATAAAAAAGATTCAAGTATCTGCTTGACTTGCAGAGGATCGAATCGAAAAAATGGGTCGTGCTTCCCTTTCTTCATTTTCCAAATGTTCCTTACACGTTTATGGAAAAACCGCAATACTATTAGGAATAATTCTGATGCATCCGCAATCTGCCACAGAAAAGCAGGAAGGCTGCATGGATTGTTAATGGCAATCGGTTCGACCATTTTTAATCTGAATTCGGCAGCAATGCAAGGTGGACGGTTGACAAAAAGAGGTTGAGTATTTAGGTATCAATGAAAATTAGGGAGTCCTAAGATATGAATTCTCTTCCTCTCACCAATTACCCAGCAGGGTCCCGGGTTCGCATCGCCGGCCTCGACGGAGGGTGCAAAGCTCGGGCTCATCTGTGTTCACTGGGGTTGACTCCTGGAACCCTTGTCGAGGTCTGTTCCTGTGGTGCAGGCCCGTGTCGATTGAGAGTCAGGGAGAGCGACCTTATCATCGGCCATGGGCTGGCTGAAAAAATTCTGGCCGTGGATACGCCTTGAGACAGATGGTCCAAAAAAATCGGTTCCACGAGAAACAACAGTCAAACCTCCGAAAAGGGGTTTTTTTTTGGGGTCTAGGCATTAGGTCGAGCTAACTTTACATCGCATCTGGAGCAGGAATGGCTGAAAGCATTGACTTGCGCGAGCTCAAGCTCAATCAGAAGGGGAGGATCGTTTCCATCTTGGCTCAGGGAGAACTGGGCCGAAGGATTCGCGACATGGGCCTGGTTCCCGGGACAACGATCGTTGTGGTCGGCCGTGCTCCGCTCAGGGATCCGGTTGCGCTCAGGGTGAAAGACTTCACCATTACCCTTCGCAACAACGAGGCAGACCACATTCGGGTCGTCCCTGTTGATGAGGCTGCCGATGAGTGAGAGCAGACTCATAGCGCTGGCCGGAAACCCCAATGCGGGCAAAACCACCATGTTCAACGCGCTCACCGGCGCCCGGCAGCATGTGGGGAATTACCCGGGCATAACGGTGGAGAAAAAGGAGGGGTTTGTCAGGGCCGGTGAGGTCGATCTGCATATCGTGGATCTTCCTGGAACGTATTCCCTTACCGCCTATTCCCAGGAAGAGCTGGTGGCCCGGAACTTTCTGGTGGAGGAGCGTCCCGACCTCGTGGTGGACGTGCTCAATGCCGGTGCTCTTGAACGCAATCTCTATCTGGCCGTTCAGTTCATGGAGCTTGGCATTCCAATGGTTTTGGCCCTGAACATGGTTGACGAAGCCAAAAGAAAGGGCATGGACATCGACACCGGACTGCTCTCCAGAAAGCTCGGAGTGCCGGTGGTCGAGACCGTTGCCCGTTCCGGGGTGGGCAAAGAGGCTCTGATTGCGACTATGCTTGAGCACGCCAGGGAGGAAGGGGGAGAGTGGAAGCCGCTTCACATTTCTTATGGGCCGGACCTGGATCCGGTGCTCCAGGAGATGACCCTGCGTATCGAGAAGGAGAACTTTCTCACCTCCCGTTTTCCAGCGCGCTGGGTGGCCTTGAAGTATCTTGAAGGTGACGAGGAGATCCGGGTGCTGGGTCGAAAAACCGGGCCACTTTCACAGGTGCTGGAACAGATGGTGGAGCAGGTTGCCGCCCACTGCATGAATACGCTGAAGACCTACCCGGAAGCCATTATCGCCGACTATCGATACGGGTTCATTACCTCTGTTCTGCGGGACGGGGTGATCACCAGGCGCCACAGCATCGACCGGATCGTCGTCTCCGACCGCATGGACCGGGTACTGACCCACAAGTTCTTCGGGCCGGTGTTCATGTTTCTGATCCTCTTTGCGATCTACCAGTTCACATTCAAGCTCGGGGAAATCCCCATGGGCTGGACCGAAGGCCTGTTCGGATGGCTGGGGATCGTGATGACCCGGATTCTGCCCGAAGGGCTTTTTCAGTCTCTTGTTGTCTCGGGGGTCATCGACGGGGTAGGGGGGGTGCTGAGTTTCGTGCCCCTGATCCTGCTCATGTTTCTCTGCATCGCCTTTCTCGAAGACTCCGGATACATGGCCCGGGTTGCCTACATGCTGGACCGGGTGTTTCGCATCTTCGGTCTTCACGGGTGCTCGGTCATGCCCCTGATCGTCTCGGGGGGGATCGCCGGAGGTTGCGCCGTTCCAGGAGTCATGGCCTCCCGGACACTGCGCTCTCCCAGGGAGAAGCTGGCCACCCTGCTCACCGTCCCGTTCATGGCCTGCGGGGCCAAGCTCCCGGTCCTCATTTTGCTGGTAGGGGCCTTTTTTCACCGCCATGAAGCCCTGGTTCTTTTCCTGGCGACGCTGCTTGGATGGGTTGCGGCCCTTCTGGTGGCCAGGGTGCTGCGCTCGAGCATCATCAGGGGGGAAGCCACCCCTTTTGTCATGGAACTTCCCCCGTATCGCTGGCCAACACTCAAGGGGGTGCTCATCCACACCTGGGAGCGGACCTGGCAGTACATCAAAAAGGCCGGGACCATCATCCTGGCCATTTCCATTCTGCTCTGGGCGCTCATGACGTTTCCGGGGCTGCCGCAGGATCGTGTCGACTTTTACGAGAAACGCGCCGCTGCAATTCTTGACCAGTCCCAGATGCGTTCCCAAGAGAGTGATCCGGCCCGGTCCGAGGTTGCCCAGCGTTTGGATTCCCTGCATGCAAAACGAGCTGAGGAGAGCCTCAGACACTCCCTGGCAGGGAGAATGGGGATCGCCCTCGAGTCGGTGACCCAGTGGGCCGGATTCGAGTGGCGGACCAACATCGCCCTGGTGGGCGGCATCGCAGCCAAGGAGGTCATCGTTTCCACCCTGGGAACCGCCTATTCCATGGGCGAAATCGACCCGGAGGACACCCGTCCCCTGGAAGCGCGACTGGCCGGGGATCCCCAATGGAACCAGTGGCGGGCAGCCGCTCTCATGGCGTTCATCATGCTGTACGCCCCCTGTTTCGTCACCGTTGTGGCCATTGCCAGAGAAACTGGTCGCTGGCGCTGGGCTCTCTTCAGCGTGATCTTCAATACCGTTCTGGCCTTTGCCCTGGCAACGGCCATCTACCAGACCGGACGTCTCATGGGCGCCGCCTGATCAAAGCGCAGAAACAGTTTCCTTCCCCAAAGAAAAAAGCCGCCCGGTTCCGGGCGGCTTTTTTCTGGGGAAGGATCAGGACTATTACGCTCTAACAGGCGTCATATACGATCCGATCCTTGTATTCTGACTGTTTGCCTTTGTTCCAGAGCCCCACCGGACGGTAGTAGCCCACCACGCGGGTATAGACCTCGGCCGGCTCGTTGCAGGAGGGGCATGTGTGATGCTCGCCGTGGATGTAGCCGTGCTCTTTACAGATGGAGAAGGTCGGGGTGATGGAGAGATACGGGATCTTGGTCATGGACAGGGCCTTGACGATGAAGTTTTTCAGGGCATCGGTGTCGGGAAGGGACTCGCCAAGAAAGGTATGAAATACCGTGCCGCCGGTGTACATGGGCTGGAGCTTGTCCTGATGCTCCAGGGCGTGGAAGGCGTCCCGGGTGGCATTCACCGGAAGGTTGGTGGAGTTGGTGTAGTAGGGGACGCCGTTGCCCGAGGCCTTGATCTCCGCGTAGAGCGATTTGTCGATTTTTGCCAGCCGATAGCTCGTGCCCTCGGCCGGGGTGGCCTCCAGGTTGAAAAGATTCCCGGTTTCCTCCTGGAAACGGGCGGTCAGATCCCGAAGATGGTCCAGGGTGCGCTGCATGAGGCGAACTCCGGCGTCAGAATCAATGCCCTTGCCCAGCAGGTTCATGCAGGCTTCGTGTCCCCCGAGCAGACCGATGGTGGAAAAATGGCCGTTGAGCCCGTTTTTCAGATAACGCTTGGAAAATGGGAACATCCCCCGTTCGAGATTGTCTGCAATCCATTTGCGTTTGAACTCCAGAGAGTTTCGCGCCAGTTCGGCATACTCGGTCACGAGATCGAGAAAGTCCTCCTCGCCCTGGGCCAGATAAGCCAGCTTGGGCAGGTTCAGCGTGACCACACCGATGGATCCGGTGAGATCGCCCGCTCCAAAAAGGCCGCCGGTGCGCCGCCGCAATTCCCGCAGGTCCATCTGCAGCCGGCAGCACATGGAGCGCACGTCCTCGGGGGAGAGATCCGAATTGATGAAGTTCTGGAAGTAGGGCACCCCGTACTTGGCCGTGAGCTTGAGCAGAAGGCGGCCCACTTCGCTTTCCCAGGGAAAGTCCTCGGTGATGTTGTAGGTCGGAATGGGAAAGGAGAAGATCCGGCCGTGATAGTCTCCCTCGCTCATGACCTCCAAAAAGGCCCGGTTGAACATCTCCATTTCCTCGGTGTACTCGCCGTAGGTGGAGTCGATGAGACGTCCGCCCAGGATGACCGCTTCCTTGGCGATGTGCTTGGGCGGGACCAGGTCAAAGGTCAAGTTGGTAAACGGGGACTGTCCCCCCCAGCGGGACGTGGTGTTCAGATTGAAGATGAACTTCTGCATGGCCTGCTTCACTTTTTTGTAGGGCAGCTTGTCGTGCCGGATAAAAGGGGCCAGGTAGGTGTCCACATTGTTGAACGCCTGGGCTCCGGCCCATTCGTTCTGCAGGGTGCCCAAAAAGTTGACCATCTGGCCCGTGGCGGCGTCCAGATGGTTGGCAGGACCGGATGAGCAGCGCCCTTCCAGATTGAACCCCTCCAGCAGCAGGTCTCGAAGCGACCATCCGGCGCAATACCCGGCCAGGCCGAAGGAGAGGTCGTGGATATGGAAATACCCGTGCTCGTGGGCCAGCCGAACCTCCTCCGGATATTTCTCCAGGGAGTACCTGGCCTGCACCGAGCCGGAAAGGTGGAGCATAAGACCCTGGAAGGAGTGGGACATGTTGGCGTTCTCATTGACCCGCCAGTCGGATTTGTCGAGGTAGGAATCAATGGTGTCCTTGATGTCCAGAAAGGTTTCCTTCTGACTGCGGATGGCCCGCCTCTTCTCGCGGTAGAGGATGAAGCGTTTGGCAACATTGAAGAGCCGGGATTCCATAAGGACCTGTTCGACAAAATCCTGAACCTGCTCCTGCTCGGGAACATCGATCCCGGCGAGCTTTTTCTCCACCTTGAGGGCGAGACGGTTGGCAAGCAGGGGGTCCTTGATATCGCTGGCTTTGAGGGCTTTGAAGATGGCCTGGGCGATGCGGTCGTTGGACCAGGTCTCCAGGACTCCGTCGCGCTTACGGATTTGCTGTGGCATGGGCACTCCTGCTTTCGGGCGGGTTTGGGGGTCTGTATTCCTGCAGATGGAGATCAAAGGGTTCAGGGAGGTATTCCTGGACGCAGTCGATATCAGATGCGGTGAGCTGCGGAACCTGGGTGCAGCGGAAATAAAAACGATGTGGGCGTTTTCGGGCCAGTTTGAAAAGGTGCTCCAGGCGCAGTCTGGCGTCTTCCGCCTGAACTGTGCCGCCCGTGAGCAACGGATATTTCTCCCATGGTCCTTTGACATCCACGGCCAAGGTCAGATCGAGCCCGAGGTCGAGCGCAGTTTCGACCGGCTCGGGGTTCATGCCGTTGGTGTCGAGCTTGATGGGCAGGCCCGCGGGGGCAAGCTCCTGAAGCAGAGTCAAGAAATCAGGAAAAAGAGTCGGTTCCCCGCCGGTGATCACAATCCCCTCCAACCATTGGAGACGGGAACGGATATGCTTCTTGATCGCAGAAGGCGAAACCGGGAGGAGTTCCTCCGGGTTCCAGGCGAGCTGTGCATTATGACAGGTGGGGCAGCGCAGATTGCACCCCCCCATGAACAGGACGCAGCTGACCCGTCCCGGCCAGTCACACAAGCTGAGCCGCTCGAAACCGAGTACACGACGCCAAGGATCCGTGTGGGAATGCATAGGTTCCTGAAAAACACGCGGTTGAATCAAAGACAACGAAGCTGCCCTTTCCCTTTCGGGAGCATGGCGGGACGTCCCCGCCGGCTGAAACCAAGATATTGAGCGCCGAGCCGCATATTCAGCGTATGCGGACGAACACGATGATAAGCTTCAGGCTGGTATTCTGGCTTCCCGCACCTGCTGGGACGTGCGGGTTACAGCGGCGCGACCGCCCCGGAATTTCACCGGAGTTCCCCATGTAAGGCCTTGAAGGTCTTCCTGAAGGTTCATACCAAAGGTGCAGGAAGTATTACCACTCTCCAGTGAGGGGTTCAACAGAAAACCTGCGAAAAAGAGCAACTTTCCGGCAAAGGCTTGGTGCGCGCGGCGTTGAGGTCACTCGCGGGCCAGTCCGCTCACACATCCTTCTATCTTGTCTACGATCCACTGTCCGTCCCACCATTCGATCGGATTGACCGGAGTCCCGGAGACGAGCACGCCGAAATGCAGGTGGTCCCCAAAGGCCATGCCGGTCTCCCCGGTCCTGCCGATGGTCTGCCCCTTCTGAACCGTATCGCCGACGGAGGCATTGAACTCACTGAGGTGGGAATACAAGGTCTGCAGTCCAAATCCATGGTCCACGATAACCGTCTGTCCGTAGATCCCCAGATTGTCGGCAAAGACCACCCGGCCGTTATTGGCCGCCGGCACGGGCGCGCGGGCCAGAGATGCCAGGTCCACGCCCAAATGGTAGGCTTGATCCACTTCTCTGCCCTGGTAGAAGTAGGTCCGATGGTCTCCAAAGCCTGCCCGGGGAGCGGCATTGGGCAACCGCAGGAAGGCGTCTTCCCATAATGGCCTGTTCACGGTGTCGCGGCCGACCTCCAGAATCCTGGCGTTGTCCTCCATTCGGACCTGCCCGTTCACACGCAGGAAGGTTGCAAAGAGGTCCGTTTCAACACCGTCCTGAAATTGCGGCATTTTGAGTTGGAGAAAACGATCGGAAAGATTGATTTTATCACTGGTGAACTTTCCGGAGCTGACACTGACGGGAAAGCCTGTGCGCACGGTATTGCCGGCCTTATCCTCGGTCAGGAGCAGGGGCGTGTTCCCACTGACTTCCAGGGAGTGGGGAAAGGCGTAAAAGGCCACAAACTTCCCTGATTCATACTCGTACCCCGGGAAGAAGTTTTCCCCGACCTGGACCCCGGTCTGGTCGGCCGACTCCGAAACGGTATAGGCGACGCATCCCGCGCCGCCCTGACGCATGTACCTGGTAGCGTAGGCAAGCGAGACCACCGGGGGCTTGGTGTCCAGGATGACAGGCAGCACTTCTCCGGAGAGATTTCCCTTGTTCCAGTTGTTTCTGGAGGCATCGGCAGTGGTGATTTCGATTTCCAGGGGACCGTCCGGAAGACCTGTTCCCTCGAGGGTGAAGTTTCCTTCCCAGGAGCCGGGCGGGGAGTCGAAATCTTTGGTGAAGATGACCACTTCACGCTCTCCCTGTCGTGCCAAAGCCTGCACCTGCCGAATCCCCGTGCCCGGGTCTTCCACCTGAACCGTGAAGGCGGTCTGCAGCGAGACGAATTCGGTTTGCGGAGTGATAATGACCTGTGGTTCCTTCTTGTCCATTCTGAACCACAGGACAGCGAGGGCGATCACCGGAATGAGGAACACGATCCCGAGGCGAGATATTTTTTTGCTTTTCATAGATGAAGAGGGGTTGGTGGTGAAGACCGAATGAAAGGTCTGAACTGCTCGTTGTTATGCACGCATCATACCGTCCTGACGCGAGCAGAGTAGTACCTGAAAATCGAGGTTCGGACAATGCAGGTCTTGGGTCATGATGACAAGAGGTGCGGCAATTGGCCGAAATGTTGCAATAAAAAATTTTGAAAATTCAACATCGGGCGACAGGCCCGGCAACAAATCGAGATCATGGCCAAACAGTTTCGTTTTTCTCTCCAGAAGGTGCTTGATTACCGTTTTCAGATGGAAGACCAGGCCAGGGGCGAGCTTGCCCTGGCCCTCGCCCGCAAGGAGGAACAGCAACGGGAGGTCGAAAAGCTGGAGGCGGCAATGCGTCTGCATCAGGATACCTATGGGCAATGTTGCACCAGGACCCAGCCTGAACTCTGGCTCTGGAGCAGATACCGGGATCGGCTGGAGTCCGAACGGGAGGAAGCCCTGAAGAGGCTCGGCGTGTTGACCGAGCAGGTGGAATCATGCAGGCACAAAGCGATACAATGCTCCAGAGAGCGCAAACTTCTGGAGCGGCTGAGGTCAAAGAAATTTCTTGAACATGCCGGTCGAGAACAGAAACAGGAGCAGCAGAACTTCGATGAAATGGCTACCATCCGTCATGGACATAACAATTTCTAAAGTAATGTTCGGCATTTTCCTGGTAGGGCTCTTCAAGGTTGCTCTGCTGCTGGGATGGGAGGAACCGACACCTCCGCAAACCCACGGTCCGAGCGGACTTGTGGCCGAGGCCCTGGCGGCTGAGGGTGAAGGAAAATCAGAGGCGACTCCACCTGAGGCAGGAAGCGGTACGCCAGCGCCGTCTCTTTCAGGGCAGTTGGCCGTCCTGCGGGAAAAGGAGCAGTCGCTCGATCGAAGGGAGCAGGAATTGTCCAAGCTCGAACAGCAGGTCGATGCCAAACTGACCCGGGTGGCCCAGCAGCAGGAACAGCTTCAAGCCCTTCTTGAACAGGCAGAGGTGCTGCGTGACAAGAAATTGAAACATCTGGTGGACGTCTACTCCAATATGAAAGCCAAGCAGGCTGCGGAAGTTTTGGAGACTCTGGATGAAACCATTGCAGTCAAAATTTTGTCTGGAATGCGGGGGCGGACCGCAGGTGAGATCCTCACCTACGTGAATCCCAGGAAGGCGGCCACCCTGTCCGCCGCGCTGACCCATGTTCAGCTTCCTGGTGCCGAGGAGCCATGATCGGACAGGAAATGGAATCAATGCGCCAGGACTCCGAATTGGTAGATGCCATGACGCAGCAGTTTGCCTGGTGATGATACGGCTGAAGCTGACCCTGGCCTACAGGGGGACCCAATTTTTCGGCTGGCAGGTGCAGCCTCGGGGCAGAACCGTGCAGGGGTGTCTGGAAACGATCGTTTCCCGGATGATCGGGCAGGACTGCCGAATCATCGGCAGCGGCAGGACCGATTCCGGAGTCCATGCCCTGGGCCAGGTCGCCCATGTCGACGTGCCCGCCGCCAAGGCGGAGATCCCCTGGCAAAAGGCGCTCAATGCGCAGCTCCCACGGGATGTGGCCGTGACCGGGGTGCGCAGGGTCTCTGAAACCTTCCATGCCCGTTTTTCGCCTTCGATCAAGACCTACAGTTACACCCTCTGGCAGGAGCAGGGCTATGTCCTGCCGCAGCGTGGCCCCTATGTCTGGCCGGTCAGCCCCCTGGATCTGGAGGCCATGGCCCGGGCGGCGTCAGGCCTGGTGGGGGAGCATGATTTTGCCGCCTTTCAGAACACGGGCTCCGAGGTGACCTCCACGATTCGGACTCTGCACCGGATCGCCTTTATGCGGGGCCAGCACCCCGGTGAGCTGGTGCTGGTGTTTTCCGCCAACGGGTTTTTGAAGCAGATGGTCCGCAACCTGGTGGGGACCCTGGTCGCTGTTGGCAGCGGGTCGCGAAGCCAGGCTGATGTTCCCGAACTTCTGATCGCAGCCGACAGAACAGCACTTCCGGCTACCGCACCTGCTCAGGGGCTGTGCCTGGAGCGTGTCTGGTATGCCGATCCACAGTGGAACCGCTAAAATCCTCATCCTCTTCAGGAGTTATCCCTGCAATCTTGGAAACTTGAGGCGTAACCCCCTTCACGTGTCCGGCCGAATCCGAAAGGGCTCCGGTTGCCTCCCGACTGAAGCTGGTGGACAGTCCCAGTGAAATCGCCTAAATTCCCATGCTCTGATTTTTGGGGGGAAACAGTCTGAAGAGGGTGGTTTGTCGTGCGTATCGTCACACATCCCGGTGAACTTCAAAAGCTCTGCCACGACTGGCGATGCAGGGGGCTAAACACGGCGCTCGTCCCTACCATGGGCTTTTTCCATGCCGGTCACTGCTCTCTCATGCGCTGGGCCCGGGACAATGCCGATCGGGTGGTGGTCAGCCTGTTTGTCAATCCCACCCAGTTCGCACCTGATGAGGATCTGGACAAATATCCTGCCGACCGGGAGCGCGACTTCGCTCTGGCCCGGAAGGAGGGCGTGGATCTTCTGTTCGCGCCGGAAGCAGGAGCCATGTACGCGCCCGGGCATGAGACCGTTGTGTCGGTTCCGCTTCTGAGCCGGGGGCTGTGCGGGCGGAGCCGGCCAACCCATTTTCAGGGGGTGGCCACGGTGGTCTGCAAGCTTTTCAACCTGGTCCTGCCCCAAACGGCGGTGTTCGGAGAGAAGGATTGGCAGCAGCTGGCGGTGATTCGCCGCATGGTCCGGGACCTGGACCTCCCTGTCCAGGTGGTTGGCCGGCCCATTGTGCGGGAAGAGGACGGGCTGGCCATGAGTTCCCGCAACGATTACCTCACCCCGGAGCAGCGGCGGCAGGCTCCGGTAATCGCGCAGGGGCTGCAGATGGTCCGGCGCCGCGTCAAAGAAGGGGAACGTCAGGCCGCCCTCCTGCTTGGTGCGCTGCAGACCTGGCTCGAGGAACGGGTTCCCCTGGGGGAGGTGGACTATCTGGAGATCGTCGATCCAGAATCTCTCGAGCCGATGGACACGGTGTGCCCCAGAGCGCTTGTGGCTGTGGCGGTCCGGCTGGGCCGGGCCAGACTGATCGACAACATCCTTCTCGAGTGTTGAGTATGGCCCTGCGCTGTTTTTTGAATGGAAAAATACACCGGGCGACCATCACCGGCGCTGACAGGGACTACGAGGGCAGCCTGGCGGTGGATCGGAAACTGCTTCAGGCTGCAGGCATTGCGGTCAATGAACAGGTCGAGGTCTATAACCTGGACAATGGCGAGCGGCTGACAACGTATGCTATTGTTGGGGAACCGGGGGAAATCTGCCTCAATGGTGCGGCCGCCCTCAAGGGAGAGCCGGGGCAGAGGGTGATCATCGCCGCCTATGTCTGGCTGGACAATCCTGAAGTGGCGGGCCATTGTCCCAGAGTCGTTTTTGTGGACGGGGCAAACAGGATCCGGACCAGCAAGGAATAGGTCACGCCGTGTCTCAAGAACCATTGACCAGATTTGCCCACATCAAGCACTTCTTGAGGGCCAATTTTCTGGCCGGACTGCTTTTTTTGACCCCCCTGGTGGCCACATTCTTCATCCTGAAGGTGCTCATAACCTGGGTGGACCGCATTCTTCTGATTCTTCCCGAGCCCCTTCGGCCGGAGAATTTTCTGCCGGTGCAGATCCCAGGCTTCGGCCTGATCCTTGTCATTTTCGTGATCCTGGGAACGGGGGTGCTGGTTCGCAATTACATGGGCCGCAAGCTCGTGGAATTCTGGGACGAGCTTATCTCGCACATCCCCGTGGTGAGCAAGCTTTACGGGGCCGTGAAACAGCTCATCGAAACCGTGGCTCACGGCAAGACCAAGGAGTTCAAGCGGGTCGTTCTGGTTGAATTTCCAAAAAACGGGATGTATTCATTAGGATACGTGACCGGTGTCGCCATGGGCGAGCTTCAGGAGAAGACCCGCAAAAAGGTTCTCAACGTCTATGTGCCCACCACGCCGAACCCGACCTCCGGGTATTACCTGATTGTTCCCGAGGACGAGATCATCCCTTTGGACATGAGCGTGGAGGATTCCTTCAAGCTGCTCATCTCCGGGGGAATTATCAATCCGGAAGACAAGAAAATTGCGACTGCCACTGGGAAGACGCACACAAAAGGGGAAAGTGAATGATCATCTGCCAGGACCGTTATCTGTTTACGTCTGAATCCGTTACCGAGGGCCATCCCGACAAAGTGGCGGACCAGATTTCCGATGCCGTTCTCGACTGTCTTATCGGACAGGACAAGCATGCCAGGGTGGCATGTGAAACCCTGGTCACCACCGGAATGGCATTCATCGCCGGTGAAATCACCACATCAGCCTATGCCGACCTGCCGCAGATCGTGCGCCAGACCATCAAGGAGATCGGATACAACAGTTCGGACATGGGGTTCGACTGGGAGACCTGTGCAGTGGTCTCCTCCATCGACAAGCAGTCAGCGGACATCGCCCAGGGCGTGGACCGGGAGCACCCAGAGAATCAGGGCGCCGGGGACCAGGGCATGATGTTCGGGTACGCCTGCAACGAGACCGACACGCTGATGCCCGCCCCGATTTACTGGGCCCATCGCTTGAGTCAGCGGCTGGCGGAGGTGCGCAAGAAGGGCATCCTCGGCTATCTTCGGCCGGACGGAAAGACCCAGGTGGCCGTGGAGTACCGGGGTGGCAGGCCGGTGCGCATCGACAATGTGGTGGTCTCCTCCCAGCACAAACCCGATGTCACCCAGGAGGAACTGGTGGAGGGGATCACCCGGGAGGTCATCCGTGCCACCCTTCCGGAAGATCTCCTTGATGACGATCTTCGTATTTACGTCAACACCACCGGACGGTTTGTGATCGGCGGCCCCCAGGGGGACTGCGGCCTAACCGGAAGAAAGATCATCCAGGATACGTACGGTGGTATGGGGGCTCACGGAGGGGGCGCGTTTTCCGGCAAGGACCCCTCCAAGGTGGACCGCTCCGCCGCGTACATGGGCCGGTACATCGCCAAAAATATCGTGGCCGCCGGACTGGCGGAAAAATGCCAGGTCCAGATCGCCTACTGCATCGGCGTGGCCGAGCCGGTCTCGGTGCTGGCGACCTCGTTCGGCACCGGACAGGTCTGCGACGAGGAATTGACCAACGCTGTCCGCAAGGTGTTCGACCTGCGCCCCTACTATATCATCAAACACTTGCAGCTGATCCGGCCCATCTACCAGAAGGCCACCAACTACGGCCACTTCGGCCGGGAGCTTCCCGAATTCACCTGGGAACAAACCGACAAGGTCAAGGATCTGCAAACGGCGTGTAAAGTTTAGGGACGGCGAGCGGCAAGCGGCAAGCGGCTCGCGGCAAGAAAAAAGGCGGGGGTTTGGCCCCGCCTTTTTTTATCAGTCCGGCGCGTCTGACTCGTCTTTCAGCCGCGTGCCGCTCGCCGCTCGCCGTTTTTAATACCGATAATGCTCCGGCTTGAACGGTCCTTCCGCAGGAACGCCGATGTATTCGGCCTGCTCCGGGGTGAGGGTTTCCAGTTCAACGCCGAGGCGGCCGAGGTGCAGGCGGGCTACCTCTTCGTCCAGTTTCTTGGGCAGGATCATGACCTGGGGTTCGTAGTCGTTTGCAGCCAGTTCGATCTGAGCCAGAACCTGATTGGTGAAAGAGTTGGACATCACAAAGCTGGGGTGTCCAGTGGCGCAGCCCAGGTTGACCAGCCGGCCTTCAGCCAGAACGATGATGGAGTTGCCTCCGGGCAGCGTCCATTTGTCCACCTGGGGTTTGATGGTCACCTTGCTGCAGTCCGGGTTGTCCTCCAGGGAGGCCATGTCGATCTCCGAGTCGAAGTGGCCGATATTGCAGACAATGGCCTCGTTCTTCATCCGCTGCATATGCTCGCCACGGATGACATGATAGTTGCCCGTGGCGGTGACAAAGATGTCCCCCTGAGGGGCGGCCTTGTCCATGGTCGTGACCTCGAACCCTTCCATGGCGGCCTGCAGGGCGCAGATGGGGTCGATCTCGGTGACGAGCACCCGGGCTCCGAATCCTCGCATGGACTGGGCGCAGCCCTTGCCCACGTCTCCGTACCCGCAGATCACCACGACTTTGCCGGCGATCATCACGTCCGTGGCCCGCTTGATCCCGTCGGCCAGGGATTCCCGGCAGCCGTAGAGATTGTCGAACTTGGACTTGGTCACCGAGTCGTTGACATTGATGGCCGGGAAGAGCAGTTCTCCCTTTTTTTGCATCTCGTACAGCCGGTGCACGCCCGTGGTGGTCTCCTCGGAGACCCCGCGGATTTTTGCCGCGATTTTCGTCCACTTCTGCGGGTCTTTGCGGTAGCTCTCGGCCAAACGCTGCATAACGATGCGGAACTCTTTGTTGGAATGCTCCTTGTCCAAAAGGGATGGATCCTTTTCCACCTTCACCCCCTGGTGGACGAACAAGGTGGCGTCGCCGCCGTCGTCCACGATCAGATCCGGGCCGGACCCGTCCGGCCAGGTCAGGGCCTGTTCCGTGCACCACCAGTATTCCTCCAGGGTTTCTCCTTTCCAGGCAAAAACTTTGGCTGTTCCGGCCTCGGCTATGGCTGCGGCAGCATGGTCCTGGGTAGAGAAGATGTTGCAGGAGGCCCAGCGGATGTCCGCGCCCAGGGCGTGCAGGGTCTCGATGAGCATGGCGGTCTGGATGGTCATGTGCAGGCTGCCCATGATCTTCAGCCCCTGAAGCGGTTTTTCCCGGCCGTATTTTTCGCGCAGGGCCATAAGTCCCGGCATTTCATTGTCGGAAATGTCCATCTCCTTGCGGCCCCATGCGGCAAGGGAAAGGTCCGCCACCTTATAGTCCAGCTTGGGATCAAGATCCATTGTCATGCTCGTGCTCCTTGGTGTTGTGTGCATTGATGAGAAAAATACTGAGCCCGTGGTTCACCGGATGCAGGCGCGGGGGAGCGCAGGTGAATCCTTCGGTCTCGAGCCACGTTTCGAGTTCAGCCGGGTCAAACCCCAGCCAGCGGTCCCCGAACCGCTTTCGCATCATTTCGTTGTGATGGTTCACAAAATCGATGACCACAAACGTTCCCCCGGGCCGGAGGACACGGGAGATCTCCTGGATGACGGCCCGGGGATCGGTCAGGTGGTGCAGGACCAGGGAGAGCAGGCCGGCGTCGGCCTCCTGGTCCCGCAACGGCAGATGGGAGAGTTCCCCGATGCGCAGGCTGATGCCGTCAAGCCCGGTGAGCCGCTTTTCCGCCTGGGCCAGCATGCGGGGCGAGTTGTCCACCCCGATGACCTGGTCGGCCCTTTGGCGCAAAATGGGCAGAAACTCCCCGGTGCCGCATCCCAGGTCCACAGCGGTTGTGCAGGCAGGCATGGCTGACGCGATCTCCCCGGCCAGGTCGAAGTCGCCGAGAACCTCCTGTGAGAGCCGGCTCCATTTCGGGGCGATGGAGTCGAAGAACCGTTTGGTGTCCGTGGTCCGCTCTTCGATGATCCGGGCGGCCCGGTGCAGGTCGTCGCGCATCTGCTCGTCCTGCTCGAAAAAGGGGTGCAGGCAGGCGATGAACCGCCCACCAATGGTCTGCGGGTCGCTGCAGCGGTAGAACACCCAGAGCCCGTCCTTGCGCTGGGTGAGAATTCCGCCGTCCGTCAAAATTTTCAAATGGCGGGAGATTCTGGACTGGCCCATGGCCATGACCTGCACGATTTCACCCACATTGAGTTCAAATCGCAGGAGGAGATTAGCCAGCCGGGCCCTGGTGGGATCGGAAAGGCATTTTGCAAAGGTGGTAACATTCATAACTATATCTGTATAAATTGATATATATGAAAGGTACCCCTTCCTGCCGGACTGGTCAAGCGTTTGCATCAAAAAGGTCGCCTTGCTAAGCCACAGGGAATGAGTATAAAGAGTGTTTCAACCCGGCAGGAGGCCGGAACGAATGGACAGGGTGCAATCGCTCAAGACAGTTCTTGAAGGATTTTTGGCCAGGAAAGGTGCCGAGAACGGGTTTGCCCTGGCCAGGCTCTGGAAGGTGTGGCCGGAAGTCGTCGGTCCGGAGGTGGCTGAACTGGCCAAACCGATCGGCCATCGCAAGGGAAGGCTCATTTTGGGCGCAGAGGACTCCATCGTGCTCCAGGAGATCACCTATTTCGGACCGCAGATCCTGGAGCGGGTCAACGGCTTTTTGGGCAGAAAATTTTTTGACAAAGTCAGTGTGGAACTGATAAGGGGCAGATCCCCCTTGGACTCCATCGACGTGAGCCCGCGTTTCGAGCCGCTGCCTGTGCCGAAACCCGAACACCTCGGAGCGCTGATCGGGGCCATGGACGAGGATTCCCCGGTGGCGCGGTGCTACAGGGCTTACGTCCGCATGATGCAGGAAAAATAGCAAGTCTCACCAGAGGCTTCAGCATAGGTATCGAGGAGGAATCATGGCTGAAGAAATCATTGTCACCTTAGAATTGAAAAAGCCCCTGGACAAATACACGGCCAAGGAGCTGCGGCAGCTGGCCATCGACCAGATCCCGCAGATCACCGGCGCATCCGGCATGTCCAAGGAAGAGCTGGTCGCCCAGATCCGCGAGATTTTCAATCTCCATGAGGAAGAAGGCGGGGCTTCCCCCTACAGGGATCAGATCCTCAGGATGAAGAAGGAGATTCGGGTTCTTCGCGAGGAAAAGGCCAAAGCCGAAGACAAGCAGAAGAAGTCCCGCATTCGCCGGAAAATCCATGCCCTGAAGAAAAGGACCCGCCGGTTGGCGACGTCCTGATTTTCTGGTATTGACAAGGATTGGAGTTTTCACTAGGTAATTCCGTTCCTGGTTCTGGGGGATCGTCTAGTGGCAGGACTACGGACTCTGACTCCGTCAACCAAGGTTCGAATCCTTGTCCCCCAGCCAGTATTTTTCCCTCACGTCCCCATCGTCTAGCCCGGTCCAGGACACCGGCCTTTCACGCCGGTAACAGGGGTTCAAATCCCCTTGGGGACGCCAAAAAAAGTAAGGCCCCGGAGAATGACTCCGAGGCCTTTTTCTTTGGACTTCTAAGGAGTGGGGAGAGCTTCAGGGTTTGGTCACCTCGAGAGCGCATGTTTCGGCTATGGTCCTGGCCAGCTCGCCGAAATCCACGGGCTTGGTCACATAGCCGTTCATGCCCTCGGCCAGAAATTTCTCCCGGTCACCCTTCATGGCGTAGGCGGTCAGGGCGATTATTGGGATGTCCTCCCTTCCGTACCCGCCCGATCGGATCTGCCGCGTTGCCTCGATCCCGTCCATCACCGGCATCTGGATGTCCATGAGGATGAGATCGTAGGGGGATCCGACAAGTTTGGCCAAGGCGTGTTTGCCATCCTTTGCCTCCCCAACCTTGTGACCGGCTGTGACCAAGGCCCGGCGCAGGAAGAGCCGGTTGACCGGGTTGTCCTCGACCAGGAGAACGGTCATTGGGGGGAGGGTGGACAAGGACATTTTCTCAACCGCTGATATCTCTTCTTGCGATGCCCAGCCACAAGTGACGAAGAAACTGAACGTCGAGCCCTCGCCTTCGATACTGTCGACCGAGATCTCTCCTCCCATGCCCTGGACCAGGCTCTTGGAGATGGCAAGTCCCAAGCCCATGCCTGCAAAATTTTTAGAGTACGACGAATCCAGTTGCGTGAAGGCGTTAAAGATGTCCTTCTGCTTGCCCTGAGGGATGCCAATGCCCGAATCGGATACAGAGACGGCCAGCCGAAGAGTATCATCATCAAGAGCCTCGGCTTTCATTTCCACATGAACGAACCCCTGCTTGGTGAACTTGATCGCGTTGGAGACCAGGTTCTTCAGTACTTGAGCCAGCCGGTCCTTATCGCAGAGGATCTGATTGGGAATATTTTCGTCGAGGGAGATGGCGAAGTCGAGATCCTTGGCCTTGGCCTGATATCGGAACGGACCGATGGCCTTATCGACCATTGAGCGCAGCTCGAATTCCGTAGGATGAAAATCGAACTTGCCTTGGTTGATGCGCGAGAGGTCAAACATGTCATTGAGTAACGTAAGGACCGATTTTGCCGAACTGCGGATCATCTTGAGATCAGCTTCCACGTCTGCCGGCAACGCTTGATGCAAAAGGATTTCCGTGAGGCCGAGAACTCCGGCCATGGGGGTGCGGATCTCATGGCTCATGTTGGCTAGGAACTCGTCTTTTGCCCTGTTGGCCTGCTCCAGTTCCTTGGTCCGTTCATTGACTCGGTGTTCCAACTCATTCGTCAAGGT
>JBKHAV010000026.1:0-26845 GCA_046542715.1 Desulfovibrionales bacterium
GGGACAGCCCCCCTGGACTGGTACAGCTTTCCTTCCGGTCACACCCTGCATGCGGTGTCCTTCACCATTGTCGTCATGGCCTACTTTCCGGTTCTGGGTTTGGTTTTGATCCCCTTCAGCGTCCTGATCGCACTTTCGCGGCTGGTCCTCGGGCTGCATTACCCAAGCGATGTCCTGGCAGGGTCCTGCATTGGGGCGATGGTCGCTTTCTGCAGCTTTTTGTTCCTCTAAAAAATCCGAACGCCCGGGTGAACAGGCGTTCGGGCAAGCGTCATACTTCTTCCGTCTGCGGCCAGAGTTTCTGGATGTGTTGCGTCATTGAGTTGCGCACATCCTGCATTTCTCCCCCGGTCACGTGCTTTTCAATGATCTTTATCACGCCCTGGGAAACTCGTATGGGATCGGCCAGCTTGGGCTGCTGCTTCTGAGTTATGGCCTTGCTCACCTCGGCGAGAAACTCATCCTGACTGCGGATCTTCAGCGGTTTTCCCGCAGGCTTCCACCCGTCATAGTACACGCCCCTGAGAAGCAGTGGCAGCTGAGCCCCGAAATCAGCGGCTTCATTCGGTGTCAGTCTGTCCCTGAGAACATGCAAAACCGCCCGCAATGCAACATACGCCTGTTGTTCGTCATCGAGGTGAAGCTCGTTTTGAACGGATTGGATCCATTCCTTGGTCTTGATGATGCTGGTATCAAAACTCGAAATACCCGTTGTCATGTGGTTACCTCCTCTGTGTAGTCTCCGGGCGCTCCCACCCGTTTGTTCCTCCCGGCATCCGAAATCGCGCTGTTTCTGGAGGTGGCAATCACTGGTCGTGTTTTCCTGCTTCGGTTCAAATGTCTCCGGAAACCGGTTTCTTCAGTATCGAACAGATTAGGCAATCGCTTCTCGTGTCGTCAAGGCATATCTCGAATGGGTCCCAGAAACGGGAAAGAGGACAGAGCCCCCCCTGCCATTTTTTCTGTTCATGTGATATTTTTTGGAGTCATAAGCCTGTAAGGAGAAGAACCATGGCCGAACAGCAAGAGCAGATTCAAACACTCGAGCGGGGAAGCATCTATTTTTTTTATCGTCCCCGGGTAGAGGAGGAAGATCCGGACAGCGTCGAAGATGTCGAGCGGATGTACATGGTGTTGAGCCCTGCCCAAAAGGACAGGTACAGATTGGCTGTCATTGGCCGAAAACAACTCCCTGACCCGTCCAGATCCGGCAGAGACAAATTCTGGGGGTTCGTGAGCACGGTCCGTAAAGACCCCAAAAACATTGACCGGGAGCTTCAGGGGGAGACTTATACCACGAAGACACGCGGGACTCGCCATCTGCCTGCGGCCCGCCCCCTCGGAGAAGGGGTCTACCGAATTTTGCGGCATGAGGACCATACCCACTTCGTGTACGCTCTTGAACTCCCGCATGACACCGGTGACGTGCAGGAGGAATTCCGACTGGAAGAGGAAGCAAGCTATGTGATCAGCATCAAAAATCCCCAAAAGGGTTCACCGCAGGCGGCCGGCCTCTCAAAAGACCAGCAGGCCGAATTCCCCAAAGCGTTGCAGGAGGTCTTCCGCGGCCGCAGATTCGCAGATGCCAATCCGCCGGAATTTCTGGATCGCCAGGGCACGGAATTTCTGCTCATTGCCGCATCCGGCGATGTGAAAGAAGAGCTTGGGATCACCCTGCATCCGGAAAGGGAAGAGGCTTCATCCGCAGATATTTTCAAGGATTTGAAAATGGACCGCCACCAACACCCTGTGGAGCCCCTTTTCGAAGGCGAATGGGCCTGAACCACAAAAAGGGCGTTTTTATGGCACCTGCACAGAGGGAAATCGTCAGCTCACTCATGAAAGTGCATGGTCGGACCTATTCCAGTGAACTGGGTATCCGTCTCGACCGAAACACTCCTGCCCCCCTTTTCCAGCTTCTCTGCGCCGCGTTGCTGTTCAGTACGCGGATAAGCGCCGATGCGGCGGCATCTGCGGCCAAGGCCCTCTATGACAAGGGGTGGACCACTCCCCGCAAACTTTCCGACTCCACCTGGCGGGAACGGACAGACGTTCTCAACCGTGCCGGCTACGCCCGGTATGACGAGTCCACCTCCCGCATGCTGGGCGAAACCGCGGATTTGCTTCAGGAGCGGTACAAAGGGGACCTCAGGCGCCTTCGGGAGGAGTCCGGGCGGGATCCGGGCAAGGAACGGGAACGGCTCCAGGAGTTCAAAGGAATCGGGGACAATGGTGCGGATATCTTTTGCCGCGAGGTCCAGCTCCAGTGGCCGGAACTCTACCCCTTTGTGGATCAGAAGGCTCGGAAAGGAGCCAAAGGACTGGAGCTCAATCCTGATCCTACGGTGCTCAAGAACATGGTCCGACGCTCCGACTTCCCCAAGCTCGTAGCCGCCCTGGTGCGGGTCCAGCTTGCAGGAAATTTCGAGGAGATCCTGAACCAGACCTGAACGGATCAACAGGTAAAGAACACCATTCGAGGAGTGCACTTCTTGTCTTCGCTCCGGCCTTTTGATACCGCTACCACGAATTTTCTCAACGAACTGCTCTGGAGTTTATCCTCCAATCCCTTGCCCCGGAGGCGTTACGATGAAGATGACCGATCTCATGCCGAGGAACAAATGGGAAGAACTCGAGGGGGAAATCCACGACCGGTTCGGGCTCAATGCCCGGGCCTATGATGCTCGAGGATTCACCTTTACCGGTTCCACCACCTGGTGCAATCGTCTCTGCCCGGTCATCAAATCGGTTCCTTCCGCACTGTCCGCGATCTGCTCCGTAGCCCATCAGACCATGGCCGCCGAAGTCAGCAAGACCGGCCGCTCAGTTGTTTCGGAATGCGATCTCGGACTGGTCAAGATTTGTGTTCCGGTGATAGCCCGGGGGGAGCTGGTGGGCGTTGTCGGGGGATGCGGCCGGTTGCCTGAGTCCGGTGAGATTGAGAGTTTTCTGGCTGAAAAGGCCGCGGGTCTTGACCCGGAAACCCTGCAGGATCTTGCCGGCGATCTGACTGTAATTACCGCAGAAGAGGCCACCGAAGTGGTCCGGTTCCTGGAAAACAGGGTGGCCCAAATCGTCCAGGACGCATTCCCGCGCGCTTAAACTCCCTCTGATCGATTTGGTTTGCCGGCCCGAACGAGCTGTATTGTCTGAAGAATGCTCTCTAATCCGAGGGAAACAGAACCCATGCTCCCAGGACTGTGGTTGCAATGGGTTGGCGCAACCATGGTCTTGACCGGGAAATACCGGCTGTTTCCGGTCGGAATTTCAGACCCTTCCAAGCAACCAGCTCAGGAGATAGCCCATATATCGGACGTGGATCAAAAGTACGGTGTAATAGACGAGAAAAATGACGATCAGGCCGATGGCTGCTGCCGGCCGGGTCCGATATCGCCACAACAGAGCGGTGCCCAGCGACACCAGGGCCAGTTTGATCACCATGAACAGGACAGGGTAGCCCATGGCCAGGCTTCGCATGAGCACGTTGGCTTCCGTGGCCACCCCCATGCGGATCCAGAGCAGGGTGAACACGCCATCCAACAGATTGATGACGATCACCGCCTTGGCTATACCTTCCAGCCAGCTGATCTGTTCTGCTGTCCCGACCCGCTGTAAAAAACGACGTGCCATGATCCTGTCTTTTCCTTTCCCCTGTTTGAGATCGCCCGTATTACACGTTTCCACCCCAAGAAGAAAGCTTCAATGCTGTGTCCCACAATCCGGCCACTTTGCAGCATTACCTGAAGAACCTGCGAAACGGCCTCCGGTATTCCCAGCCGGATGCTTGTGCGCTCAAAAAACTGGAATTCAGACTGCTCTTTCCACCAGATAGGTGATGAGCCGGTCTGCATGATGGAGGTGATAAAAAAGGACCGAATAGTAGGTCAGAAATATGATCAAAAGCCCGGTAAAGGCTATCCGGAGTTCCTGTTTCTTCCACATGAGCAGGAGTCCCAGGGGAACAATGGAGAGCTTGAGCACCAGAAAGAGGGCTGCATTTCCATGCACTATCGACCGCAGGAGTATATTGGCCTCAATTGCTAGTCCGGTTTCGACCCAGAAGACTGTGAGCAGTCCGTCCAGGAGGTTCAAGACCAGAATGGTATGAATCATGGTCCTGACCATCTCCTGCCTGGTCGATGCCCGGGCGAATCGGGACACAGCATGTGAGATCGACTGCTGTCCTGTACCTGTCACCACGCACCTCAAGTCGCTGATGTTCTCGGCGTTTCATCATCGATACAGACCTGAGGTATTGCTTTGGGAGGACCCTGGTTCAGGACTGGGTGTCTGTATGCGGTCCTTGCTCAAGCAAGAGTATCATAAAAATCCGTGAGCTGAAGAGGTATTTCGCTCCAGATCTTGCATTTCAGTATTTGCGCGGGCCTGAAGCCGGCTGGTTCGCACAACTGGTTCGCACAAATGAAAAAAGACTGAGGGTCATTTCCCTTCTTTTGTTACGGCAAGAGCTGGAAGAAACGAGAGGGTCACGGTGGTTCCCTCCCCCTGCCGGCTGGCAAGTTCCACGTGTCCTCCGTACTCTTCGGTGATTTTCTTGATCATGGCCAGTCCCAGGCCGTACCCTTTCTTCTTGGTGGTGAAAAACGGACTGAAAGCATTTTCTATCTCGGTTTCGCTCATGCCCTTGCCGGTGTCTTTGACCTGGAGAAGAACCTTCTGATTCATGCCGGTGCGGATCAAGACCGTCCCTCCCTGGGGCATCGCTTCCACGGAATTCTTGACCAGGTTGATCAGACACTGCTTGATCTGTTCTCCATCACCGCGGATGCGGGGGATTGCATGATCGGTCTGCAGCTCGAACGCTATCCCCTGTGCCCCATACCCGATCTGCATCAGGTCAAACACTTCCGAGGCAATGCGATTCAGATCGACTGTCTGCAGGGCTGTTTCCTGGGGCGCGGCAAAGTTGAGGATGCTGGTAAGCATGGTGTCCAGCCGTTTCGCCTCTTCGGCGATGATTTTGACCTTGTCCCGCTCCTTTGCATCGAGGTTGGCGGATTTGAGCAAGGAGTTCGTGAACCCCCCGATGGCAAAGAGCGGATTTCTGATCTCATGAGCCAGGTACATGGACATCTCCCCCACCACCGCCAGCTTTTCGGACTGTTGCCGGTCCCGTTCCCGGTGCGTCCGCTCGGTGATGTCCCTGCGCATGACCAGAATGTGCGTCATGTTCCCGAACTCGTTGTAAATGGGATAGGAATAGATCCGGAAGTAATGCAGCCTGCCCTTCTTCCCCACCCTGGTCAGGAGCGCCTCGGCATTTTCATTGGTATCCAGCGTTTTGTAAAAAGGGCAACTTTCTTCAGGTCCCTGACAAAGCGGACCGGCATCTTCCAGAGTCTGTACCTCCCAGCAGTGCCGCCCGATGAGTTCCTCCTTGGATTTTCCGGCACGCTCGACCACATGCCTGTTCATGTCCACCACCCGGCATGATGTGTCCAAGAGGATGATATCCTCCTGAACCTTGTCCATGATGGCCTGCATCAGGGCTTTGTGTCGGTCCAGGTTGAGCTGGCAATGGGTGGAAACCTGAAACATATTGTGCAGACCGCACAAAAAGATGGCGGCGGAGTGATCGATGAGGGAAATCGAGTCCGGCAAGGAGGCCCTGATCCGCTTCACTCTGAACCTGCCCCCTGCCAGCTCGATCAGGAAATTGATAGTTGGATGGTGTTCGAGCAATTCCAGATACGAATCGTAGACAGGGATGTTGCGGGATCGTACCCGCTCGATCTTGGCCCTGTCGGACCCGGGCTCGGCCACACCCACGAGATTCATGACCGGCAAAAATTCCCGGTAGCTTGCCTCGAAGATGATGTCGAGGATGGTCAAAAACCCCGGGCCCGTGCCTACGATGCCCACGCTGATGTCGTGGTCTGCATCCTCCCAGGGACAATACTCGTCGTTTGAATCCGGGGGAACAGTACCACTGTCCCTTTTGCTCGGTTCGCCCATGGATTTTCCTCCAGAAATTCGGGGAGGAGAACGGTCCGTGCCTGCAGGGAGGACCTTCTCGATAATGATGCAGCTGAGATTCCTGCGATTCTTGTACAGGAAACAGAGGAACTCCGTAAAGGCGGCATTCGAAAACCGACGCGGCAGACAGAGAGACGGTGGGTCCTGCTCGGATTATTGGGACTGTCTTTTGATGAATGCCACCAGTTCCCGGCCGGCAGTCTTCAGGTTCCCGGAGTTGTCGATGGTGTGAACATCGGAAGGAAGCGACTGCAGTGTTCCGTTTCGCTGCAACCGTTTTTGGATTTCGATTCGGTCTTCCCGGCCCCTGGACTGCAGCCGCTGCTCGAGAATGTCCGGTCGGACCACAATCTCCACCGGGGCCAGGGTCGGGATACGTTTTTGCGCTTCCGGCAGGTACTGCCTGGACCCGTTGACCACAACGGTGAACCCTCTTTGCAGCCAGGAAATCACCTCCGCTCCGATCCCGTAATGAAATCCGTGGCTTTCCCAGGAAAGGGCGAAAAGTCCCGAATCGCTTCTGCGGGTGAATTCCGCCTCGGAAAGCGCCACGTGGTTTTCCCCGCCGGTTTGGGCAGGCCTGGTGATGTACCTGTGGGCGAACAGAACCGGCAGCCCGTTGTCGCAGTGGGTTCTGGCATACTCGAGCAGGCTGTCCTTGCCCGCCCCCGACGGCCCCATCACATAGACCAGTTTTCCGTGCTTCATTGCATCTGTCATATTCCCATCTTCAGCAAAACCCGGACCATCGTTCATTTTACAGTACCCTCCATCCTATCCGAAAAGGGTTTCGCTTTTCAACAGCATGCCCGGAGGGAATTCTGGGCCCACTCCATGGCAAAGACCCGGTCGGCAACAGCAGCCCGGACTTCGTCGTCATGAAAGATTCCCACCAGAGCAGCTCCCTTGGACTTGGCCTCGTTGATCAAAGCGATCACGGTCTTTCTGTTGGCTTCGTCAAGGGAAGCCGTGGGCTCGTCCAGAAGCAATATCGGGAAGGGGGCGATGAACCCGCGGGCGATATTGACCCGCTGCTGTTCTCCGCCGGAAAAGGTTGCCGGAGCCAGACCCCAAAGTTTCTCCGGAATCCGCAGTCTGGTCAGAAGGACGCCTGCGTGCTCCCGGGCCTCGTGTTTGCTCATGCCCCAGCGTATGGCCGGCTCGGCCACGATGTCCAGGGCGGGCACCCTGGGGATCACCCGCAGAAATTGACTGACATAACCCATGGTCGCTCGCCGCACATCAAGAACCTGGCGTGGAGACGCAGATACCATGTCCACGGTACCCCCCTGATGCTGGACCAGCACCACACCCTTGCCCGGCTTGTAATTGGCGTACAAAGACCGCAGCAGCGTGGACTTTCCTGAGCCGGACGGCCCGTGCAAGGCCACGCATTCTCCCCGGGCCACCCTGAAGTTCAATCCCTGAAACACAGGGATTCGAGCCCCGCCCTGGGTATGGAGGACAAATGTCTTTTCCAGATCCCGCACCTCGATCATCACCATTGGCTTTTCCATCCTTGTCCCCTGGTTGCAGTACGCTGCCCTCACCCGGTTGCTCTCTTAAGATCTGAAACGTTGTCCTTCATCCGCCCCTGCAGACGTTCACGTCCAAGTTCCGCTTGTTCATACCTGCAGGATCGATGAGACCAGAAGCTGGGTGTACGCATGCTGGGGGTCGTCCAGCACCTGATCTGTGAGCCCGGATTCCACTACCTCGCCCCCGCGCATGACCATGAGCCGGTGGGCCAGGATTCTGGCTACGGCCAGATCATGGGTTACGAGAATCACGGACAGCCCCATATCGGCCACCAGTTCGCGCAGAAGATCGAGCAGTCTGGCCTGGACCGAAACATCCAGGCCGCCGGTGGGCTCGTCCATGAAGACCAGCCTGGGCTGCGTGACCAGGTTTCTGGCAATCTGCAGACGCTGCTGCATCCCCCCGGAAAATGTCAGGGGCAGGTCGTCCATGCGTGCACCATCGATCTCGACCCGTTTCAGCCATTCCCCGGCTCTTGTGCGGATGTTCCCGTAGTGCCGTGCGCCCAGTGCCATGAGCCGCTCGCCGATATTGGCGCCGGCGCTTACGTTCATGCGCAACCCATCTCTCGGGTTCTGGTGGACGATCCCCCAGTCCGTGCGCATGAGCATGCGCCGGGCCGCTTCCGGCATCGTGTGGATGTTCAGGTACCCTGAACCGTTTCTGTACGTCACGCTTCCGGAACTGATCTCCTGCAGGGCCGAAAGACAGCTCAAAAGTGTGGATTTCCCGGACCCGGACTCCCCCACAACACCAAGAACCTCACCAGGCCAGAGGTCAAAGGAGACTGCCCTGCATCCCAGGTTGTTCCCATAATATTTGGTCAGCTCCCTGACCTTGAGCAAGGGAGCGGTATTGTCGTTGTTCATGCCCGTTTCTCCACAGCTCCGGGTTTTTGTGCTCTGGCGGATAGTGATTTCTCAGCTCCATTGCCCTTGCTGGCAGCGTTGAGGCGCTGCGCGCAAAAGTCTGTGTCCGAACAGACGAACATTCGATCACCTCTGTCGTTGGTGATGATCTCGTCCAGATAGGTTTTTCTTGACCCGCAAAGGGCGCAGGCCTGTTCCCACGTCTGGATTTCAAAAGGATAATCTTCGAAATCCAGACTCTTGACCCTGGTGTAGGGGGGAATCGCATAGATGCGCTTCTCCCTGCCCGCCCCAAAGAGCTGCAGGGCCGGACTCATTTCCATTTTGGGGTTGTCGAATTTCGGGATCGGCGAAGGGGCCATGACATACCGATCGTTCACGAGCACCGGATAATTGTAACTCGTGGCAATCCTGCCGTGTCTGGTGATGTCCTCATAGAGCTTCACGTGCATGACCCCGTATTCCTCCAGGGCGTGCATGGTCCGTGTTTCTGTTTCTCTGGGCTCCATCCAGCGCAGCGGCTCCGGTATCGGAACCTGGTACACCAGGATCTGGTCTCGGGTGAGCGGGGTTTCCGGTATGCGGTGTCTGGTCTGTATGATCGAGGCCTCTTCGGTTCGTTCCGTGGTGCGCACCCCTGCGGTGCGGGCGAAAAATTTCCGGATGGAAACCGCATTGGTGGTGTCGTCCGCCCCCTGGTCAATGACCTTGAGGGTGTCGTCCGGCCCGATCACACTGGCCGTGACCTGGATTCCTCCGGTTCCCCAGCCGTAGGGCAGGGGCATTTCCCGGCTGGAAAACGGCACCTGGTATCCGGGAATGGCCACGGCTTTGAGCAGGGCTCTTCGGATCATGCGTTTGGTCTGCTCGTCGAGGTAGGCAAAATTGTATCCCGGAGCAGACCCTGACGTTTCCCTGGTGTGACAGTGCTCTGGGCTGCTGCTCATACCTGCTCCCCATCGTTTTCTGGAGATTTTCTCCGGTTTTCGATGTCCTGCCGCATGGCACGGACCATGACCAGTTCGCCCTGGAAATCGACATAGTGAGGAAGTTTGAGGTGCTGAACAAAACCCGATGCTTCCACACTGTCAGAGTGGGAGAGCACGAATTCCTCATCCTGAGCCGGTGACCTGCATTCTTCTCCCAACTCCCGGCACCGCATGGCCCTATCCACCAGAGCCATGGACATGGCTTTACGTTCGCCAAAACCGAACGTCAGTCCATAGCCCCTTGTAAACTTGGGGAGGATCTCTTTGGATCCTTTGAATTGATTGATCATCTCGCATTCCGTCACCGTGATCTCCCCGATGACAACGGAAAATCCAAGCTCTTCCGGCTCGATTTCGATTTCTACTTCGCCCATGCGGATTTCTCCGGCAAAGGGATGGGTGGAACCGAACCCCCGCTGGGTGGAATACCCCATGGACAGAAGGAATCCCTCATCCCCCCGGGCAAGATTCTGCAATCGTATGTCCCGGGTTGTCGGGAACCGCAACGGCGTTCTGGTCAGATCTCCGACACTGCTTTCGTCCTCTGCGGTCTCTTCTTCGATCAGCCCCTCGCGATTCAAAATATCGGCAACCTTGGGCATGGGACCCAAAGGGCTGCCGGGTTCCGGGTCCTTGGTCTCAGAGCCCGGCTGCAGCAGGGAAAAATCGAGCAACCGGTGTGTATAATCAAAGGTGGGACCCAGGACCTGTCCTCCGGGAATGTCCTTGAACGTGGAGGAAATTCTCCTGCGCACGTGCATCCGGGATGTGTCCAGGGGCAGGGACACTGCAAACCGGGGCAGGGTCGTGCGAAAGGCACGGAGCAGAAAGATGGCCTCGACGAGATCCCCCCGGGCCTGTTTGATGGCCAGGGCCGCCAGCTCGGGATCGTACAGGGAGCCTTCGGTCATCACCCGGTCCACGGCCAGGCTCATCTGCTCCCGGATCTGCTCTATGGTGAGTTCCGGAACTTCTGCACTGCCCCGGCGTTCCCTGGCCAGGAGCGCGTGGGCGTTGTCAATGGCCTTTTCACCGCCTTTCACTGCAACGTACATGGCCCCTCCGGAGAAATTCGAAATTCAAAATTCAAAAACCCCTTCGGGCAAATTCGAAATCCGAAATCCGAAATCCGAAACAAAACCCCGAAGAGTCCGATTCCTTTCTCAAACCGCTCCACAATCCAGCCTCGTTTGAACCGTATTTTTTTCATTCTTCTACCTATGTTTCGAATTTCGAGTTTCCCTCTTCCTCTTCCCTGCCTTTGTTTCGTATTTCGTATTTCGTTTTTTTACTTCCCCGCCATGATCGTTCTGGGCAGCCCGGCAATGCTGTCCCGAGTCGCCAAAATCACATCCACCCCCAGGGGAAAGAGCGATCTGTTCATGGCCATTTCCTTCCAGAACCTTTCTCCGACACCCTCCACATGGAGGAGACGATCCGTGGCGATGCCCGGGCCCATGAGCCTCTTGCCCCGCCCCTCCTCAAGGCCGCTGACCTGAAGGATCAGGGTTGCGGAGCGGTCTGGGTACAGGTCGTCTCCAGGGGTGAACTCCGGAAGAGAGAACTGGTCCCATCGGGAGACGCAGCCGAACACGGCCGAATCCGGGTCATGGACAAGCGAAGCCCCGCAATGAAACCGCAGATACCGTTCCAGTTCCGGAGTGCGCAGATCCCTGTTCAGCCAGATCGGGGTGTCGCCATCAGCCAGGCAGAGCAGCACGGCGGCGGAAGCAGGCAGGAGCGGGGCGGGGGATTCGGGCAGATGCTGCATCTCCAATACCGTTCCCGGCCGCGACAGGGCCTTAAGCACTGTTCGAAAAACCTGCTGGCTCGCAACGACCGGATCATCAAACCCGGGAAGCAGTGTGGGCATGGATGACTGCAGCATGACTAATCCTCCCCTCGGGTCATGGTGAAGAAGTCGACTCTGGTGGATTCCGTGTCCCTGCTCTGCGCCATGACCCGTTCTTCTCGGGCCCGGGCCAGAGGCTCGATCACCCTTGTCATGACACTCAACTGGTGGTCCCTGTCCTGAAGCATGGCGTCGAACACTGCGGCCAGCTCCGCATGACACAGACTTCTTCCGGCCACGTACCCGAAGCCCTCGATCCCGTTTTCCAGGCGCACCATGCACCGGGTGACGGTCATTTCTCCAAGATTGAACTGCCCCCCTGTGTTGCCGGTCCTGGCCCGGACCATGACCATGCCGGTTTCCGGCCGCCGCAGGTATTCATACCCGGGTCTGGAAGGCAGCCTTTCCCAGGCTCTTTCCAGGGACTCTGCTTCTGACGTGGCCAGCACGGCCATCCATGCGCTTCGCGCCTGGGTTTGGTTTGTCACGAACACTCCTTTATTTGTCTAGACATCTCCATAAGTTCAACCATATATTTCATCGATACCGAACACCCCTGAACAGGGAGGACCGTGCAATGGAGATTCAACGCCGCAGGGGAACCACTCTCTGGCGACAGATACAAAAACTCCTGGAGCAGGAGATCGGGTCCGGACGGCTGCACCCCGGGGCGCAGCTTCCCACAGAGGCCGAACTCAGCCGGCGTTTTCAGGTCAACCGGCACACGGTTCGCCGCGCCCTTTCCGGGCTTCAGGAACAGGGGCTCATCCGCATCGAGCAGGGCCGCGGTTCCTTTGTTCAAGAACATGTGGTTTCCTATGCTGTAAGCCGGCGCACCAGGTTCTCGGAAAATCTTCTTCGCGAGAAAAAGGTCCCTGGCGGCACCCTGCTTCGTCACTGGGAAAGTTCCGCCGGACCGGAAATTGCCGCAGCCCTGTTCCTCCCACTGTCCAGCCCGATTCTGTCCATGGAAATTCTCCGCGAGGCCGACTCCGTCCCACTCTCCCTGGCAGCCCATCATTTTCCGCTTCCCCGGTTCAGCGGCATGGTGGAGCGGTTCCAGGAGACCGGTTCCATCACCTCCGCCCTGAAAGATTTCGGCATTCAGGATTATGTGCGCCGGGGAACCCGGATCACCGCGCGCATGCCCACCGAAGAGGAGGCCCTGTATCTGCGGCAGCCCCGGAACAGGCCGGTCCTGGTTACCACCACCGTCAATGTGGACCTGCGGGCCGTACCTATTGATTACGGGCATACCCGGTATGCCAGCGACCGGGTGCAGATCACGCTGGAAATCTGATCCTGCCTGCAACAATCTTCTATGCCTCCGTCCGGTGCTTTTCCGTGGAATCGGCCATTTTATGCCCTTAGAGGATCCGTTGTCGCAGCATTGTACTGCACCGCTCGACCGCGATGACCAGGAGGAAGATACAGATCATGATCATGGAAGCCTCGGCATATTGAAACATGTCCATGGACACCTTGAGCTCGATGCCGATCCCGCCGGCTCCGACCAGCCCGAGAACCACCGATGACCGAGTTGCTTTCTCCAGGCTGAACAGCGCCGTGTTGACGAACGAGGGCAGCGCTCCTGGAATCACCGCGGAAAAGATGATGCCCATCCGACTGGCCCCCAGGGCGGCCAGAGCTTCCTGGGGACCCTTGTCCACCTCCTCCATAGCCTCAGCAAAAAACCTCCCGCAGAACCCCATGGTGTCCACCATGATGGCCAGGGTACCGGCAAAAGGTCCGAGCCCCACGGCCACCACGAAGATCAGGGCCCAGATCAGATCCGGCACTGTTCTGAACAAGGCGATGAGCGAACGGGAGGCTGCCTGGAGAAATCGGTTCGGGGACTGGCTCCGTGTGGCCAGGACAGCTAAAACCACGCTCCCGAAAACGCCGAAGACCGTCCCGACCAGGGCCATCTGAAAGGTCTCCAGAAGAGCCAGCCCCACCCGGTCGATCCGGGCCAGGCTGGGCGGAAAGAGTTCAGAAAGCAGGTCCATAAGGTAGGGCCAGCCTCTGACGAACTCCCCGGGCGAGACATTGGCGCCGTGCAGCGAAACCACGAAGAAAAGCACCACGAGAAGATACATCCCGAACGTGACCAGCCCCGGCTTTTCGAATCGAACCGGAAGGGGGGACTTGTTTGGGTTGCCCCGCGCATCACCCAATTCCAGGATCTTCTGTTCAGGCATAGATCTCTCGCAGCGCTTTGGCGTTCATCGCTCCGGATGGAGCGTCAAGTGCAACCCTTCCGTTTCTGATCCCTAAAATTCTATCGGAATAGCGCAGGGCATGTTCCAGATTGTGGGACGTGTAGTACAGTGTGAGACCTTCCCTTTTGATCAGGTCCAAAAACAGGGCCATGACCTCCTCCCCGGCCTGGGGATCCAGGCTGGCCACGGGCTCGTCCGCCATCATGAATCTGGGCCGCTGCATCAGTGCTCTGGCTATGGCCACCCGTTGGGACTGCCCGCCGGAAAGCTCGTCTGCCCGCTTGGCCGCAAGATGGGCCAGGCCGACACGTTCCAGGCAGTACATGGCTTCCTCCCGGTCCCTGCTACCGGCCAGCCCCTGAAGCCAAAACCGGGGGCCCCGGCCGCGGGACTGCGCTCCGTGCAGCACATTGGTCAAAACGGACAGTCTGGGAATGAGGTTGTGCTTCTGAAACACGAATCCCACCTGGGTCCTCAGGGATCTGAGTTCCCTTCGGTTCGCTCCGGTGACCTTTTTTTTGAGGAGCCGGATACTCCCGGTATCCGGCTCGACAAGTCTGACGCAACACCTGAGCAGCGTGGACTTCCCGGCACCATTGGCTCCGATCAGGGCAACGGCCTCTCCCTTGCGGATGAAAAATTCCACCCCGCTGAGAACTCTGGTTTTCCGAAAGGATTTGGACAGTCCCGCCACCTTCAGGTCGAAAGAGTCCCCGGAGTCCTCTTTTGCGAGAGTGGTTTCAGCCGGCACGCCAGTCATCTATTCGCCCACGAAATCGGCATATTCGGGGTAGCCGACCGTTTTGTACATGGACCGGACATAATCGTAATCGCTGTCCTTGATCTTTGGCAGAAACTTCATCCCTCCATATTTTTGGTTGTCCTCCCCCACCAGTATGGCCTTGACCAGTTCAGGAGCGTGGTTCTGGAAAACCTCGCGCATCTTCTCCAGGACCTTCGCGTCAACGTGGGAACCGGCCATGAGCATGTCATTGGGCAGATCCGGACCGCGGGCAATGACTCGGAACGCTCCGGGATCGAGACTCTTTTCCTTGTCCCTCATGGCCAGAAACTTGTCCGTGGTGGTGCCCATCGCCGCCACGTCCCCGCGGATCAGGGAAGACCAGCCCACCTTGTAGTCCACATACAGGGGCTTGACATCCTTGAGCGGCTCCAGCCCGTTGTCCGCCAGAACCTGCATGGGGCCGAGATGCTTTGATGTCGAACCGATCTCGCCCACGGCAACCCGCTTGCCCTTGAGCTGGGAGACCGAGGTGATGCCGCTGTCCGCCAGGACGATAATGGAGGAGAAATAGTCCGGCCGGGAAAACCCGACCACCGGTGTGGCATTGGTCCGTTTCTTCATGACCACGTATTCAGCCGGCCCGGTGACCACGAAATCCACCCGCTTGGCCCGCAGGGCTTCAGCCGCTGCCGTTCTGTTGTTCACCGGGAAAAACTCGAAATCATACCCGGTATGTCTGCTCAGCACCTCTTTGAACTGTCCGAACTCCCGCTGCAGTTCCTCCATGCCTTCGAGATCGGTCACTGCCAGGGTGAATTTTTCCGCGGCAAAACTAAGACTTGAAAACATGACACAACAAAGCATGGTGACCAGCGATATGCGAATTTTCATGATCCTCCTCCTTGGGACGCCTGTTGAAGTGGAGTGATTTCCATTGGTCTCAGAGCTACCCCGGGCCGGTGTAAGGTCCGTGGCGGAGATGTGGAAATTCCGTGACAAAACACTCGACAAATGCCCAGGTTGTCTAGGCGTTGCCCATTCTTCACCCCTTTGTGAACAAACTGCCACATTAGTGCTCAATACAGGTGCAAACAGTGGAGAGTACGATGGAATATCACTTTCGAAACGGGCGGGTGCTGCTTCCTGATGGAGACATCCGGCCGGCAACCCTGACTGTGAAGGGAACAGACATTACATGTATCGACAGTTCTTCAGCAGGAATGTGCTTTGACCTCGACGGTCTGCTGGTCCTTCCCGGAATCGTGGATATCCACGGGGATGCGTTTGAGCGCCAGCTCATGCCCCGACCAGGGGTCACCTTCGGCTATGGTATGGCCCTGGTGGAGACTGATCGGCAGATGATCGCCAACGGCATCACCACCGGTTTTCACGGGCTGACCTATTCCTGGGAACCCGGACTGCGCGGCGCCGGCGCCGCCCGGCGTTTCATGCGGGAGTTCGAACTCGTCCGGGAGAACCTGTTTTGCGCCACCATGCTCCATCTCCGGTTTGAAACATACAATCTTCCTGCCCTGGATGAAGTCGAGACGTGGATCCGGCAGGGACAAATCGACATGCTGGCGTTCAACGATCACATGGGCCACATGCAGGTTCATCTGGAAAACCCGGGGAAGCTCACCGGGTATCTGGCCCGGACAGGTCTTTCCCGCGAAGACTTCATCTCGCTTCTTCATTCGGTGATGGGACGAAAAGGACAGGTGTCCGCCGGGATAGAACGTCTCGCTGCGGCAGCCAGGGAAAAGGGTATCCCCATGGCCTCCCATGACGACGAGACACCTGCAGTGCGGACAGCGTTCCACCAGCTCGGCTGCAGGATTTCCGAATTCCCGGTCAACGAGCAGACCGCCCGAACCGCCCGAGACCTTGGCGACCCCATTGTCCTGGGCGCACCCAACATCCTTCGCGGGGGCAGTCATGCGGGCCGGCTCGGAGCCACCCAGGCCCTCGGCAAAGGGCTCTGTTCCGTGCTGACCTCGGATTACTTCTACCCTTCCCTGCTTCACGCCCCTTTTCGACTGCAAGAGGAAGGGCGGCTCTCTCTGGCCGAAGCATGGAAACTGGTTTCAGCAAACCCGGCCCAGGCGGTCAATCTTCACGACCGCGGGGAAATCCGCCCGGGCATGAGGGCCGACCTGGTTCTGGTGGATGACTCCCTGCCCGATCTGCCCAGGGTCAAGGCCACCTTTGTGGCAGGGCGGCCCGTATTCGTGGCCGGCGAACCCCTCAACGGGTCTTTAAACCGCGATCACGAAAGGAGGCCGTCCGTTCACGAGCCGGCATGCATCATCACCTGACAAGGCACAAGGAACATGAACATACTTCTCGTCACAGATGCCTGGTTCCCCCAGGTCAGCGGGGTAGTCAGAACCTTTTCCACAACCGCCAAAGAACTCGAGGGCATGGGGCACCAGGTCACGGTTCTTTCCCCGAACCATTTTCCGTTTACCGTGCCCTGCCCGACCTATCCCGACATCCGCCTGGCACTCTGGCTGCGACCCCGCATCCGCCCCCTGCTCCATGACCTGCATCCCGACGCCGTGCACATCGCGGCAGAGGGACCCCTCGGTCTTGTCGCCCGCAATGTCTGCACCCGGGACAAAATTCCCTTCACCACATCCTATGCCACACGATTTCCCGATTACGTGTATGCCCGGTGCCGCATGCCCCGGGCATACACCTACAGGGCTCTGCGCTGGTTTCATGCCCCGTCCAGAGGGGTCATGGTCTCAACCGACACGATGAAACAGGAGCTTGAGGAGTGGGGGTTTTCCAATGTGGTGCGCTGGACCAGAGGGGTGGATGTGGACCTGTTCCGGCCCATGGACAAGAACTTTCTTCCTGACGAGCGCCCCATTTCCATGTACTGCGGCCGGGTGGCCGTGGAAAAGAACCTGGAAGCGTTCCTGGATCTCGACATTCCCGGGACCAAGTATGTGGTAGGCGACGGTCCCCAGCGAAAGGACCTGGAGACACGCTACCCGGATGTCCGTTTTCCCGGCATGAAACATGGGGAGGAGCTGGCCCGCTACTACGCGGCAGCCGACGTCTTTGTCATGCCCAGCCTGACCGAAACCTTCGGACTGGTCATTCTGGAGGCCCTGGCCTGCGGGGTACCCGTGGCCGCCTTCCCGATCCAGGGCCCTCTTGACGTCCTGTCCGGGTCTGATGCCGGGGTCATGGACGAGGATCTGGGGATTGCAGTGAAAAAAGCCCTGGCCATTCCCGGCGAGCGCTGCAGAACGTTTGCCCTGCAGTATTCCTGGAACCGCGTGGCCCGAACATTTCTGGACAATCTCGCCCCTGTCTCCTGGAGCTGATCCCCCTCGACTGAAAGTCCCAATCCGCAGCCTTGCTGGACCTTGCCCCGCAACCATGGGCTCATACCGCCGGACTGAAGCATCCGCCTGTCTAGTAGAACGCCCAGTTCCTAGACATGTTCCCCCTTTCCCGGATTCTTGCCGTCTCCTCCCAAACAGGTATTGCCATGCCTCTCGGTCGTGCACCACCATGGAAATCCAAACGCATAAAATCTTCATGATTCGGTCATACGCATGTCAAAAACACCCGCTTACACGCCTCCTACGATACTGATTTTTTTTAATAGGGAAAATCCGGAAAGCGAAACCCTTGAGCAAAGTGACAGATCTGTCCAAGACCATCGGCTCGGGTATCACGGCCTTGGACTGGGACGACAGATCCACCCGGTCTGGAGAGATGGGGGTCCTTGTCAGCGTCTCCGGTTTTGAAACGTCAACGATTTTGCGTCATATTGCCGGACGCATCCCCAGGCACCGGAAAAACGGCCAGTGTCGTGTGTCCCCCCATTTTTGAAACGCTACATCCAAGCGGAGGAAAGCCTCTTGACCACACTCGGAATCGCGCCCCATGTTCACCCCACGGCCCAAATCATCGAAACTTCACTCGGCTCCTGGACTGAAGTCGGCCGGAACACCCTGATCCAGGAGTCGACAATCAACGACTACACCTACATCATGCATGACTGCCATGTTCTCTATTCAACCGTGGGAAAATTCGGTTCCATAGCCAACCAGGTCCGCCTGAACCCGGGCAATCACCCGATGTGGCGGGCCAGCCAGCACCATTTCACCTACCGTTCCGCCCGTTTCGGGTTCGCCCCGGACGAGGAGACCTTTTTTGAGTGGCGCCGCTCGTTCGGAGTGGAAATCGGCCATGACGTCTGGATCGGCCATGCCGCTGTCGTGCTGCCGGGGGTTCGGATCGGAACCGGGGCGGTGATCGGCGCCGGGGCAGTGGTGACCAGGGATGTCCCCCCATACACCATTACCGGCGGTGTCCCTGCCAGGCCGATTCGCAAGCGCTTTCCCGAAAACATTCAGGAAAAACTCCTGGCCCTTGCCTGGTGGGACTGGGAGCACGAACGGATCAAAGAGGCGCTGGAGGATTTCCGGACGCTGGATGCTGAAACTTTTGTGGAAAAGCATCATCCCTGAACACGTTTTCGGGCGACCGCTCACCGAATTTGAGGCGCACCGCCCGCCCCCACGTCCACAGTCCAGTAGTGCTCGTACAAAGTGTCCGGGCTCAAGGCATAGCCGACGCCGATCTCGGTGAATTTCGGCCCCATGAGGATTTCCCGGTGGGTGGGAGACTCCATAAAGTTTTGCAATGCCTCCTGCGCGTCTTTCCATCCGGCACCGACCGCCTCCCCAACCCGGGTTTTGGGGTATCCCGCCGCATAGATCCTCTCTTGAAATCCCGTGCCGTCCGGGCTCTCGTGTCCCAAATAGTCCTGCTCGGCCATGGTTTCCGCATGGTCTCTGGCGGCGCGGTGCAAAAGGAGGTTGCAGGAGAGTTCATTCAACCCCTGCTCTGCTCTTTTTGTGTTTATCAGCGAAACGAGTTCCTGTTCTTCGGGAGATGGCTGGGGTGTACCAGCCTCGACACGGTCGGCTGGGAACAGCCAGAGACACCAGAGCACAATAATGAGGAGATTGGATTGCATACGCCCACTCAAAAACTGGGTTCACAACAGCCACCAGCTCTCATGGTAGCCTAAAATGACAAGAGGCTGAAGATTTTCCTTCAGCCTCTTCCTCGAAGCTTTGCGTGCATGGTTTCAATTTCCACAGGATAAGGGTTCAAAAAGTCATTTCATCTCTTGGCGATGGTGGCAAACTCCTCATATTTCTTCATATCGTTGCAGATATAGCTCACGCAGGTATCCTCATCGATGTATACGTGTCCCGTGAGCAGGTATCTGTTTTGAAAACTGCCCCCCTCCTGGAAGGTCACATAGAAACTGCAGTTCTCGCGATCCCCCCTGGAAAAACAGCGCACAGACCGCCCCACAAGTTCGCTTTCCAGAAACTTCATCGCCTGATCCGCCCGGACCGGGTCGAGCTTGAGGCCGTACAGCGGCACATCAATGAGATCAGCCGTATCCTTGCAGACGATGGTGACCGTAAGCGGGTCCTTGACCTTCATCACGGTGCCGGTGACACACTCGGCAAAAACGTTGCTTCCTGTCACCAGGAATACCCCGAACACAATTGCGATTAAGGCTTTCATGGCATACCTCCCATCCGTTCTGTGTTTGTATCCTCCATTGTTCCCATCGGTTTTGTTTTCCATAGGCACCACCCCCTTTTCTCCTATGGAAACTGTAGAACTCAGGGAGTCACAACAAGGTCACAGGGTGACAGAGGAAATAAAATGTTTTTTTGTCGATAATTCAGAAGATTGGAAAGAAGCCGGAAGAAAACAGCAAAGGATTCCAAAGAGATGGAAAAAGGAAAAATCCGGCGTAAAAAAATGCGGTCGTCAGGAAAGTGCTTTTTTTATCGCTCTGGTCTTTTCTGAAGGAAGGGTGTGCAGTTTCTGGGCTAGGGCTTTGCGGCACCGATGATAGACAGCAACAGCGCTGTTGGGCCTGTCCATTTTCCCGAAATTTTGCATGAGCCCCTGGTACAGCGACTCCAGGGCATCCTCCCGATCAAGCGCCCGTTCGTAGACCTCGACGGCGGTCTCATAGTGCCCGAGCCTCTCGTAATGACCGGCCAGTGAACAGACCGCCTGTTCGAATCGCCGTTTCAACTGCTCCCGTTTGAGGATCAGCCAATCCTGCTCTTCCCCCTCCAGAAAACTCCCCCTGTACAGAGAAACCGCCCTGGTGAGCCGTGCAACGCGGTCCGCCGAATCTGCGTCCGGGCGAAGCCCGTGCTCGACATCCCGTTCAAACGCCCACACGTCCACCCAGCAACTCGAGGGATCAAGGGTGAGTCGCCGGTCATGAAGGATCAGTACTTTTTCATTGCCCAGGATTTTTCTCAGCCTTGAAAGGGTTGTTGTAAACGCACTATGGGCCGCATCGCCTTCTGAATCAGGCCACAAGCCTTCGATGAGCTGATGCTCCGGAACCGATTTTGCGCCCAGGGCGATGAGCACCTTGAGCAGATGGAGCGGTTTTCGGGTGGCCTTGCCCGGCGGACGCAGTGTTTTCCCTTTACGTTTGAGTTCAAACCCTCCCAGGGTGATGATCCGATATTCCCAGGGCCACTCCTGAATCTCCACAGGAGGTTCCTCAGGAACGAGCATTCTGCAGCGGATCATTTTTCTGACGTACCCGGGCTCGATACCTTCTTCCAGGGCGAACGCAAGCAAACGGGCCGTATCCGCGGGACGGTCCACATAATACAGGGACATTCCCTGTTTCCGCCCCAGGCGCAGGGCGTTCTGCAGCAGCGACCGGCAGAGCTCGCTCCGGCCATGCTGCAGGGCGAACAGGGCCTGGGTCATAAGGGCCATGAAAGAGAGCACCGGGCTGTTCATCCTCCCTGCGGTCCTCCTGACGCAACGTATGTGCAGCTGTGCCTGGTGATGATTCCCCGTAACCTCACGAAGTATGGCCAGGAGCAGGTTCACGCTTCCCAGGGCAAACGGGATTTGAATTTTTTTTACTCCTTCAAGAGCCAGAACCCCGTACCTGAGCCCGGCATCATAATTTCCCCTGATCAGTTCCAGTCTGGCCCTGGTAAAATCGCGATACGACTCTTCCCAGGGATTCAGATCGTGGAGATGGTCTTCAGTTTGGGCAAGGTATTCCTCGGCGAGCCGGCAGTCACCCCTGTTCAGGGAACTGAGTGCTGCATGGCACATCAGTGTTGTTTCCTGAACTCGAATCCCGGAACTGCGGGAGAGAAAAATCCCTTCACCCACGGCTCGGATGCACCCTGGATGATCCCCGGTGGCAAGCGCGTAAACGGATTCAGCGTGCATGTGCTGAATCTTCACCACGATAGGAGATGTCGGAGAGCTTGCCCATTTTTTGAGCTGAGCGAGATATCTGAACGCCCCCTCCACCTGCCCTTTCCACAACGACTGATGGACTCGAAGCGTCAGGAGCTGAACCTGAGAAAGCAACACCGTGGAGTTTGGCCCGGGTCCCAGGGCTGCGGTTTCCCACTGCGCTATCGCGCTTTCCGCCTTGGATCTCAGGATCAGGGCCATGGTCATGGCGCAGGCCGCCCGGACGAGAATATCCTCCGGGCAATCCCCACACTCGTGGGGAATTTGGCATTCGAATCGTTCAATCCATTGCTCGAGGCAAGAGAAGTGTTGCGAGGTGGAGGAAAGCGTCTCCACGATGCCGCACCAGGACATGAGCCTGGTCTGCGCATCCCCGCCCCGCTCGGATGCGGTGTACGCCCTTTGCAGATATCGCATTGCCGCGTCAGGTCTGAATGGCTGCATGGCCATCCCATACCAGTAGAGCACCCTTGGGGACCGGTTCCGCAGATTCGGGGGAAGCATGGAAATCCAGTGCTCCACTTTTGAGAAGCGCCCCTGCTGAATCGTCTCCTCGGCCTTGGTAAGAATCAGCGTCTCAAGCCCTTCCCAATCCTCTATTTCTCGGAAGAGCTGCGCCCCCGCGTCCGGATCCTGATCAACAAGAATCGTCGCACTGCGCTGCTTGACCTCCTTCAGCTTTTCAGTCGGGAAAGCATCCCTGGCCCGTTTTGTGAGAAATTCGAGCAGAAGCGGGTGATATCTGTAGACCGGCTCTTCAGCCCCATGCTTTTCCGTAAAGAGATTGTTGCGGTGCAGATACTCGAAAATTTCGCCGGCCCGCCGCTCTCCGGTCAGCAACTGGGCATCGGCAATGGTAAGAGACGGCAGAAAACAGGTCTTCATGAGAAAATCCTGTATATGCGGGGCGGCCCGGTCAAAAATCTCCCCGGCAAAATAATCAAAGATCACCTCTGGAGTCTCCCTCCTGACGGCAGCGCCATCTTCCGCAACCCCTTGGGTTTCCATGAGCAGAACCAGCCCTGCGGCCCAGCCTCTGGTTCGAAGATGCAGATCCTTGAGGGCCTGATCAGAAAGATCCACGGTTCTCATCCGGGCAAGTTCACGTGTTTCCGACTCACTGAACGCAAGACTTTCGCCGTGCAATATTTTTCCGGAATGGATGGTGAACAGGCGGGCAAAGGCCGGGGGCGGCATTCTTCGGCTGATAAACACGAAGGCCACCCCTTCGGGGATCCACTCCAGACCGACCCGCATCACGTCCTGGAGCGGAGCGTCGTCCGGAACTTCCTGGTAGTTGTCGAACACGAAAACAACCGGAGGGGCTACGTTGGCGAACAACGCCTCGAAAAAACGCCTGGTAAAGGTGGTGATGCCCAGAACATACTCCGGTGTGAGCAGAGGCATGATCCGCCTGGGGTTGGTGACTTTCGCCCGGACGGCTTTGCCCAGGTAGTAAAAAAAGGAGGAGAGGTCGGAATCACCGGAATCCATGCGATACCAGAAGAACGGAAGGTCATGGGAGTCGAGATAGGTTTTGACCAGGGTCGTCTTTCCCGCACCGCTGGGACCGGAGATCCAGAGAAGAGGGGTGTGGGTGAAATTGTCGAAAAAGGAAAACAGCCGCCATCGAAGAATGCTCTCCCTGATCAGCGGCGGCTGATATTTCCCTACCAGATAGGAGGGAGTTAAGCCTGTTCCAAATCTCTCTTTTTTGTCCATTGCTGATGGTTTTTCTCCTTACGGATGCAACCATCAGCTGATCTTCCCCACATCACCTCTAATGTTCTTCCATTGAACCATGAAAGTCAAATGGAGGCTCTTTGTTGTGTATCTGGTATCAACGCAAAAACCGCAGATCTCGCTAAGTAGTACAGATTACTTCGTCCCTGAAATTTCAAGTCAAACTGGTTTCCGGTGTTTACGAGATAATACGGTCCATTTTTATTCAATGATTTTCAGCCGCTCTGCATATCTGACCAGATCGGAAAATGTTCTGGCTTCTAATTTCTTCATGATATTGTGTTTATGGTTCTCCACGGTTTTTTTGCTGATATAAAATTTCTGGGCAATCTGCTGATGAGATCTCTTTCTGGTGATTTCCCGCAGAATTTGGATCTCCCGCTTGGTCAAAGGGGTGAGATTGATGTGTTGATTGGCAAATTTTTCATGAAAATAATCGATCAGCCGCTCGAGAACAGGGGGGTCGACATGGATGGTTCCAGCGCACACCCGCTCCAGGCACTGGAGGAGTTCTTCGGTTCCCGACTGCCTGAGAAGATACCCCCTGACCCCAAGCTCATGGAGATTGAGAAAGATATCCATGTCCAACTCTGAGCAGATGAGGATGCTCTGGACTCGTTTCGTTCTGATATTTTCTAAGGACAAGAGGACATGATCATCGATTGTCTCCTTGTCGATGATCAGAATGCAGGACCGTTTCAGGGGGAGGCTCTCAAGAATGGAGTCGAGTTCTTCGGCCTGACCTGTCACGTTGAGGTTTGGCATTTCTGCAACACGGGCCATGATGCCTTCCCGGTACACCGGATAGGAACTCACTACGAAGACATCCTTTGGCCTCATTTTTTCCTCACTCGGGTTTGCGGATCTCCCGCGAATCAGATCCTTCCACAGACACGGGGCAAAAATACAGGCGAAGTCGGATATCAGCAGTCATTGTGCTGTCGAAGTGAAACTGTCATGATCCGTTTTCTGAAAAAGCGCTCTGCGGTTTGGCCGATGACCGCAAGAACACTGCTTCTTTCTTTATTCCCTTCATGTAACTGGTGTGCATTTTTGGGACAACCCCCAAATGATTTGGGAGTCCCAAATTTCATAGGGGGACTTTTGCTGGAAGTTTTTTGGGGGGGATGAAAAAACCCGAAGTTCCCTGAACAATGGTTATTTCAGAGGAAATCGTTGCATGACGCTAAAAGGGACCCCTGTATCTGCCTGCTTCACAATACAGATTTCCCGAATGAGCATGCTGTTGCTGATCAACGGCTTCACTCTGGGATGCAGGAAATCAAGCAGCGCCGCACACTCCTCAGGGCCGGACAGCATTCCGGTGAGGGTGAGATGAAACCGGAACTGATCGAACACATAGGGGTATCCCCACCGGGAAAGAAGGCGCTGTTGCGTGGGAGTAAGGCATGCCCGGCTGCGCCGCTGAAGTTCATCAGGGGAAAGGGGCGATTGGAAACAATCAAAGGTTTGAACGCATGATGCCGCGAGTTCATCCACCGCTGCACAGGGAGCATTGGGCCGCAGGGCAAGAAAGCCCGCCCATTCGGTCAGTCTCAACGGGGGGATCTTCACCCGTGACGCATGTGCACTGAAGACGGCTGCAGCCTGCAAGAGATCTGCTTCCGATTTGGATGGTGCAAGCCGGAACGGGGCTTTCAGGGTGGCATGGAATCCATAATGCCGTGGGGCTTTGATCAGTTCCGTCAGCCGTTCTGCTGAGATTCCCGGAACTTTTGGCCGGGATTCGGATCTCCCGGAGGACATGTCCCGCCCCAGCCATGTGTGACCGAACCGCTCCAGTGCGCTGCCTTCCTCCGGGAGAAAATACACACCGTACCGGGCCGGCATCAGATGATCCTCTGCCCCTGGCGCCATACCGTCCGAATCACCGGTATGCCGTCGAGCAACCGAACCCTGATCAGGTCCGCCCTTTTCCCCGGGGCGATTTCTCCCCGGTCGGAAAACTGGAGCATGTGGGCGATGTTCATGGAAACCGTGGCCACGGCATCCGGCAGGGAGTAGCCATACTTCTGGTGCAGGATCATGGAGGCGTGGAGCAGGCTTTTGGGAGCATAGTCCGAGGAGAGCCCGTCGAGCAAGCCTTCACCGGCCAGTTCCCCGGCAGAGATGTTTCCCGAGTGCGACCCCCCCCGGACCAGGTTCGGAGCCCCCATGATCACGAAGAGCCCCATCTCGTGCGCCGTTCTGGCAGCTTCCATGGTGGTCGGGAATTCCGCAATGGAAACCCCTTGTTCCGCCCCCTCCACAACGTGGGCCGCAAGGGTGTCGTCATGACTCGCCACCGGCAGATTCCGTTTCCTGCAGATCGCCAAAATCTGTTCCCGGTGATTGGTGGCGTACTCTTGCTGCATGGCCTTCCGCCGACGTAGTACTGTTTCGGCTTCTTGGGCTGTCCAACCGTCTTTTTCATGGTATTTCCGCCACTTGGAAAGATCCATCCACTGCCGCTGCCCTGGAGTGTGATCCATCAAGGAGACGAGCCTCAAAATGGATTCGTCTGCGTACGGCAGGAGCAACGCGAGCACCTGCGCATCCGGGTACTCGCACCGAAGGTGGAGCAGATGTTCTGCCCTGAGAAAGCCGTGCTGCGTCCCTGTCTTGATTGCGGCAATGGATTTTTCCAAAAGTTCGGTCCGGTTGGTTCCGGGCTCATACTCGCCCACAAAAATGGAGTCGAGCACGGTTGTGATTCCTGAACCAATGATTTGCACGTCATGGGCCAGAAGCGCTGTCAGGGCTGACGGCCACTCCACCCCCGGCCTGGGGAGCAGGTGCTTTTCCAAATTGTCCGTATGCATCTCGATCAGCCCTGGCAGGAGAAGATCACCCTCCAGGTCGGTCCGGTCCGGGACCAGACTGTTTCCGGCACTTACCCCCAGAATCGTGCCGTTGCGGATGGCAACCGTCCCGTGCACCACCTCTGAACCGGTGACCACTCTGGCGTTGGTGATGACGTGTTCTCTTTCAGGTGGAGCCTTGAGGGTTCGAGCAGGATGCAGCATACGTCCTTCCTGGTTTCTGGTTCCCGAAAAGTGACTGCACTACCGCTTCCTCTTTCCCCCCCTGTGACACCCTGGTGACGATCTCATGAACTCTCTTCACATTCACGCTGGTACCATTCATGCAAAAAGCCGGATCAGAGCTTGACCCGGCTTTTGGTGTCTGGAGTGGTTCTTTACTTTTCCGACGGTTTTCTTTCCGGCGCCTGCAGGACGATCCTCGCCCGAAGATCCGTGGCTGGCCGGAACTGTTTTCCCATGGAGAGACAGTCCGTGGGGCACTTTTCCACGCAATTGCCGCAGAACACGCAGGCAAAGGGTTCATAGGCCCACGTCCGCGCCTGCTTGTCCACCTCGAGGCAAAAAGACGGACAGATCCGCTGGCAGATCCCGCAGGAGATGCACCGGTCGATATCAATGGCCAGGTCCCCCCGGACATCGTCAAATGTCTCCCGCTTTTCACCCGGATACAGTCGGGTCCCATGCCCCTGCACAAGGTTTCTGACAAGCGTCATGGTCATCGGCAGTATCTTCATGATTCTATCCTACAGATGTGTC